>CAZBLP010000048.1:0-15964 GCA_964492825.1 uncultured bacterium
AACTGGTCAATATCTTTTTGTCCATCTACGACTGAAAGTTAAAATATAATTGACAAAATATATAACAGTGTGTTATTAAATATTGTATACAAAAACTGTATTTGTTTTAAAATAAAACAATATTTCTTTAAGATTTTAAAAAGGAGGGAAAAAATGAAAAAGTTATTAACAGCTTTTTTAATGGTATTTTTTCTTTTTACAGGTATCAGTGCAACCCATGCAAAAAGGGTAAGAGTTATTTTTACAACAGGTGGTATTGGTGGTGTATATCTTTACTATGGTACTCAGGTTGGAGCTATTATAACTCAAAATACTCCTTATCAGGCTACAGCTATCCAAACAGCTGCATCAATTGATAACAACCTTCTTGTTAGAGACAAAACTAATCCAAAGAAAAATCTTTATTTTTGTGCACTATCATTGCCAGATTCAGCTTATGTTGCATACAAAGGGATTCATCCCAAATTTAAAAGTAAGCCGGCTCCTACAAGGATTTTATGGCTTATGTATCCAAATTACTTACAAATTGTTACAACAGAAGATACAGGTATAAAAACAGTTAAAGATTTAGCAGGTAAAAGAGTTTCAACTGGTGCTCCTGGTTCTGGCACAGAGTTTACAGCTAATCTTGTATTAAAAGCTGCAGGTGTTAATCCAAGCTCATTCAAAAAATGGGAGAAGTTAGGTGCAAAAGAATCTGCAGAAGCTCTATCAAATGGCACAATTGACGCATATTTCTGGTCAGGTGGTATTCCAACAGGTTCTATTGTTGAACTTGCTACTACTTTAAAAAGAAAAGGCAAAAAAATCTCATTTGTTATGATACCTAAAGATAGCAATGTTGTTAAGTTTTTTGATAAAAAATTTCCAGGTTTAGCAGAACCAGGTGTTATTCCTGCATCAACCTATGGCTCATCAAAAGACGCATCTACAATAAGATTTTGGAACAGAGTGCTTGCACCTGCTTGTATGCCAGACAAAATGGCTTATGATATAGTTAAAGCAGTATTTTCGAATCTCAAGCAGTTGCATAGAGCTATAAAACCAGCCAAACTTACAACTGCAGAAAATACAGCAAAATTTGTTGGTAAAACTACTATTCCATTTCACCCAGGAGCTATAAAATATTTTAAAGAAATTGGTGCAATTAAGTAATTGCAATGGGTTATTTAACTAAAGATAAAAAGAGGGTAGCAATTACCCTCTTTTTTATTTTTTTGTTTTCTTTTTTGTTTATTTATATAAGGCCAGTGAAAATTACAACTGATCAGTTTGAAAAAGTTGTACTTTTGTGGGCATGGGATAAAGGTAAGGTTGAATTTACCAATTCTGTAACTGGTGGAAAAGTTAAAATTTTATTTGATGTATCAGACTATTTTAATCATTTTCAAATGGATACAGATGAAAAAACAGAGAATTATTATACTTCAGGCACTTATGACATTAACAATTTTTTAAAAAGAGAAAAAAAAAGAAAACTTTTTTATTGTTCTGTGGTTGGTATTACAATTAGTATTGGTAAATTTTCAACAAAAGTAAAAAATAGCTGCATAACATTGGAGGTATTATGGCCACCAGAGAAAATTTTCTAAAAAAAGTTATTTTTACAATTTTGCTAATAGCCACATTTTATCATATTTATGTTGTAATTCACCCTTTTACACCGTTATCAAATTACCATATTTCTATTTTTAATCTTACTCAGGTAAAAAGGGCTATTCATGTATTTTTTCTTTTGCTTGCAGGGTACCTGATTATTTTTGATAAAGGCAAGGAAGATAAGAAGGTTACAGTTGGAGGTATTATATTTTTTATTTTGTCAATTATTCCATTATATGCTTTTTTTAACATAGATATACCTATTCAATATAAAATTTATACTGTTATTTTCTGGTGTGTCACTATTTTACCTCTTGTTTTCCCTAAAAAACTGCATTTTTTTCACATTCTGGCAGCAATTCTGATATTCTTACCAACATTTTATATGATTATTAACTATAATTCTTTAATTTACAGAGCGATTATGCCTGAACCTTTTGATCTTGTAATGGCTTTTGGAGAAGTATATCTTGTGCTTGCATTAAGTTACAGGACTTCAGGTTCAGTTTTGCCAATACTTGTTCTCTTTTTTATTCTTTACAATGTATACGGAGATATAATTCCAGGTACTTTTGCAGGGCCGGGTTTTGATATTGATATGGTTCTTGGAAAACTTTACTGCGAGACAGAAGCTGGACTGTTTGGAGTTATTACAGGTGTTTCATTAAAGTATCTTGTATATTTTACAACTCTCGGAGCAGTTATAGCAGAACTTGGATTTGGAAGAGTTATTTCCAATATTGCTCTTACAATGGTTGGAAAAAGTCCTGCTTCTCCTGGGAGAGTTTCAAGTATCTTGGGAGTTTTTATGGGGCTTTTTTCAGGTTCTGGTGCAGCTGATACCCAATTTGTTGCCACTATAACAAAAGACCTTTACACTCGTGCTAAATATGACCGTTTAATAGGTGCTGGTATTGTTGCCACTGTTGGGTCTATTGCCTATGTAACTCCTCCAATAATGGGTACTATTTCATTTATAATGGTAGAAATTCTATCAATTCCGTATACTCAAATTATTATAATGGCATTAGGCCCAATGCTTTTATATCTTCTTGGGATATGGCTTTACAATGATTTCTATGTTCATAGGGAGAAATTAAAACCAATTGAAGTTGCAAAGCATGTAAACAGAAAATATGCATTAAAAAACAGTTATGTTTTTATACCGATAATTCTTATAATTTTCTTTATTTACAGAGGATTGGCAGTAAATATATCTGTAGTTCTTGCTATTTTTTCCTTTATAATAATTGCATATCTTGCTAAAGAATTAAGACCTCCGGTGAAAAATGTTTTTATAGGATTTGCAAAAGGTTTTGAAAGCCTCATACATATAGGTGTTGCTGTTGTGTGTGCAAATATTGTTATGACGATTATGGTTACATCAGGTCTTGCTTCAAAATTTTCTCAATTTTTAACAATAGTTTCTCACGGCAATCTTTTATTTGCTCTTCTTTTTACAGCAGTTTTCAGTTTGGTTCTTGGCATGGGAGTGCCTCCAGTTGCCACTTATGTACTTACATCTGCTTTAACTGCACCGGCAATTCAGAAATTGGCAATAGCAGCAGGAATACCTGAGAATGCAGCACTTCTTGCAACGCATATGTTTCTGTTTTACTATGCAGTTTTAGCAGAAGTTACTCCTCCTGTGGGTCTATCTGTTTATGCAGCATCTTCTGTTTTTGGCACAAATCCTATTGAAACAGGAATATATTCAGCACTTGTAGCTTTGCCGAAATATCTTATAGGTTTATCATTTATTTGCTCATATTTCGGGACAGGAACACTTATTGTCCCAATATTGGAAAATTATCACGGATTATATGCTGTTGGAATAATAGGTTTGAGATTTGCTCTTACAGTAATCGCAATTGTTTTTTTAACTGCAGGCTCAACCGGTTTTTTGAGAACAAACTTATCAAAAATAGAGAGAGCTATTATGTCTGTTTGCGGTGTGCTCCTGTTTTATCCTCATTTATATTTTGACATTATAGTTATGATTCCAGGGACTTTTATATTTTTAAAAAGAATGTTTATGAAAAAAATAGAAGATAGTTGTTAGTCAATACAATAGAATATTAGATTTAGTTGTAATTATCTGATTATTTGAATTTTGAACTAATTTTGGGAGGTATGCCTAAATGCTGATTCATGATTTTATTATTAAAGCAAATAAACTTTATCCTGAGAATGAGGCAGTTGTTTGTGGCGATTACAGGCTAAATTATAAAGAAGTATACAATAGAATTGTAAAATTAGCAGCATTTTTTCAAGAAAAAGGTATAAAAAAAGGTGATGTTATTTCCATTATTCATTATAACTGCCATTACTATTTTGAAGCATATTTTGCAGCTTCCATGTGCGGTGCAATACTCAATTCCATTAATGTCAGATTATCTTCAAATGAAATTAAGTTTATATTGGAAAATTCAACTTCAAAACTTTTAATTGCAAGTCAAAGATATTTAAAACAGCTTGAGCCAATTAAAGATATTTTGTCTGAAATTATTTGGACTGCTTCAAAGATTCCTGCTTTTTTGAAAGGAATATACATTGAAGATATTTATAAAGATATTCATTCTGATTTTTTGCATGTCAGTTTGTCTGATACAGATACAGCTCATTTGTATTATACAAGTGGGACAACAGGAAAACCTAAAGGGGTTATGCTTACGCATAAAAATGTTACCACACATGCCATATCTGCTATTGCGGAATTTAATATTAAAGATAGTGACAACTGGTTGCATGCTGCTCCAATGTTTCATCTTGCTGATGCATGGGCAACATTTGCTTTTACAGCAGCAGGGGCAAAACATACAATGGTGTCTGATTTTAAAGAAGAAAAAGTATTAAATTTAATTGAAAATGAAAAAGTTACAATCAGCAATATGATACCTACAATGTTGAATATGCTTATTAATTTCTCTGACCTTGAAAAGTATAATCTTTCAAGTTTAAGAGTTATTTTAAGCGGTGGAGCTCCCATTGCTCCTGACTTGGTAAAAAAAATAATTAATAAATTCGGATGTGACTACATTCAGACTTATGGAATGACAGAAACAAGTCCTTATTTAACAGTTTCTATTTTAAAAAAACATCTTGAAAATCTTCCTTATAATGAACAATTAAATTATAAATCAAGAACAGGGAGAGAATTTCTTGGAGTTTCTCTGAAGGTTGTGAGAGATAACGGAATAGAAGTTGAAAAAAATGATAAAGAGGTTGGAGAGATTATAGTAAAAGGAGATATTGTCACGCCAGGTTATTGGAAAAATGAAGAAGAAACCAAAAAGGCTTTTACAGAGGATGGCTGGCTTAAAACTGGTGATTTAGCTACTGTTGATAAAGAAAATTATGTTAATATTGTTGACAGAAAAAAAGATATGATAGTAACAGGCGGAGAAAATGTTTATTCCACTGAAGTGGAATATGTAATTTATGAGCATCCTGCTGTATTGGAAGTTGCAGTAATTGGAGTGCCTCATGAAAAATGGGGTGAAATGGTTAAGGCTGTTGTTGTGTTAAAGCCTGGTATGCAAGTAACGGAAGAAGATATTATTAAATTTGTAAAAAGTAAAATTGCTTCCTATAAAGCTCCAAAATCAGTAGATTTTGTTGATTCATTGCCTAAAACAGGTTCAGGAAAAATTACAAAGATTCCTTTAAGAAATAAGTATAAATAGGTTAAATGAGGGGAGATTATGTATAGAAAATTTTCAATATTTTTAATTATATTTATTATTTTTATAACGGGAAATATTTCAGGCGCAGAGTTGTCGTTTCTTTCTTTTAATAACAAAGATATGACTTCTTTTAACTTATCATTTAAACAGTATATTGTTGCTTATAAAAAATTTCCAGAGCAAGAAAAAGGTTTAAAAAAATTAAAAGAAGCTATTGAAAAATGGGGACTGCTTCAAACTCAAGCCATAAAACAGGGTGCTGAGGAGGTTGTTTTTGGTAGAATGTCTGTTATAAAAGGCTTGTTATTGCAAGCTTATGGACTTGCCAAACAACATAGATTTGAAGAGTCAAAGGAAATTTCAATTCCAATACGTTCAGAAATTTTTGAATTGCATCGTACTCTTAATATGTTAACATCCGAAGATTATATGATTTATTTTCACAATGGAGTTTTGCACAGAATTGAGCCATTAATAGAAAAAAGACGTTATTTGGAGCTTAATTTGATGATTCCTATGATTAAAAATTATTTAATAAAATTTAAAATTCCGCCTTTTGGAGTAAAATCCGTAAAAGAATACAACAGAAAATTTTCAATACTCTCAAATCATGTTGAAAATTTTATACAAGCAATAAAAGAAGCTAACAATTTTATTGATCCAGAATACGGAGCTTATAAACTTGAACTGCGGATAAAAAAAGAGTTTAACAAGATGCATAAAATATTTGGAGAATTATATTTAAGTTTCCCCAATGGCCTGGTATGGCCTAAAAATCGTTAAAATTCTTTATCTTTAAACGCTTCAAATTGATTATTTCAATACTTCTTCAAGTTTTACAAAATGAAAGCCTTTTTTCTTTAAGTATAGCAAAGCAGGTTTAAAACCTTCAAAAGTGTTTTTTTCAGGATGGTTCATATGGGCTAAAATAATTGAGCCAGGTTTGGCGCCTATTACCTGCTTGTAGATAGTTTTTGCATCAGCAGTGGCACCAAAATCTCCATTAACAGTAAATCCTATAACTTTATAGCCCAATCTGTTTGCAATATTTATAGCTTCAGTATCGTAATGGGCTGTCCCGGAACGAAAATATTTTGTTTTGATTCCGGCAACTCTGTAAATTTTTGCTTCTTCTTTTAATATTTCATCAATTACTTCTTTTTTTGAGCATGTGCCTTTTATACTGTAGGCAGATTTGCAGTCTATAGATAAAGGCCTGTGAGTTAAGCCATGATTTTCTATTTCAAATAAAGGATTTCGGGCTAATTTTTTCAAAATATCTGCATTTTTATCTATCCATCTGCCGCTAATAAATAAGGTGGCCTTTATTTTGTTTTTTATTAGAAAATCTATTAATTCTTTGTCATATCTTCCGCTGCAAGCATCAAAAGTAAGGGCAATAATTTTTTTATTATGCGGATTAAATGAATTTACAGTACCTCTTGGATCAAGTCCGAATTCAGCAAAAATAAACTCAGGAGATAAAATTAATATGATAGCAATGATTGGCAAAATGATTAATTTTTTTATTTTAGCCTCTTTTTATGTAAATTTACACTTCTTATTAATTTTTTTTATATATTATTAAAGGGCTGCTTATGTCAATTTTTTTATTTTTTTCTTGACATTTGTTCTAAATTTATTTAATGGGCGTTGACGTAAACGTTAACATGAAAAAAGGAGGAAATTATGTTAGGAGCATTCGACCTTTTTCTTTTAAGCATTTCAATTTTTCTTTTCGGTCACGGGTTATTCAAAAGGTTTCAGTTATGGCAGCTTGGCAAATCAGAAAACAGATTTGATGATGCTGCTACCAGGGCAGGAGGTATTTTTCAAATAGGTTTTGGTCACACAAGATTATTCAGAGAAAAATTGCAAGGTTTTAGTCATTTTTTTATTTTTTATGCATGTTTAATTCCATTTATTGTAATAATTATTGCACAAACTAATTTTACCTTGTCAAAACCAGTTGCAAATACTTTATCTTTATTTTTAGACCTATTAGGTTTGTCAGGTATTATTTGTTCAATTATTTTTTTTGTAAGAAGGCTAATAGTTAAAGATAAAGGTTTTGATACTAAAAATGAAGATTATATTTCATTAATAATAATTTTTGCAATCTACTGCTCAGGTTTCTTAGTCGAGGGAGCAAGGATTGCTATAATGGGTCCGGAATATTCAAAATTTTCTCCAATTGGCGGAATTATTTCACACTTTTTCCCTGCTTCTGCTGGTGTATTAAATGCAATATGGCAGATACATTTTATCATAGTTCTTCTTTTAATTGCATATATCCCTTATTCAAAAATGTTTCACCTTATAACAGCCCCTTTAAATTTATATTTTAGAAATTTAAAGCCAAAAGGATATATAAGAACAGATGATTTGGAAGAGATGGAAGAGTTTGGTGTTAATAATGCAGAGCAATTTACATGGAAGCAGCTTTTGGACCTTGATGCATGTGTAAGATGCGGAAGGTGTGCTGATAATTGTCCTGCTAATTTAACGGGAAAACCTTTAAATCCAAAGGAAGTTATTCAGAAATTAAAAGTTTATATGGAAAATTACAATGAAGAAACAAAAGAAAGTATAGTGAATGAAGTTCTGTCAGAAGATGAAATCTGGGCATGTACCACATGTATGGCATGTATGGAAAATTGTCCAATGATGATAGAGCATATTAATAAAATAGTTGATTTGAGACAATACCTTGTTCTTATGGAAAGTAAAATGAGCAATGAATTGCAACTTGCTTTTAGAAATATTGAAAACAACGGTAATCCATGGGGAGTTGGTCAGGCTAACAGAGCTGACTGGGCAGAAGGTTTGGATGTCCCTGTAATGGCGGAAGTTGAAGATAAAGAGCAGATAGAGTTTCTTTTCTGGCCAGGTTGTGCAGGTGCAGTTGACGACAGATATAAAAAGGTTTCAGTTGCAATGGTTAATATTTTGAAAAAAGCAGGAATCAAGTTTGCAATTCTCGGAACAGAAGAAAAATGTTGCGGTGACCCTTTAAGAAAAGCAGGAAGTGAGTATCTTTTTCAAAATATCGCAAAAGAAAATATTGAAACAATGAACAATTACGGTGTTAAAAAAATTATTACAGCATGTCCTCACTGTTTTAATACACTTGCCAAAGATTATAAAGATTTAGGCGGTAATTATGAAGTTATACATCATACACAGTTAATAAATGAATTAATAAGCCAAGGCAGATTAAAAATAAATCAATCTTTAACCAAAAAGGTTATTTACCATGATTCCTGTTATCTTGGAAGATGGAATGACATTTATGACGAACCAAGAGAAATTTTACAAAATATTAATGGTGTGGAATTATTGGAATTTGACAGAAATAAAACAAAAGGTTTCTGTTGCGGTGCAGGTGGCGGAAGAATGTTTATGGAAGAGACAATAGGTGAGAGGATTAATAATGAAAGGGTTAAGCAGGGACTTGAGAAAAACCCTGAAATGTTTGCTACAGCCTGTCCATTCTGTCTTACAATGATTAGTGATGGTATAAAAGAATTTAATAAAGAAGAAGAAATTAATGCAAAAGATATAGCAGAAATTGTTGATGAAAACTCAAATTAAGAAAGGAGTTGAAAAATGAGAAAATTATTTTTCCTTTTAATGATAAATTTTTTGACAATAACATTTTTTACAAGTCTTAGTTTTGCAGATAATTGTTCAAAATGCCACAAAAAAGAAACTATACAGTTTAAACAAAGTGTTCATGCATCTGAGATTGGATGTACGGATTGTCATAGCAATGCTGATACAAAGCATGGCAAGGGTTTTAAATCTGCTGTTAATTGTATTGATTGTCATGATAAAATGGAGGGTGTGAAAAAAACTGTTCATGCAAAAGCTTTATTTAATAAAAAGCAAGGTGTTTTTATGTGTTATAAATGTCATGGCAAACATCTTATTTTACCTAAAAATAATCCTGATTCCAAAGTTAATTTATGCAATCTCAAAGATACATGTACATCTTGCCATACTGACATTAAAAAGACGTGGGGAAAATTTAGAATTTCTGCACATGAAAAATTTTTCACTGGTGACAAATACAATGATTCCAATTGCCTGAATTGTCACCATGGAGCTGTTGCACATGGAGAGAAAAACTTAAATCCTTCATACTGCAATAAATGTCATAACATTGAAAGCAGTAAATTTCACACTCAGACAATTTCCAGTATAAGATGGTGGGATTTATTGGCTTTTCTATTTTTTATAGCTGTAATTTTATGTATTACTTCAAGATTCTATAAATTGATTAATAAAAAAAATCAGTAATAACAGATTGGAGAAAAATGCCAGTTAAATCACCATTTTCAAACTTGAAAGTTCTTGATTTATCAAGGCTTCTACCTGGCCCATATTGCACTATGTTATTAGGTGATATGGGTGCGGAAGTTATAAAAATTGAAGATCCTTTTTTAGGTGATTATTTTCGTAACTGGCAGCCTTTAAAAAATAAAAACAGTGTATTTTTTATTGCTGTTAACAGAAATAAAAAATCAGTTACCTTAAATTTGAAAACAGAAAAGGGTAAAGAGATTTTTTACAAACTTGTAAAAGATGCGGATATAGTTGTTGAAAGTTTCAGACCAGGTGTTGCCAAAAAACTTGGAGTTGATTTTGATACTTTAAAATCTATTAAAGATGATATTATTTACTGCTCTATTACAGGTTATGGTCAAAATACAGTTTTAAGTAAAAAAGCAGGGCACGATTTGAATTACCTTGCTTTATCAGGAATTTTAAGCCTTTCAGGTTGCAGAAATAAAAAACCTGCTGTTCTTGGTATTCAGATTGCGGATATGGCAGGTGCGATTATTGGAATAATAGGTATTTTAACTGCTTTATATAACAGAGAAAAAGGTGTAAAAGCCCAATATATTGATGCTGCAATGTTGGATGGGCTATTCTCTTTTCTGTCAATGGTAGGTGGGAAATATTTTTCAGACAATTTAATTCCTGATATAGCTGATAATCTTTTTAATGGCGGTTTTGCCTGTTATAATATTTATGAAACCAAAGATAATAGATTTTTTACAGTTGCTGCTATTGAAGATAAATTTTGGAATAGATTCTGTGAAGTTATAGAAAAAGATGAGTGGAAAAAACTTAATACTGTAGAAGAAGAGCAGGGCAGGTTAATAGATGAATTAACAGATATATTTAAGCAAAAAACTTTTGATGAATGGAAAAAGATATTTGAAAATGAAGATATATGTGTTGAACCTGTTTTGAATTTGGAAGAATCTTTTAATCAGAGTTATGTTAAAGACAGAGAAATTACCTTTAAAATATCCAAATCAGTTGATGGAGAAACTCTGCATATTAAAAATCCATTGGAGATTTCTTCAATTGATTTTGATACAAGGTCGCATCCACAAATTGGTGAAAATACAGAAGAAATAATTTTAAAATTAGGTTATTCAAAAGAGGATTTACAAAAATTAAAAGAAGAAAGTATTATTTAAATGAAAACAGTTATAAAGTCATTTACATTTGATGATGATGTAAAATATACTATTGGTGAGCTTGCAAAAAAATTGCAAACTACTCCCCGTACAATAAGATATTATGAAGAAATCGGATTATTAAAGAAAGCTGACAGAAAAGATGGTGCACAGAGAATATATGATGAAGAAGATTATGTAAGGCTTAAATTTATAAAGAAAATTAAGTTGTTAGGCCTTAAATTATCTCAAATACAAGAGCTTGAGAAACTTTACAGGGGACATAAAGAAGATAAAAGCTATATACCAAGGCTCATTGAAATGTTTGATGAAAAGATTTTTGAAATTAATGAAAAGATAGCTAATTTACAAAGTTTAAAAGAAGATATTCTCAATTATAAAAAAAGGATACTTGAGAAGTTGCTTGAAGAGGAGAAATAGAAAATAAATTAGGAGGATATAAATGGAAAAAGTGGTAATAGTTTCAGCTTGCAGAACAGCAATAGGTAATTTTAATGGTGCTTTGTCAGGTTTTTCAGCCACAGAATTAGGCGCTATGGCAATAGAGGAAGCTATTAAAAGAGCTGGTATTGAAAAAAGCATGGTAGATGAAGTTATTATGGGCAATGTTTTACCATGTGGCCTTGGACAGAATCCAGGCAGACAGGCAATGATAAAAGCAGGACTGCCTATGGAAGGCGGTGCAATTACTGTAAATAAAGTATGCGGCTCAGGATTAAAATCAGTTATGCTTGCAGAGCAGGCTATTAAATGTGGAGATGCTGATATAATAGTTGCAGGAGGTATGGAAAGTATGACCAATGCACCATACTATCTTGATAAAGCGAGAAACGGCTACAGAATGGGTGCAGGTAAAATAGATGATCATATGGTGCATGACGGATTATGGGACGTTGTTAATGATTTTCATATGGGATACACAGCAGAACTTATGAAAGATAAATTTAACATTTCAACTGATGAGATGAATGAATTTGCTGTTGCATCCAATGAAAAAGCTTTGTCTGCAATGGAATCAGGCAAATTTGACAAAGAAATTTTTCCAATAACTGTTCCACAGAGAAAAGCTGACCCAATTATTTTTAAAAAAGACGAAGGTCCAAGAAGAACATCTGTTGATATTATTTCAAAACTGAAACCTGCTTTTAAAAAAGGAGGAACTGTTAATGCTGGAAATGCATCAAAAATAAGTGATGGTGCAGCAGCAGTTGTAGTTATGTCAGAGAAAAAAGCAAAAGAATTGGGGTTAAAACCTTTAGCTACTATTGTTGCTCAAGGTGCTGCTGGTAAAGTTCTTGAAGAAGTTTTAGTTACTCCTATCAGTTCTATACCGAAAGTTTGCAAAAAAGCAGGGATAAAAATTTCTGATATAGATTTACATGAAATAAATGAAGCATTTGCTGTAACTTCTGTTGCAATAGTAAAAGAGCTTGGTATTGATTTTGATAAGGTTAATGTACATGGTGGTGCTGTTGCTCTTGGTCATCCAATTGGTGCAAGTGGTGCAAGAGTTCTTGTTACTTTAATACATGCAATGAAAGACAGAGGTGCAAGGTATGGGATGGCATCTCTATGTCTTGGTGGTGGAGAGGCAGTTTCATTATTAATTGAAAATTATGAATAAATTTTTGGGAGGGGAAAATGAAAGAAGTTGTAATAGTTTCAGCTTGTAGGACAGCAATAGGAAATTTTGGAGGTTCATTAAAGGATATACCAGTTGTTACATTGGGGGCAACTGTTATTAGAAATGTACTTGAAAGAGTTAATTTAAAACCGGTTTCTTCAGATAGTTTGAAAAATCTTGGGCCAGATTCTCTAAAAGGCGAATCTTGCAAAGTGGAAGATGAAAACTATAAATGGGATGATTCTTTTAAATCAGTTCAGGTAGATGAAGTTATAATGGGTAATGTTGTTCCTGCTGGACAGGGACAGAATACTGCAAGACAAGCTACAATTAAAGCGGGTCTTCCAAAAGAAGTAGGTGCTTTTACCATAAATAAAGTTTGTGCTTCAGGTATGAAAGCTGTTGCTCTTGGTTTTCAGGCTATTCAGGCAGGAGAAGCGGAAGTAGTAATTGCAGGTGGTATGGAAAATATGAGTCAGATTCCATTTGCCTTTCCAAAAGGTAGATGGGGTGCAAGAATGTTTAATGCAGAGATGGTTGATTTAATGGTTCACGATGGTTTGTGGGAAATTTTTTACGGCTATCACATGGGGGTTACTGCTGAAAATATTGCTGAAAAATATGGAATTTCAAGAGAAGAACAGGATAAATTAGGTTTTGAAAGCCACAATAGAGCATTAAATGCAATAGAAAAGGGATTGTTTAAAGATGAAATAGTTCCTGTTGAAATTCCTCAAAGAAAAAAAGACCCAATTATTTTTGATACTGATGAAAGACCAATGAAAACAACTCTTGAAAAAATGGGAAAACTTCCTACTGTATTTAAAAAAGGAGGTACAGTTACTGCAGGCAATGCATCAGGAATTAATGATGCAGCAGCAGCACTTCTTTTAATGACAAGAGAAAAAGCAGAAAGTCTTGGATTGGAAATACTTGCCACAATCAAAGGGTACGATTATGGGGCTATTGATCCAGCATACATGGGATTGGGGCCAATTCCAGCAATTAAAAAACTTTTTAATAAACTTAACCTGACAATGAATGACATAGATTTAATAGAATTAAATGAAGCATTTGCATCTCAGGCTCTTGGCTGTATCAGAGAATTAAAGTGTGACCTTGAAAAGACCAATATTTACGGAAGCGGAATTTCACTTGGACACCCTATAGGTGCAAGTGGAGCAAGAATTTTAGTGACATTAATCTATGGAATGAAGAGAAATAATTTGAAAAAAGGACTTGCATCACTTTGTATTGGCGGCGGACAAGGTGCTGCAATGGTAATTGAGAGAGACTGATTTAGTATAAACAAGGTTCAAAGCTGTAAACTTACAAATAAGAAGTAACTAAATTAATTCTTTTAGAAAAAAGGAGGTATAAAATGGAAGTTAAAACTTTTGGTGTTGTGGGTGCCGGACAAATGGGTAACGGTATTGCTCAGGTAGCGGCACAGGCTGGAATGAATGTGATTATGAGAGATATTAAAGATGAGTTCGTTCAGAGAGGACTTAATACTATAACTAAGAATCTTGAAAGAGCTGTTAGCAAAGGCAGAATGAGTGAAGATGATAAAAATGCTATACTTGGAAGGATTAAAGGCACAACAGATATTAATGATTTTAAAGATGCTGATTTTGTAGTAGAAGCAGCTACTGAAAGAGAAGATTTAAAACTGAATATTTTCAGAGAATTAGATGAAATTACAAAAGATGGCATTATTTTAGCATCAAATACAAGCTCAATTTCAATTACAAGAATTGCAGCTGCTACAAAGAGACCAGAGAAAGTTATAGGTATGCATTTTATGAATCCTGTTCCTGTAATGAAATTAGTTGAAATTATCAGAGGACTTGCTACAAGTGATGAAACTTATAATATTACAAAAGAGTTAGCTGAAAAAATGGGTAAAACTTGTGCAGAAGCTCAAGATTATCCGGGATTTATTGCAAATAGAATACTACTTCCAATGATAAATGAAGCTATTTACTGTCTCTATGAAGGTGTCGGAACGCCGGAAGATATTGATACTGTTATGAAACTTGGCATGAATCACCCAATGGGCCCTTTAACTCTTGCAGATTTAATTGGTCTTGATACATGCCTTGCAATTATGAATGTATTGCATGAAGGACTTGGAGATTCAAAATATAGACCATGTCCGCTTCTTAAAAAATACGTTGATGCAGGGTTTCTTGGAAGAAAAACAGGTAGAGGATTTTATCAATATTAATATTTATATATGAAAATTATTTTGAATTTAGTGACTGGGATTAGAATTTAGTATTAATTATATAATTTATTGTAATTTTTAAACTATTGATTATTGACTAAAAAATAAAGGAGTTAAATATGGAATTTAAATTAACAGAAGAGCAGAGGATGATAAGAGAAATGGTATCAGACTTTGCTAAAAAAGAACTAAAACCATTAGCTGAAAAAATTGATAAAGAACATTATTATCCACAAGAGATTGTTGCAAAATTAGCAGAATTAGGTCTTATGGGAGTTGCTTTTCCAGAAGAATATGGTGGTGCAGGTATGGATAATGTTTGCTATGCTATAGCACTTGAAGAAATATCAAGATATTGTGCTTCTACTGGTGTTATTATGTCTGTTAATAACTCTCTTGCATGTGACCCTGTTTATAAATTTGGAAATGAAGAGCAGAAGAAGAAGTTTTTAACTCCAATGGCAAAAGGTGAAACTCTTGGCTGCCTCGGGCTCACAGAGCCTAATGCTGGTACTGACGCAGCTAATATTTCAACAACAGCAAAGTTGGATGGCGATGAATGGATTGTTAATGGAAATAAAATATTTATTACTAACGGTGCTCAGGCAAATACCTGTGTGCTTATTGTTCAAACTGATAAATCATTGGGACATAAAGGTATAGCTGCATTAATAGTTGATCTTGATAATACTCCCGGTTTTAAAGTTGGTAAAATAGAAGATAAACTTGGTATTAGAGGTTCTTCAACTGCTGAGCTTGTTTTTGAAGAAGCAAGAGTGCCAAAAGAAAACCTACTTGGGAAGATTGGAGATGGTTTTAAAATAGCTCTTGCTACTCTTGATGGTGGTAGAATCGGCATTGCATCTCAGGCTCTTGGAATTGCAAGAGGCGCTCTTGAAGAATCCATAGAATTTGCAAAAACAAGAGTGCAGTTTAACAGACCAATTGCAAGTTTTCAGGCTATTCAATGGATGATAGCTGATATGGCTACAAGAATAGATGCTTCAAGATTGTTAATCTGGAGAGCAGCTTATTTAAAAGACAAAGGAGATGTTCGATATTCCACAGAATCTGCAATGGCAAAACTTTTTGCATCTGAAACAGCTATGTGGGCAACCACTAAAGCTATTCAGATTCATGGAGGTTACGGTTATACAACAGAGTATCCTGTTGAAAGATATTTCAGAGATGCTAAAATTACAGAGATTTATGAAGGAACCTCAGAAGTTATGAGGCTTGTAATTTCAAGAAGTTATTTACAATAACAATAAAAAAAAGGAGGTAAAAAGTGAAAATTATTGTATGTGTAAAGCAAACATTTGACACAGAA
>CAZBLP010000049.1:0-14814 GCA_964492825.1 uncultured bacterium
GCTATCCACCTGATATGCAGGCATTGGCTACAGAGACTGTGCTAAAACAGGCAGAACTAATAGCTGAGGAGATTTTGAAATAACTGAAAAAAATATAGAGCGTGTAAAAAAGTGTGTAAACCTCTGCAGAAATATATTATTAAATAAGGAGGTTTACAATGAGCATAGATAAGCAGAAATTAAAAGAAGCATTATTATCATGTATCATTGTTTTTAAACTCCTAAGTTTTTCTAATGGTGTCACCATGCATTGCTATACCAAAAGTAGAATTTAATTCATAACTGTAAGCTGTAAATCTCATCCTTGTTTTGGCATCTATTGCATTATATTCGTATATAGGCAAATTATACTTTTTTATATGATTATATACACTTTCAGGCAATGCTTTCCGGTCTAATACGTATTTAGTATCTACCTGCAATTCTGAAAAAGGCAATAAATTTTTACAATCATATAACCTCCGGTTATTCCTATTTTTGCTCCTTTAATAATAATCGGTCAATATCTTTTTGCCCATCTACAATATTATTTTAAAGTAAATTGACAAAATACAATGTTTTTGTTATCTACAACGTAATTTTATTTTTGGAGACTACAATGCAAACATACAAAATTGGAGAATTATCCAAAATAGTCAATTTAACACCTCGTACAATCAGGTATTATGAAGAAATCGGACTGCTAAATTCAGTTAAAAAAGTTGAAAGCGGCAGAAGAATCTATACAAATGAAGACATAAGGAGATTGAAATTTATTAAAAGACTAAAGGTTTTAGGTCTGTCTCTTAAAGAAATGGAGGAGCTTGAAAGCATCTATCAGATTAACAGGTCAAACGAAGATGCTTTAAAAAAATTATTGGAACTTTTAAAAAAACACCTGCATAATATAGATTCAAGGATTGAACATTTAAAAAAATTAAAAAAAGAAATTGTTAATTACAGTGAAAGAATAGAAGAAAAATTAAACAGGGAATAACACCTTTGTATGACAATGATTTAATAATACCAAAATCAGAATTATATGGAAGAATAAAACTTTTTCAGGAAAAATTAGAAAAGAATAAAATAGATTACACTGTAATTATCCTAAATGCTGATCTATTCTATTTTACAGGATTTGTTCCAAGTGGAATTCTATTAATTTCTAAAGATAATACTACTTTATTTGTAAGAAAAGATATTGAAAATGTAAAATATGCTTCAAAAATAGATAACATAGTTGAATTAAAATCAATAAAAAATATAAAAAATTATATTAAAAATAGCCAAATAGTCGGTTTTGAGCTTGATATAGTTCCTTATTCAACAATTAATTATTTCAGAAAACTTTTAGAACCAGCAGAAATAATTGATATATCACCCTTAATCAGAGAAACAAAAGCAGTTAAGTCAAGAATAGAAATTAATTTTATTAAAAAAGCCGCAAACTTGTTAAACATACTTTGTAATACAATTGGCGATTTTATTAAGCCTGGCATTGAAGAGTATAAAATTTTTGCCAAAGCACAAGAAATTCTTATAGAAAACGGACATCAAGGCTATGCAAGAATGCATGGATTTAATCAGGAAATGTTTTACGGCCATATTCTTTCAGGCAGAGAAAGTTTGGTCCCGGGATATTTGGACGCTCCAACCTGTGGCAAAGGTTTATATCCCTCTTTTCCCCAAGGAAGCAGTAACAGAACCATTGTAAACGGAGATTTGGTTAGTGTGGATGTTGTCGGAGCTTATAATGGTTATTATGCTGATCAAACCCGGCCTTTTGCCGTAGGAGAAATTAAAAATATTTTCAAGGAAAATTTTAAAAAGGTTTTAGATATACAGGAAGAAGTAATTAGCTTGATTAAGCCGGGTATTTTGTGGGAAGACGCTTATCTTAAAGCAATAGAAACAGCAAAAAAACTTAAAGTAGATGAATATTTTATGGGATACAAATCAAAAGTTAAATTTGTAGGACACGGAATAGGCGTTGAAGTTGACGAATTTCCTTTTTTATCTTCAGGATTTAAAAAAGAGTTTGTACCAAATATGGTCTTTGCTCTGGAACCTAAAATTTTTATACCTAATTATGGAGTTGTAGGCATAGAAAATACTTTTCTAATTAAAGAAAACGGATGTGAAAAACTGACAACTTATCCTGATATTATAACTTCATTATAATTATTCAGAATTATTCTCTTTATTCCAATTTAATTATTGAATAAAATTTTTCTTGCAATTTGTATATGTTAGTGATAATGAATTGCCCTTAAAATTTATGTATGGAGGAAAGTAATGAAAGAAGGAATTCACCCAGAATACAACAATGAAGTAACAGTTAAATGTGCATGCGGCAATACTTTTACCACAGGCTCAATTAAAAAGGAAATTAAAGTTGAGATTTGTTCCAACTGTCATCCTTTTTTTACAGGTAAGCAAAAGTTTGTTGACAGTGCAGGCAGGATAGAAAAATTCCAGAGAAAATACGCAAAATTTCAAAAAAACAAAAAAGAGGATAAATCAGAAACAGATAATGAAGGTTAGATTATTATCTCATACTCCTGATCCTGAAAAGGTTATAGCTGTCTCTGCAAGATTATGTTATAGCAATTTGGCAATTGGAGAATTGGAGACTGACTTTAATGCAGATAAAATAAAAGAATTTATTAAAAAAATAATAGAATTAGGTCATGAATCTGTATTGGAGCATGTAAGTTTTACTTTTGGCATTGAAGGGATTTCAAGAGCATGTTCTCATCAGCTGGTCAGACACAGAATTGCAAGTTATTCTCAGCAGAGTCAAAGATATGTGAATTTTAAAAATTTGGATTACGTTGTTCCTGAAACAATTAAGAATAACCCTGAACTTTGTAAGGATTTGGAAAATTTTATGAATAGCGCTTCCAAGTTGTACCATAAGATGTTACAAAAAAGTATTCCTGCTGAAGATGCAAGATTTATTTTACCTAATGCTGTTTCAACTAAAATTATAGTTACAATGAATTTAAGAGAATTAAAGCATTTTTTCAAACTGAGATGTTGCAACAGAGCTCAATGGGAAATTAGAGAGCTTGCTATAAACATGTTAAAACTTTTAAAAGAAAAAATTCCTTTATTATTTTCTAAAATGGGGCCTGCCTGTTTAAACGGTCCCTGTCCGGAAGGTTCTATGAGTTGTAAACAATCTAACAAGGTTAGAGAATTTTTTGCAAATCTTTAACTGATTCCATGTTAAATATTACGGAGAATATATGAATTGTAAAAATAAAAAATTAGATGTAGGTGGTCAAGCTGTTATAGAAGGCGTTATGCTAAGATCCCCTCATTACTGGGCTGTTGCAGTTAGAAAGCCTGACGGTGATATTGAAATAAAAAAAGATAAATTAAATATTCTTTCTGAAAAAAACAGATTATTCAAACTCCCTATTTTAAGAGGAGTTATAATGCTGCTGTCTGCTCTTGTGTTAGGTATTAAATCTTTGAATTTTTCTGCAAACGTTGCATATGATGAAGATGAAGAAATGAGCGACTGGGCTATTTATGGGACAATAGGTTTTGCATTTGCAATAGCAATAGCTGTTTTTTTTGTATTGCCTCTTTATATTACAAAACTTTTTAATTTTGACAGCTACTTTGTGTTTAATATAGTAGACGGTATTATCAGGATAGTTTTTTTTCTGATTTATGTTTACGCTATCTCATTTATGAACGACATTAAAAGAATTTTTCAATATCATGGAGCTGAGCATAAAGTTATTTACACATATGAAGAGGAAGAAAACGTTACTGTGGATGCTGCCAAAAAATATTCCACACTTCATCCAAGATGCGGAACATCATTTTTAATTATAGTATTGTTAATAAGTATTTTAATTTTTTCAATTGTACCTAAGAGTTCACCTTTTTATATTAAAGTTTTATCAAGAATTGTTTTAATACCTTTAATAGCAGGTTTGTCGTATGAAGCTCTGAAATTGTCAGCAAAATTTAAAGATAATTTTCTTATAAAACTTTTTATAATGCCAGGATTATGGTTACAAAAAATTACCACCAAAGAGCCTGATGAAAAACAGATAGAAGTTGCTCTTGCAGCACTTGAAGCTGTATTACAACTTGAAAAGGGAGAGACTAATGCTTCAGAAGCTTGAAGAAGTGGAAAATGAATTTAAAAATTTATCAAAACAGTTAGAAGACCCGGAACTGTTTAAAAATATAGAAAAATTTCAGAAAATAAGCAAGGAGCATTCTGATCTAAAACCTATTGTTGAAAAGTTTCAGGAATATAAGAAAGTTTTACAAAATATTGAAGAAAATCATTATATGCTAAAACATGAAAAAGATTCCGAAATTAAAGAACTTGCCAAAATAGATCTTGAAGAACTTGAATTAAAAAAGGAGCAATTGGAAAAAGATTTAAAATTAATGCTGCTTCCCAAAGACCCTAATGACAATAAAAACGTTATTTTGGAGATTAGAGCAGGAACTGGCGGTGAAGAAGCAGCTTTATTTGCTGCTGATCTCTTTAGAATGTATCTTAGATATGCTGAGAGAAAAAAATGGAAAGTTGAAATTTTAAGCGAAAATGAAACCGGCAACGGAGGATTTAAAGAGGTAATAGCTCTTATTAATGGAAAAGGAGCTTACAGCAAATTAAAATATGAAAGTGGCATACATAGAGTCCAGAGAGTTCCTTTAACAGAATCACAAGGCAGAATACATACATCTGCTGTAAGTGTTGCAATCTTGCCGGAAGCTGAAGAAGTAGATGTGGATATTAACACTGCTGATTTGAAAATTGATGTCTACAGGGCATCAGGTGCTGGAGGACAGCATGTTAACACAACTGATTCAGCAGTAAGAATAACCCACATTCCCACTGGTATTGTAATTACATGTCAGGATGAACGTTCCCAGCATAAAAACAAAGCCAAAGCAATGAAGATATTAAGAGCAAAATTGTACGATATAGAAATGCAAAGGCAGGAAAAAGAACTTGCAGATGAAAGAAAGCAAATGGTCGGCTCAGGTGACAGAAGTGAAAAAATCAGAACTTACAATTTTCCGCAGAGCAGAGTCACTGATCACAGAATCGGATTAACATTGTATAAATTAAACGATATACTTGACGGTGATATTGACGACATTATTGATGCACTAACCACTTATTTTCAGGCAGAAGCATTAAAGTCTCATATTACAAATGAATGAAAAAACATGGACTATTAAAGAGCTTATTTTATGGACTAAAAATTATTTTACAGATAAAAATATAGATTCTCCTCGTTTAACTGCAGAGCTTCTGCTTGCAAAAACTCTTCAAAAAAACAGAATTTCCCTTTATACAAACTTTGACAAACCTCTTACAAAAGAAGAATTGGCAAAATATAAAAAACTTATAAAAAGACGTATAAATGGTGAACCAACCGCATATATTTTAGGTGAAAAAGAGTTTTGGTCATTAAATTTTAAAGTTAATCAACATACTTTAATCCCAAGACCGGAAACAGAAATTTTAGTTGAAAAAGTTGTAGAATATGCTAAATCTTTAAATAGGAGAATAAATATTTTAGATATTGGGACAGGTTGTGGAAATATTGCTATATCAATTGCAAAAGAATTAAAAAATGCGTTCATAGTTTCTGTGGACTTGAGTTTTGATGCATTAAAAACAGCATCATTAAATAAAGAGATTCTCAAAGTAAATAATCAGGTATTTTTTATAAATGCCGATGTTTTGGAACCATTTAAAAATAGCAATATTTTTGATATATTGGTATCTAATCCGCCATATATTAAAAGTAGAGATATTGAAAAATTACAGACAGAAATAAAATGTTTTGAACCTAAACTTGCATTGGACGGTGGTAGTGAAGGTATGAAATTTTATGAAAAAATATTTAATTATGCTAAAAAAGTTTTAAAAAATAACAGTAAAATTTTTTTTGAATTTGGAGAAACAGAACAGAGCAGAAAACTTTCTGAAATGGCTGTTGAGTACGGATACAAAGATATTGCTATTATTAACGATTATTCAAATTCTCCAAGGGTTTTTTCTTGCACTGTAAAATAATTTAGGAGGTAATAAATATGATAGGATTAATAGGCGGCGGTAATATGGGCGAAGCAATTATAAAAGGAATGATTGCTTCCAAAAATTTCTCTATAACTGATATCACGGTTTTCGATATATCCAAAAACAGAATGATTTATTTAAATGAACGATATCATATTGATTTTATTGAGAGCATAGAAGATTTGGTCAATCAGTGCGATACTGTAATCTTAGCTGTAAAACCACAAATAATAAATACTGTTTTAAGTGACATAAAACAGCTTATCAAAAAAGATATTCATTTAATTATTTCTATAGCTGCAGGAGTTAAAATAAGAACCATTGAAAACTTTCTCGGAGAAAATATCAAAATAGTCAGAGTTATGCCTAATACTCCTGCTTTTGTTCTTGAAAGTATGAGCGCTTTGTCTTTTAATAAAAATATTACAGAAAAAGAAAAAGAGCATTCTATGAAAATTTTTCAATCAATAGGCACGGCTATTGAAATAGATGAAATGTATATTGATGCAGTTACTGCTGTTAGCGGCAGCGGTCCAGGGTTTATTGCCGAAATTTTAGAAGCATTCTCCGACGGAGCTGTTAAAATAGGGCTACCAAGAGAATTGGCAAATAAATTAGTGTTGCAGACATTTATTGGGAGTCTTAAATTAATTTCCAAAGAGGACATTAGTTTCAATCAACTTAAAAACATGGTGTCTTCTCCAGGAGGTACAACAATTGCAGGGCTCTCTGAATTGGCAAACTGGAGTGTTAAAGCAGGTATTATAAATTGTATAGAAGCAGCTTATAACAAATCAAAAGAATTATCAGAGGAGTAGTGCAAACTAAAATTATATAAAACTCCTCCCATAACACATATCATAATTCCGTTAATTAGAAAAAGTAAATCAGGAGCAACATATTTTGAAACATATCCTGTAACAATGTAAGCAAGCGGTATTGTTGCAAAACACACTGTTGTCAGAAGGGCAAAAAACCTGCCTTTCATACTATCAGGGACAATTTTTTGAAAAAGTCCTATTGCATGTGTATTTATCATTGCAAGAGAGCTGCCTGATAAAAACAGCCATATACAGATTATAAAAGGAATCGAAGTAATACCAGTAAGAATATACCCTGAACCAAAAATAAAAAGACTAAACGAAATTACAAGATAAACTTTTTTAAAACCATGAAAGAAACTCAATAATATCGCCATTATTCCGGCTCCAAGGGCAAGAGATGTTTCATAAGAAGCCACCCATCCGGCTAAGGAGATATTAAACTTAAATTTAACAATAAGCGGAATTAAAACAAAAACAGGTGCAGTAAAAAAATTTACCAATGCAAATATAACAAATAAAAGAAAAAGAGGTTTATTTAATTTTAGAAACAAAAAACCCTCTTTTATCTCTTTCAAATAATTTTGTTGCTCTATATTTTCAGCAGTTAATTTTTTACGAATAAAAGTGATTAGTACAAATGAAAAAAGAAAAGTCAGAGCATTAAAAACAAGAGCACCTTTAAATTGAAACAATGCCACAAGTATCCCTCCAAGGGAAGCTCCTATTATTTCAGACAAATTTACAACAGAACCATCAAGTGCAACTGCTTTTGAAATATCTTTTTCATTAACAAGATGTGTAATTGAAGCACTGGCAGCAGATTCAAAAAGAGGAACAAAAGCAGCAAGAAAAAAACATACTGCATACATTTTTGCAATAGTAAGACTGTTGTTAATTAAGAGAATAAAAGCTGTTAAAAGCACTGTAAATCTCACAGTATCTGCAACTAACAAGCATATTTTACGGTTAAACCTATCTGCTATTGCACCTGCAAAAGGACCGAATATAACAACAGGTATTGTATTTGCCGCAAGTAAAAAACCAAGATGAACTTTGGCAGAAGGTGAGTTTCCGGAGACTATCCACACAGACATTGCTATTGTAAATACTTTATCTCCAATGGCAGATATGAAACGCCCGAGAAAATAAAACAGAAAATCAGGATATTTTAAAAGAACATGGCTACGTAAATTCATAAATTATGCAATACTCAATGATTTATCATGGTTTTTTATATGTTCCAGCAACATCTCTCCAATTTCAAAAGGCACTTCAATTTTATTAATATCAAAACTCACACCTCCAAACCATTGCAAAAGCATTGGATGAAAAGTATCATTCCCGGGAAGAACTCCTGTAAACACAAACCCATAATTTTCAAGCAAAGATGCTGCCCATGGAGCATTTGTAGAATTCATATTAAGATAAATGGAAATTACTTCCACTCCATCTGATTTTAATTTAAAAATACGGTGTTTAATAAGATTTTCAAAGTCCCCTCCTATACTCTTTATCATTACAATACCCAGTTTCATATTTTCAATAAATATTGTCTCAATAAAGCTTTTTGCAAAATCTTCAGGTAATATTTCATCAGTAATAAGTTTTGGAACAGTATTGAACTGGGAATAGATAAGTTTAATTATTTTTCCATGTTTTTCCGGAATATGAAGAGTCAGATTATTCCAGGGCTTAACCCTTAAAACATTAAATACTGTGCTAATTCTTTTATTGCTCTTGGATTCAAATCCTTTAAAATTAACAGATTCTGGTATTAACCCGAAAAAGAAACCAGTTATGCTAAATCCGTCCTTCATTAATATTTTTTGACTAAAAGGATGATTTGTTACTGATTCTGTAAAAAACCCTTCCACTTCAGGAACATTTTTCTTTTCATGTTCAATTAAAAAATCAGCTATTTTTTTTGCAACTCCAAGCCCCCTGTATTCCTTTTTAACAACAAGGCTTTGAAATTCAAATAATCCGGGTATTCCTGTAGAACGACTAATAACTCCCGAACCTGCAACACTGGAGTCAGGTAATTTTGCAACAGCACAAAATATCTCCCCTGTTTTTTGCAAACGATTCAGTCTTTCAGGATAATAAAAATCTTCTTTGGGATAAGTATAACCGTACACATCAAATACACATCTTGATACTTCAATAGCATCTTCATCGCTCATAGGAAAAACTTTTACATCTTCTCCACTCCATTTATGTTTTGATAAATCAGCAGCACACTTCTGGTGAATTATTTCAGACTCAACTATGGAAACATCATCAACATAAAATTCTATTACTATTTCTTTACCATCCATGCCAAGATTACGATATTCTACTCTGTCACTTATTCCTTTCATTATCATTTTATCTAAATTTTTTACTAACTCTTCTTCAGAAAGATTACTCTCATCTAATTCGTTAAAATTAACAATATCTGGTTTGCCTTTGTCCAGAACAGACACTCTTACACCTTTTGGGATTTCAACACATTTTACTATTATAGGCTCATCAGTATATAATCTGGTATAGCCTATTGCTCTAACTATTGCCTCTTCTGCTGCAAGCTCCATATTCATCTGCTTTTTTCTGCTCAACCCTCTAATTCTCCCAAATTCTTTAATTAAATTCAGAACTGCAGGAAGGTATTTTATATTATTGGACATTTCCACTTTTAAAATCTGCTGTTCCATAACTTATATCTCCTTTTTAATACGATTATCAACAACTCTCATACATTTGCCTGTTCTTTTGTTTATAATAAGCTGGGATTCATCAATCCATTTAATCTCAACTGGATGAATAAGTTTTTCTTCAATTAAATCTGCTATCATTTTTCTTTCTTTAAGCAATGTGTTCACTATTTTTGATTCAATTTCATCAAGATTATCAGCTCTTTTATCTGCACAAAGATTCAGTGTTAATCTGTCAAGTTCTTGTTCATGACTGATTATAAGCTGAAAATTGCTAATCTTTACCTGTGAGGAAAATTTTTCAATAATACGGGCAATATCGCTTACATAAACTGTTGCAGGTCCAACTCTTGCTCCTGCTTCACTTCTTCCAAGAAGTATGAATTTTCTGTTAGGAGTATTTTCAGGTTCTTTCCACATACCGTAATCTCCAATAGGATAACGGATAATAGGCATAACTTTTCTTGTAAGGTTTGTTGCTATAATTATTCCTTCCCTGTTCTCTTCTATAATTGGCAAACCTGTATCAGGTTCAACTATTTCAATTATAGTGTGGTTATCCATAACTCGATGCTCATTAAAACCACAGGTATTATCTGCCCATGCAAGAAACCCTGCATCCACACTTGCAAGACCAGAAGTAGAAATAACAACATCAGGGAAAATTTTTTTAATTCTCTGCCTCTGATCCGGAAACATTGTTTCACCTGCGTAAAAAATTTTATTAATATTGATTTTGGCTCCCTGTTTTTCAAAATAATCAATAAGTCTCAGCAATGTAGTGGGAACACCTGCAAGAACATTTATATCAAACTCTTTAATGGTTTCAAGAACCAGCTCAGGTTCAGCAGCACCTGAAAGAGGGTAATGTGTAACATTCACAGGAGCTTCTATAAGTGAATGTGATATAAATAAAAAACTTGCATATAAGCTACCACCATAAAAAAGATTGGCTAATCTGTCTCCGTTTGCAAGGCCTGCAAATTTAAAATGCTCACCAAGAGCACGGCACATTGTTCTCCATTCACTCCTGCTGAAAATTGAGTGTTTTGGAGCTCCTGTTGTGCCACCGCTTTTAAAAACAAGTCCTCCTGGATTTTTGTCTGTAATAACTCTGTTGTTTTTACCACTAACATTGGCTTCCCAGAATTTATCAGTATCAATTATAGGCAGGTCTTTCAGCTTCCATCCTGTTTCAGGGAGCCCTTTATAAAGTTCTCTATAAAAAGGTGAATGCTTTTTTGCATGATTAACTATTTCCTCTAAAGAAAAATATTTATAATGTGGCATTTTTTACTCCATTTTTTATTTTCTCTTGTCAACAACAGATTTTAATTTATCACTTGCTTTTGTTCTTATAAAATCAGTTTCCTCAACACATTTTACAACAAGTTCTATTAAAGGCTCATCAACTGTAACTTCCTTTAAATCTTTGTAATGTTTAACAAGTGCGTTGTACACTTTATTCTCACTGATATTTTGCCCTTTATCAAGTTTCACAGTAATACGTTCACAGCCCGAGACATAGTCTATCTGAAGCTGCAACAGTCCTGAATATCCGAGATATTTGGAGAGACAATTTGTAAATTCTCTGTAATTTAGAAAATTTGTTCCTGCTTTGAAAATATCTCCATACCTTCCCATTAGCTCAAATCTTGGAGATGTTCTTCCGCATGGACACGGCTCATCTATCCACCTGCCAAGATCTCCAATTTCATAACGTGTTATTTTTTGTCCTTTTCTAAACAAAGGAGTAAATAGCAATCTCCCAACTTCTCCTTTATCTACCGGTTTATTCTGGTCAAGTTTGAAAATTTCAAGAATTTGAGCATTTGTAAAAAGATGATGAACCCCATCTTTACAATAAGGGCATGCAAATCCCATAGGCCCTATGTCGTTACTTCCGTAAACCATTGATTTTATAAGTTTTACCCCAAATTTATCTTTAAAATGAGCCACTTGTTGAGGATTAAACATTTCACCGCCGTAAAAAATCTTTTCAATACCTCTGTATGAAGCAAGCTTATTTTCCTGCTTCTGAAAAAGACGAATAATATAGCTTGGCATTCCGCAAAGAGTATTAATTTTATGCTCAGTTATTATTTCAGCAACTTCTTGAAAATCATCAACTGCAGCCATTGGAAATTGAGTAGCTCCTAATTTTTCAAGAACAGAAAAAATACTTAAAAAACCTCCATACAAATGACCACAATAAAAAAGGTTCATACACCTGTCATTTTTAATGTCAAAACCAGCAGCAAAAATGCCTTCAGCAGCAGTTTGCATTTGTAAATGATAATCTTCCCATGTATAGCCTGATAATTTTGCTTTTCCACTACTGCCTCCACTTTTAACAAAAAGTTGAGAATTTTTTAGATGAGAATTTTCATAAAAATACTCTTTACCTGTAATTGGAGTGTTATCAGGAAGTTTCTGCTGATTAAAAGGCATTAGCTCATCTATACTTGTAATTTGTGGCAATTTATTACCCATCCCCTGAATATTCACCCTTTTGCAATATCTTGTTAAAGCTCTGACACCGTCATGAGGTTCACCAGGATATGATAAAAAAACTTTGCCAGGTTCAACTATACGTGTAGCTCCTGCTTTAAAGAGTTTCATTGAAAGCATTGCACTGTTTTTACTGCTGCATCCCAGTGAAACTGTTTGCAGCCATCTTCTGTAAGGGAATAATACTTTTACAATGTCTTTTTGAGGAAGAGGTTTAACCCAGATAGTTCTAAAGAGCGGTGAAGCTTTTAGCTCTGAATGGTTTTCAAGTAAAATTCTCCAGTTAAGTGCTTTATCTTCAATAACTGCAGCATCTCCAAAGGGCTGCTGTAATTTATTCATAAGAGTTGTTGCTGTAATTTCTGCTTGTTCATTTATTTCAATTTTTGCAACAGGATAAAGAGGACTTACTTTTTCCATTGCCAATGAAAGCAGATAAGCTATGGTTTTAATTTTTTCAAAATCATCAGTGTCAATATATAAAACCTGCGGAGATGCACATGCCTGCTGCTCCATCCTGCAAATATCATGTGCAAGTTCTTCCAATAAACTGCTATTTTCCGCTGCTTCAACAGTAAAGTAAGCAAAACTTATTTTATGTCCCCATTCAATAATTCTAAGTCCCGGAGGTACGGAATTACGAATGGAAGATATTGCTTCATCTCCTCCCCATACTGAAACAGCATCACAAATATTAAACAGTTTATTCAAAATCTCTTTTTCAGAAGAAGGTATATGAAAACCAAAAAGAAAAGGCTTGATTTCAGGTAAAATAGATCCAAGCATTTCAAGAAGATAAATTGAAAACATTCCATTTCTATAAGTGTCTTTCAAAATATTCACATTGCCGCATAAAAGCGATTCAATAACACTTAAAAATCCTGTAGAAGGAGAGTTTCCTGGAGCAATATGAAGAACAGTTCCAAGAGGCATCCATCCTTCAAAAATATCTGAGCCAAAATTTATCCTTTTTATTCTAAGTGGTCTCTCTGTGCCAAGCTCTCTTTTAACCTTTTCTTCAAGATAGGACTTTAGCAGTATTTTTGCTGTTTCTTCAATTGTGGCTTTAACCTCATTATCCGGCATACCTAATTGCTTTAAACTATTAGTTACTCTTTTCGGACAGTTGTTAAGAAGTTGTGTGCCAAGCATATCAGCTGCGTTTATTACTTTCTGTATGTCAATATTTAAATCCAAACCTCTGGCAATATATTCGGGAAGTTTGTCAATTATAGAATTTATGTTATCATTAGTACAAAGTTCTCCATTTAAAAGAATAGGTAAAGTCATATTTTACTCCTTTGCAATAATTCAGATGCTGCAATTGCACAGCTACGCGTGCTTGATGTGCCTGCTCTTCCAAGTATCTCAAAATAAGGAGTTTCAAGGCCACAGCCACATCTGTCAGGTGGATGAAGAACAGCTAAATCTCCCATCATTACACTAATTGCAGGAACAGAGGTTATATACGGTGTTACGAAATGTAAAAAACCAGGTTTCCCGTAATCAATAACTTCAAGGGTTTTTACATCTCTTATAAAAACTTTCGACCATACAGGCACATGAAACTGATGATGCGGACATTCAATATAAGGAATAGCATGTTCAACTGAACCATATCCGTCACGACATCTTTCCTGTGGAATACCAAGCCAATATTCTATCATTTTGTATAATTGCAATTTGGGAATCTGCTGGTTTGCATATCCTTTCCATCCGCCGCCAAACAATGTAAGGGAATCTGGATGCAGTTTTATAGGCTTCATTTTAAGAGATTGCATTCTTTTTAATGTAAAATACATAAAAGAAGGAAATCCGAGAATACGGACAGGTAGTCCTTCTTGTGCATATAAATGGAGTTTTTCAATTGTACCAAAAATATCAAATTCATGAGTGCCAGCATCAATATCTGTGAATCTTAATGCATAAAATATATTGGCAGGTTTTGCAAATTTTATCAGATAATTGTCAGTTGCAGCTGTGCCTAATTTTGAATCAGGAAAGGTTTCATATGTGTAAAGCAGATAATTAACTTTCTGCTCAGGATTATTCCAGTTATAGTAATCAAATATGAAATCAATCATTCTTCTTGCCGAACTTATAGACCAATCATCAAAAAACATCTGACTTTTCTGACCAGTTGTACCGCTCGAAGTCAGGGTAAGAATAACCTCTTCATCTTTAATAGATTTAATTGTATGAGTTTTAAAAAAATTAGCATGTATAAGCGGCAGATTAGAGCAGTCATTGATATTTTCAATTGAGTTTTCATTAATTCCGAATTGTTCAAGCAATTTTGAAAAATATTCGCATCTTTCTCTATGCCATTTCACTGCTGCTTTTATGGCACAAAGAAACATATCATTATATTTATCACCTGAACAGTAAGGAGTGCTAACTTTGCATAACGATTTTATGGGAAAAGGTATCTGCATAATTGTTTTTCTCCTTTTATTCAAAATAATTTAATTTTTCAATAAACTCAATTTTATAAATTAGAAAAACTTTATAACTGTTAGTTTTTTAATTTTTCCAATCTTCATAAACAGTGTCAACTATTATTTTATCATGTTCAAAAGCTACCACTATATCATCCCAACAAGGTTTGGTAATCAGTTTCTGCATGAGAATGCCATCTGTGTCAAACCATCTTGTTAGCAGACCTCCCAAAAAGTATCTGTTTTGTCGTAATATTTCAACAGCTTCTCCAATATAAGGAATCCCAAGGTTAAGC
>CAZBLP010000050.1:0-14446 GCA_964492825.1 uncultured bacterium
CAGAAACCATAGAAAAATTAAGAAGAATGATTTTAAATTTTATTAAGTATCAAAAACAAAAATCTCCAAATTAACGCATACAAGCATTCTCATATACACATTTACGCATATACACATTTACACAAACAAAGGAGGAAAAAATATGCCATTAAGTCGAAAAGCACTTTTTGTTGATTTAACAAAAAAAGAAGCTGTCTCTGAAGCTATTTCATTGGAATTGAGAAAAAAATTTCTCGGTGGCAGAGGATTAAATATTTATTATCTTAGTAAATTAACGAGAAAAGGGATGGACCCTTTTGAGCCTGATAATCCTTTAATAGTTGGAGTAGGTCTATTAACAGGTTTGTTTTACGGAAGAATAAATATTTCCAGTGTATCACCTGAGAGCGGAGGCTATCTCGGTGACTCCAATATGGGTGGTTATTTTGGAGCAGAGCTTGCAGCAACAGAGTATAGCCATCTTATAATCAGAGGAAAAAGCGATAAACCTGTTTATATTTTTATTGACAATGACAAGGTTGAATTTAGAGATGCTTCCCATTTATGGGGTAAAGATTCAATAGAAACCCAGATGATGATAAAAGAGGAGCTTGGTGATAAAAATGTAAGAATAATGACTATTGGGCAGGCAGGAGAAAATCTTGTTCGATTTGCATGTGTTATAACCGGGATTAAGAATGCAGCAGGCAGAACAGGCATGGGTGCTGTAATGGGCTCTAAAAATCTAAAAGCTATTGCTGTTAGAGGTAAAACTCCGTTTAAGCTTGCAAATCCGAAACAATATCTGGAAGACCTCAGAGAAACCAATAAAAAAGCCAGTGGTACAGGTTGGGGCAAAGCTCTTGGTACTTTAGGGACACCTTTATTATTGAAAAACGCAAATAAAAAAGGTTTTACAAGCTATAAATACCATCAGGCAACTCATGTTACCGACCCTGCCATTGAAGAACTATATGCTGAAAGTTTAAATGAAAAGTATGCAAAAGGTATGGCATCTTGTTTTGGTTGCCCTATTCATTGCAGACACAGATATGAAGTTACAGACGGGGTTGGTAAAGGGACAAAAGGAGAAGGTCCGGAATATGCAACAATTGCAGCATTTGGCCCTACAGTAGGCAACCTTAATCTTTCTTCTGTTTTAAAATTAAATGATTTATGTAACAGGTTTGGTATAGATACAATTTCAGGAGGAGATTATCTCGGTTATTTTTTTAAATTATACCAGGAAGGAATAATTACGGAAAAAGATGTAGGATATCCACTTGAATGGGGCAATCATGAATCAATAGAGAGATTATTAAGAGACATTGCACATAGAAGAGGGTTTGGTGCAATTGCTGCAGAGGGTAGTCTTGCATGGAAAAAACTGCCTAATTCTGAAGCAGCGGAAAAAGAACTTCTTGCAATTAAAAATGTATCAATAGAAATGACAGATGAGAGGCCTGTGATTGTATTTGCATTTGGTCTTGCAGTGGCTACAAGAGGTACATGCCATATGAGAAGTAGAGCATCTATAGATGTTGTTCCTTATCCAAGAGAAATTTTAGCGGATTTCTATGGTGGCGATGTGGGAAAAGATTTTAAAGATTACTCAGGAAAAGCCAGAATGGTTTGGTGGCATGAAATTTTTAATGCTGTTGTCGATTCAATAGGTTTATGCAGATTTGCCAGTATTTTTTCAAGTATAAGCTCAATTGGTTATGTTGATATTTCAAAGCTTCTTAAAACAGCATTAAATATGGATATTTCTGATAAAGAACTTGCCCAGTTAGGTGAGAGAATATACACTCTTGAAAGAATGTATATTAACAGAGAAGGAATTACAAGAAAAGACGACTATCTGCCGGATTTGTATTATGAGCAATCTATTCCAGACGGTCCTACAAAAGGCATAAGAATTGACAGAGAGAAATTTGAGAAATTACTTGATGAATATTATGCATTGCACAGATGGGACAACAACGGTATTGTTCCGGAAAACAGAGCCAAAGAATTGGGATTGTTGTAAAACAATTGAAAACGGATTTAGGATTTAGTTTTTCTCCTAATCCTTAAATAGCATATTTTAAATCCAAATTATCAACTAACGACTATTGACTAATTAAGGAGGAATTATTAATGAAAATAAAAGTAGATAATAAAAAATGCACAGGCTGCCTTTTGTGTGAGGTCTCATGCTCAATAGCGAATCTCGGCTATGTTGACAGAAATGGCAGTGCTATTCGTGTTAATATAAATGATTTAAGCATAGACTTTCATGAGCCGATATTGTGCAAGCAGTGTAAAAAGATGAACTGTTTAAAATCTGAAGGAAAAGATTTTGATGAAGAGGAAAGAAAGAAATTTTTCTGGGAGAACCCCCAAAGGGTTGGAGATTGTCCTTTTAATGCAATTTTCGAGTATAATGACAGAGTTGTTCACTGCTGGCTTTGCGGCGGTGACCCTGAATGTGTCAAAAGTTGTCCCACAGGGGCTTTAACATTTGAATAATGATTGAAAAAGTAAGAAAGTTTATAACTGAAACTCTTGATAATAAAACTTCTCTTGAAAAAATGGTGCTAAAGCATCTTTTGGATACTGAGAAGTATGTTAAAATTTTATATGAAGAAATAACAGGAAAAAATACTCCGGAAGAATTGATAATAGCTGCACTTGCTCATGATATTGAAAGAGGTTTCAGAGATCCTGAAGTTTATGAAAATATGTATAAATCGGGAAAAGGTTTCCTTGATGATGATTTTTTAAAATATCATCAAAAGAGAAGTGCAGAAATTTTAAAGAATTTTTTAAAAACAAATAACCATCCTAATGAGAAAATCGAAGAAATTTACAAATATGTAAGAAATCATGAAATCGGCGGAGATTTTGAAACAGATATTTTAAAGGATGCTGACAGTATCAGTTTTTTTATAAACAATACAGAGCATTTCATAAAAGTAAAAGCTAAAGAAGCTTCACCTGAAAAAGTAAGAGTAAAACTTAAATGGATGTTTGAAAGAATTACTTTTTCTGAAGCCAAGACAATTGCATTTCCTTATTATGAAACATCAATTGATAAATTGAAAAAAATAAGGTGACAGGAAAATTTTACCAATTTAAGAAAATTTGCTTATTTTTTATTCTTTTAAAAATTCATCCCAAAATTTATTGGCTTTTTTTATATATTGCTCATCTGAGATAATTGGTTTTTCCAATTTTATGACAGTCTCTTCTGATAAAGATAAATTATTTACTATTTCTTTACCTGCTTTTCTTAGAATTTTTTGATACTTCCATAGAAGCGGTTTTAAAATCAATTTGTTAATTTGTAAAATTTCTCCGCCTCCTCTGTATATTTCTCCAATAACTTCAGTATGCATATTTCTTGCTACCCTTCTAAAAAGTAGTTTTATAACTTGAAAATGAGATTGTTCAGGAAAACCTGAGTTTGATATTACAAATATTTTAGGATATTTATTGTATCTTTTGACATGCCTTGATTCATTGTTTTCATCTTTTTCAAAATGAGGGTCTGCTATTGGAATGAGTCTGTCCATGAAATTTTTCATAATTCCTGAAACATTGTCAACATAAAGCGGTGTTGCAAAAACAACTATATCTGAATCTATGAATTTTTCAATTAATTCCTCCATATCGTCTTTAATTACACACTTACCTGGAGTTTTTTTCCAGCATGCAAAACACCCGAGACAGTGTGAAATTTTCTTTTTTGCAAGAAAAATATTTTCAACTTCTGCACCAGCTTCTTTTGCTCCTAATAAGAATTCGCGGACAATAAAATCTGTATTGCTTTTTTCAGCTTTCGGACTACTGTTATACACTGTTATTTTCATATGTCCTCCTCTGCAAAATTACATTGCTTATTTCAGTTTAGTTTTTCAATATTTAAATATAAAAAATTGTTTTGTTAAAGTCAAACTTTTACTAAAAATATTGTTTTTAAAATATTTCTACATTGCAAAAGAAAATTGACAAGTAATTTTAAATTAGTTATGAAATAATAACAGATAAATAATTCTTAGAAAGAGTGGTATGAGAATACTTATCATACTTGGACATCCGAATCCCGACAGTTTTAATCATGCAATTGCACATGCAGTACGTAATGATTTGGTTGAACGCGGCCATAGAGTAATATTTTTCGATTTATATGAAGAAGGCTTTAACCCGCTTCTTTTTACAGAAGAGATTCCAGAATATGCTAATGTTCCGACAACAATTCAGCAATATTGCAATGAACTCTGCTTGGCAGAAGGAATTGTCATTGTTCACCCTAATTGGTGGGGACAACCACCTGCTATTGTTAAAGGATGGATTGACAGAGTATTCCGTCCGGGAATTGCCTATAGATTTGAAGAAGGAGATAGTGGAGAAGGAGTGCCTATTGGTTTGCTTCAAGCTCATGCGGCAGTTGTTTTAAATACCTCAAATACTGAAAAAGTTAGAGAACAATCAGTATTTGGTGATCCTTTAGATGCAATCTGGCGAAATTGTATTTTTGAGCTCTGCGGTATCCGTAAATTTTATCGTAAGATGTTTTCAGTGGTTGTTACTAGCACAAAAAAACAGCGTATTGCCTGGATTGAGGAGGCGAAAGAGCTTTGCAGAAATGCATTTGAAATAAATATACACAAATAAAATTATAAAACCTTTTCTGATTTTTTGATATTAAGATAATTGATTTAGTTGTTGCTTATGTGTTACAGTAATTCATGGAAAAATTAATTGAAAATTTTCTAAAAAATAAAAGAATTACTCTATATAGAAGATTTAATGCATCTATTCTTAAAATAGACAATTCTATTATTAATTTTTTCAGAGAAAATAAATGCGGCAATTTTAATAATGATACTGTTATCTGGACAGATGCGCTTTTGATAGTATAATTATTTTTTGGAGTTAACTTAGATGAAAAAAATGTTTATATTTATGCCCATTATTAGTTACTTACTTTTAAGTGCTCATTTTTTCAGAGCAGGAAATTTATATTTATCTATTATTTCTATTATTTTTCCGATATTACTGTTAATTAAAAATCGTTTTATTCCTTTTATTGTTCAGTTAGGTTTAATTTTCGGGGTTTTTGTATGGATAAAAACCTTTTTTAAATTTTTACATATTTATCAAAGATTTCATATGCCTTTTACAAAGGCAGGAGCTATAATAGCATCAGTTGCTCTATTTACTTTTATTTCAATTTTTGTGTTTAATATCAGAACAATCAGGCAAAGATACTCTGAGGAGGAATAGATGTATAATTTAGATAAGATTTTTTATCCGGAAACAATGGCAGTAATAGGGGTGTCATTATCAAATGACAGCCATCCTGCAAATGTAATATACAATAAAAACCATCTAAGGTATTCTGTAAGGGTTTATCCGGTTAATCCAAAGGGTGGTGTTATTCACAGGGAAAAAGTATATAAATCTATTTCAGATATTCCGGAGAAAATAGACCTTGCTGTAATTGCCATAAGAGCTGATTTTGTGCCTGATGCAATAAAAGAATGTATAGATAGTGATGTTGGCGGCGCTATTGTTATTTCCGGTGGTTTCTCTGAAGTTGGCAAAGAGAATCTGCAGCAACAGCTTGTTGATATTGCTCAAGCACATGAGTTTCCTTTTATAGGTCCAAATTGCCTTGGGCTTTATAATCCTTCAAAAATAGATTCACTGTTTTTGCCAGCAGAAAGGATAGTAACTCCTATGGAAGGGCATGTTGCTGTAATCAGCCAAAGCGGGGGTATTTTAATAGACCAGATGGTTAAGTTTAAAGATGAAGGCATTGGTATGTCAATTGGTGTGAGCATAGGAAATAAAGCTTTAATTAAAGAGGTTGAACTGTTGGAGTATTTTGAGAATAATCCTCAAACCAAAGTAATAGCTTTTTATGTGGAAGGTTTTTCAAAAGGAGAGGGTAGAAAATTTGTTGAATTTGCACAAAATTGTTCAAAGCCGGTAATAGTTCTGAAATCAGGCAAAACTCTTGAAGGCAGCCGGGCAGTTAGTTCTCATACAGCGTCAATAGCAGGTGATTACAAAGTATTCTCAGAAATTTTAAAACAGAAAGGAATAATAGAGGCAAAAAATGATTTTGAATTTGTATCTTTTTGTGAATCACTTGAATGTTATAAAGAAAAAATAGATAATAATATTGCAATAATAACAGGCAGTGGCGGCCACGGCGCAATGGCTGTGGATTTCTGTAAAAAGTATGATTTTAATGTTCCTGTTTTGAAAAATAAAGATAAAAGAGAGTTAAAAGAAAAATTGGCTGTTAATATAAAAGAAATAGTATCTGTTGATAATCCTGTTGATTTAACAGGTAGCGCCACTGATAAAGATTTTATTGCAACAGCTGAATATCTGTCAAAAATAGATTATATAGATTGTATAGTATTGCTTCTTTTGCCTTATTTACCCGGAATTTCAATGGATTTAAGCGTTAGGCTGAGCAATATTTGCAAAGCAGCGAATAAACCTTTAATTGCTTATGTTCCTCATGTTGAGAAATATCAAATGTTAATAGAAGGATTTGACTTGAATGATATTCCAGTATCCCCTTCTGTTGAAGGTGCAATATTAATGGCTAAAGCTTTGAGGAGGCATTAGATGATAGATGTGAAAGTAAAAGAGATTATTAATAGTTCAAAAAATTACGGTTGGATTCTGGAGCAAGATGCAAAATTTATTTTAAAAACTTACGGTATTAAAGTACCTGATTATAAATTTTCAAAAACTTTTAAAGATGCTTTGGATTTTTCTCAGAATAATTATCCTGTAGTATGTAAAGTTGTTTCTCCAGATATTGTTCATAAATCTGATGTTGGCGGAGTTATTGTAGGTATAAAAAATGATAATGAATTGAAAGATGCTTTTGAAAAGTTATCAGAGCTTAAAGGCTTCAAAGGATGTTTAATTGAAAAAATGGTGCAAGGTATGGAGCTTATAATTGGTGCTAAAAATGATGCACAGTTTGGCCCTGTTGTATTGGTTGGCATGGGTGGTGTAAGTGTTGAAATATATAAAGATAGTGCAATTAGAATGGCTCCTTTGACAGAAAACGATATTGAAAAAATGTTGGAATCTTTGAAATGTTATCCATTATTAAAAGGATACAGAGGCAATAAAGGAATTAACATTGAAAAATTAAAGGAGATATTGCTGAAATTTTCCAAAATTTTAATTGATTTGCAGCCATACTTTGAATCAATTGATTTAAATCCTGTTATCTGCTCTGAAAATGAATGTTTTGTTGCTGATGCAAGAATTATTTTAGTATAAAATAATAATTTTCTAAGAATTAAGAATAACTTATTGGTTAAATCTCTACAGAAAAATTATTTTCCAAAAACTTTTTTTAATAATTCCGTTGTTCTTTTTGCAGGATTTTCTCTAATAGCTGCTTCTTCTTTTGCAAGATAGTAAAAAATTCCGTCAAGAGCTTTTCCTAAAGTATAAGTAGCAATGTCACCTTTTACATGCTTTACAAAAGGAAGGGAGTTGTATTTTTTTAATATGGAATTGTACATTTTTACAGCAGCTACCTTATTTAGGCTTTCATCTATAACAGGTTTCATGGCATCTTGAAGAGGCTTGCTCATTTTGCTTTTAAAGTATTGAGTAGCAGCATCTTTTGGCCCTTTGTATATTTTGTTAACATCATTAATTGTCATAGAAGCTATTGCATCCCAGAAAAGCTTTTTAGCTTTAGGCGTTGCTATTTCAGCAGCTCTGTTCAACTTTAACTCAAGATTTTTTAAGGAACCTGCCATTCCAATTTTATCAAGGGTATTTTTTACTTTTTGTAAATTTTTAGGGAGAGGAATATGTATATTTCTATCTTTGAGAAATCCGTCTGTAGTTCCAAGACGTTTTACAACATTTTCAGTTCCCACTCTCAATGCTTCTTTTAATCCCCCTGATATCTCCGAAATAGTCAGTTCGTTTGAGTTTTTTGTCTTTCTGGAGCCTAAATTTTCCAGAATATTTTTACCTGTATCAAGCCATCCGCAATTTATTTTGTTTACATAAACAATTGATATGACAACAACCAGTAACAGAGTAAAAAATTTGTATTTTTTCATTATAGCCTTAGTTAATAGCATAGTTTGTAATAGTTTCTGTTAAATTTTGCATAACTATTCCTTAAAAAGATATATGTTATGTATAATATAAGATAAATAAAGTCAAAGATTATTTATAGTTTTAAATATTTTTATAAAATTCTAAAAAATATTGACAAAATTATTTTATTATTATAATTCAAAAATATAATAACGTTATATTAGGGAGATAATAAAATTTCTGAAAAATCAGAACCTCCAAACTTTTTAATTTCAAACCTTCCATCCGTTATTGTTCAGTCAAATTTTTTATCCATTAGGAGAATTATATGAAATTAGAGACAGTTTTATATGAAAAAAATAATAATATCGGTGTATTGAGACTTTACAGGCCAGAAAGAATGAATGCTGTTATAGAGCAAATGTATATTGACATTAATACGATTCTTGATAAAGTGGAGACGGATAGTGAAGTAAAGGTTTTGATTTTTACAGGTTGTGTGTGGAAAAGAGACAAGGGAGATAAGCAGGCTTTTTGTGCAGGAGCTGACCTTAAAAAACATTCCGAAGGAGATAGAACACCATTTGAGAAAAGGGAATATATTTTCTTGGCACATAATACAACAAAAAGAATATATGAATTCCCTAAGCCTGTTATAGCTGCTGTAAATGGTCCAGCAAGAGGCGCAGGCACGGAAATGGCACTTAATTGTGATTTTTTAATAATGGCTGATAATGCTACAATAGGCTTTCCTGAGACTTCCCTTGGCACTTTTGTTGGTGGAGGCGTAACGTACCATATTACCAATCTTCTCCCAATTCAGAAAGCAAAAGAGCTTATTTATTCGGGAAAAATTCTAAATGGAAAAGAAGCTGTTGAATATGGCCTTGCTTATAAAAGTTATCCAATAGAATTTTTTATGGAAAATGTTTTGAAATTTGCAGAAGGTTTGGCTGAAAAAGCTCCTCTTTCAATGAGATTTGCTAAAAAGCTTATTCAAAAAGCACCTCATCTTGATATTGATACTGTTATAACTCTCGAAGCAGAAGCAATTTTAGCATGTATGACAACTGAAGATTGGCATGAAGGCATTAAAGCTTTTATGGAAAAAAGAAAGCCTGTTTATAAAGGTAAATAGTTTTAGATAAACAATAAAAGGGGGAACCTATGAGCCTTCACAGGGTTTTAAATGCCAGAAGCGTTGCAGTGGTGGGTGCTTCAAAAAATAAAACCAAGAGAGGTTATCAGGTAATTGTAACATTGCTTGAAGAAAATTATGAAGGCAAAATATTTCCTGTTAATCCAAAAGAGAAAAATATACTTGGATTTAAATGTTATGGAAAAATCACAGAAATAGAAGATATTGTTGATTTGGCTCTTATAACAACTCCAGCGGAAACAATACCAAATATTCTGAGAGATTGCGGTAAAAAAGGTGTTGCAGGTGCTGTTATAATCGCTGGTGGTTTCAGAGAAGCCGGGGATAAAGGGAAAAGGCTGGAACGGGAAGTAGTTGAAGTTGCCAAAGAAACAGGTGTAAGATTAATTGGTCCGAATACTTCCGGAATGATGAATCTTAAAATAGGTTTAAATTTAGTTGGCATTAAAAATGTACCAAAAGGTGACATTGCACTTGTTACTCAAAGTGGGAATATGGCACTTGAACTGATTACAGAAGCATCAATAAAAAGTATAAAAGGTTTTTCTTATTATATTGGTGTAGGTAACGAGTCTGACATTAAATTTCATGAATATCTCAATTTTTTTAAAAATGATCCTGATACAAAGGCTATCTTAATGTATGTTGAAGGCTTAAGTCAGGGAAGAAAATTTTTACAAGAAGCTTATAATGCAACATTAGTAAAACCGGTTGTGTTACTTAAAAGCGGAAGGACCGCAGCAGGTAAAAAATCTGCAGGTTCGCATACAGGATCTCTGGCAGGTATGAGTGAGGTTGCATTAACAGCATTTAAAAGAGCAGGGATAATTGTTATAGAAGATTCTGACAAGCTTTTTCCAGTTGCAGAAACATTATCAAGTTTGCCTACAATAAAAAATAACAGAGTTGCAATATTGGCAGATGGTGGGGGGCATGCCACCATAGCTGCTGACCTTTTAACTGAAGCTGGTATGGAAATACCTGAATTTCATCCTAAAACTCAAGAAAAACTGAAAAAACTTCTCCCCTGGAATGCTTCTGTTAAAAATCCTGTTGATGTTGCAGGAGGTACTGATTCAAATCCGAAGCTTTTTGCAGATTGTGTAAGAGAAATTCTCAGAGATCACAATATTGGAGGTTTGTTGTTTGTAGGACTCTTTGGTGGATATGGAATAAGATTTGCCGAAGAATTAAAATTTCAGGAAGAAGATGCAGCTCATCAAATGGGCAAATTTGTAATTAAGTATAAAAAACCTATAGTTGTTCATAGTCTGTATAATTTTTTAAAACCTCATTCTCATGAATTGTTGAGATACTACAATATTCCCGTGTACGACTCTTTGGAGGTTGCTTGCAAATGTATAGAGAGTTTGAGCCGTTACGGTGAATATTTAACAACATATCACAGAGAAGTCAGTTTTGTTATAAATGAAAGAAAAAAAGCAGTTTATGAAGCTGAGAAAATAATATCAGATGCACTTTCTCAGGGAAGAGATGCTTTATTAGAGCATGAAGCAAAAGAAATTTTAAGATTACATAATATTTCTTTACTTGAAGAACAGGTGTGTAAAAAACCTGATGAAGCTGTTGAATTTTTCAAAAAAATAAAAAAGCCTGTTGCAATGAAAATAGTTTCAAAAGATATCCTTCATAAAAGTGATGCAGGAGGAGTTAAGTTAAATATAGATTCAAAGGAAGAAATTAAAAAAGCTTTTAAAGAAATTATAAAAAATGCAAAAGATTATAAGCCTGATGCTGAAATTGAAGGAGTTCTCATAACACCTATGGCAGAAGAGGGGCTTGAAGTTATTGTTGGTACAAAGATAGATGAACAGTTCGGACCTATTATTTTATTTGGTATTGGAGGTATATTGGTTGAGGTAATTAAAGATGTATCATTCAGGGTACTTCCTCTATCAAGAGGATGTGCAAAGAGAATGATAGATGAAATAAAATCATCTAATATTTTAAACGGATTCAGAGGGTTCAAGCCTTTTGACAAAAAAGCTCTAATCAGATTGCTTCTGGCTGTTTCAGATATTGTGGAATCGTACCCTGAGATTAAAGAAATGGATTTAAATCCGGTATTACTATATGAGGAATCAAAAGGCTTAACAGTTGTTGACGCGAGAATTATATTAAAAAATAAATAGTTTTACATTAAAATATGCTTGACAAATGAATAAAATTACAATATTAAATTTTGTATACAATTTTTAAGCCATAGAGATTTAATAATAAGAGCTCTATGGCTATTTTAATAAAGGATTTAAAATGGGAAAAGTTATTATTACTGCAGCTATAACAGGAAGCAGAACTCCAAGAGAGAAATCTCCGTACATTCCAATATCTCCCCGGGAAATAGCAGATTCGGCAATAGAAGCTGTTAATGCAGGTGCATCAATTGTGCATATTCACGTTAGAGATCTTAATACTAAGCTTGGCACACAAGATGCAGAGCTTTACAATGAAGTTCTTGATAGACTTTATTCCAAGGTAAATCCTGTTGTATGTTTAACCACAAGTGGTATTCCCGGAAAAAATTTAGGGTATGAAGAGAGATTTATCCCGCTCCAGTTTAAACCTGAGCTTGCATCTTTTGATGCAGGAAGTATTAATGTTAATGACGGTATATTTCTGAATCCTCCTGATTTTTTAAAACAGCTTGCAGTAAAAATGAAAGAATATAATGTTAAGCCTGAATTAGAAATTTTTGATACAGGTATGATAGAATATTGCAAATATTTAATGAGTGAAGGCTATCTTGAATCTCCACTTCATTTTCAATTTGTTCTTGGTGTTAGAGGAGGCGCATCAGCTACTCCTAAAACATTGCTTCATATGGTGGAATTACTGCCAGAAGATGCAACATGGTCGGTAATTGGTATTGGAAAAGGACAATTGCCAATGGTTATGATGGGACTTGTTCTTGGCGGGCACGTAAGGGTTGGGCTTGAAGATAATATTTATTATTCAAAAGGCAGATTAGCAAAATCAAATGCTGAGTTAGTTGAAAGAGTTGTAAGAATAGCCCGTGAATATGGAAGAGAGATAGCGACCCCTGAAGATGCAAGAGAAATTTTATCATTAAAAAAGGAGTAAAAAATGTTTTTTCAATCTATTTTAGTTCCTGTTGATTTTTCCGAGGATTCTCTATACGCGCTTGAGCATGGAATAATGTTAGCAAAACAATTTGATTCAAAATTAATTATTTTGCATGTAAATCATGATGAAAGCATGCTTTTTCATTATTTAACTGAAGAAGAGTATGATAAAATCAGAGAGAGATTATTAAATGATGCTAAAGCACAGCTTGAAAGTTTAGTAGATAAGTTCTCTGAATTGGCAAAAGTTGACTATCATTATAAAGTAAGGCGTGGTGTTCCTTATGTTGAGATTGTCGAAGAAACGGAGCAAGAGAATATTGACATTGTAATAGTAGGCTCTCACGGTAAAACAAGTGCTAAGAAATTTTTTTATGGCGGCACTACTTCAAAAGTTGCAAGACGTGCTAAATGCAGTGTTATGATTACAAGGAAGCCAAATTAGGATTTAGTAAAAAAACATATTCTAAATACTAATAACTAAATTCTAATTTAGCCTTGAAATTTGCACTAAATATTGGGCTTTGATGGTGCAAAGCACCAAAAAGATAAAAAATAAAAGGAGGAAAGAAAATGAAAAGATTTTGGGTTATGTTGTTATCTGTTGCTGTTTTATGTCTTGGTTTAAGCAGCATTAGTTTTGCAAGAACAAAGTATGTAACTATTGGTACAGGTGGTGTTACAGGTGTTTATTATCCTACTGGAGGTGCTATTAGTAGAATAGTAAACAAGAAATCAAAAATTTATCATTTAAAAGTTACAGTTGAATCTACAGGCGGTTCTGTTTTTAACATTAATGCAGTTTGCAACGGTGACCTTGATTTTGGTATTGCTCAGTCTGACAGACAATATCAAGCATGGAATGGTATGAAAGAATGGAAAGGTCATCCTCAGAAAAAGTTAAGAAGTATTTTTACCATTCATCCAGAGTCAGTTACATTAATTGCATCTGATGCAAGTGGAATATACTCTTTAAAAGATTTAAAAGGCAAAAGAGTTGCTATTGGTAATCCAGGTTCTGGCCAACTTGGTAATTCAAGAGATGCTCTCATGTTAGCAGGTCTTGATGAGAAAAAAGATATTAAAGCTGAATACATTAAAGCTGTTGAAGCTGCTGAAGCTTTACAAGATGAAAGAGTTGATGCGTATTTTTATACTGTTGGTCATCCTAATGGCTCAATTAAGGAAGCTACAGCAGGAAGAATTAAAGTTCATATAGTTCCTATTCCAAATGTAGAACCTTTGCTGAAAAAATTCCCTTATTATGCAAAATCATTTATACCTAAAAAGTTTTATCCAAATTTAACAAACAAAGAAGATGAAATTCCAACTTTTGGTGTTAAAGCAACATTTGTTACATCAATTGATGTGCCTACAGAAGTTGTTTATGCTATTACAAAAGAAGTATTTGATAATTTTAAATCATTTAAGAAATTACACCCTGCTTATGCAGTACTTACAAAAGAGAATATGCTTCAAGGTATGAGTGCACCTTTACATCCAGGTGCTATTAAATATTATAAAGAATCAGGTTTAATTAAGTATATAAACAAGAACTTATTAAAATAACTAATTTTTTATCCCCTCCTTCTTTTAATAGAATGGAGGGGAATACTTTGTAAAATTAGGTTTTTTAAAAGGGGGCGTATATGTCTACTAATAATAATGAAATTATTGATAATGATGCTAAGCATAAGTTAGAAGAAATTATTGCTGAAGAAACAGGTGAGATTAGGGTTCTAACTGGATGGCAAAAATATATTGTACCAACCATAGCATTTTTTTGGTCATTATTTCAACTTTCAATTTCAAGTTGGTTACTACTTGATTCAATTATTGTAAGGTCTATTCATATGGCATTTGCAATGGCAATTCTCTATTTTAGCATTCCTTTTTTTAAAAAACCTAAAAAACGTATGAAGTTTTTATGGTCAAGAGATAATATTCCAATAATAGATTTTGTTTTGGCAATTGTAGGCGCAATTTCATCAATGTATATTTTTATTAATTGGGAGGGTATTTCAGCAAGAGCTGGTATGCCGAATACAGTTGATATTATTTTCGGTGTAGTAATGATGATTTGCCTTCTTGAAGGTGCAAGAAGAGCAATCGGTCC
>CAZBLP010000051.1:0-14439 GCA_964492825.1 uncultured bacterium
TCTTTAATAAATTCATTGATCTCATTAGATAATATATGGCATTTATCTATTTCTATAAATTCGTGAGATAATTTTTTATAAAATCCTATTTTTTTATCTTTAATCTGAAATTTTACTCTGTTTCTATAATTGTATTGAAAAGATGGAATTGTTGTAATATCAGGAATACTTTCTATTTTTGCAATATTTTTAAAAGATTCCAATAAAATATTCTTTTTACATTCCAATTGAAAAGTGTAATCTATATGCTGCCACTGGCACCCGCCACAGCTATAAAATTTGGAACATTTAGGCTCTATGCGATGCTTGGAAGGGGTTAAAACTTCTATTAATTTTCCAAAAGAATGAGTTTTCTTTTCTTTTAAAACCTCTATGACTACCTCTTCTTCAGGCAAAACAGAATCAACAAAAACAACCTTTCCATTAAACCTGGCAATACCGTAACCATTGTAAACTAATTTTTCTATTTTTATAGTGTGCATTATTCACTATTTATGATTCAATATCTGTGCCACTGCAATTGCATAATCACCATCATGGGAAATCGATATATAAACCATCTTGTCATTTATTTTGGAAAACGGGGTACCTGAAAAGGGATCAGATAAAATCTCAATCTTACTAAGGGTTAGGTCTTTTCCAAATACTTTAAAAACAGCTTCTTTTGCTGCAAATCTTCCTGCTATTTTCTCCACTTTTCTTTTAAAACTAAGAATTTTATTAAAGTCATTTATTTCATTTTCTGTAAAGATTTTTTCCAGAAATTTATTGCCAAACCTGTTATAAATTTTTTCAATTCTGCTAATTCTTACTATATCAACACCTATCATAAGGGAAATTTAATTTTCTCCTATTTATTATTTACCCTACAACTTTTATTTGCATAATAACAAAAAATTAAATTATAGTGAAAATACAACGTTTTGAATGTTCTCTGCATTTAAAGTATCAAGTTTCATATACTTTCCATCCATCAACCTAGCCAGTTCCCAAGAATAACCAAATGCAAGATGGTCTATTTCAGTATCAAGAACTAAAGTTTTTACACCTAATTTTTTTATGTATAAACCATACACCTCTGCTTGGTCAAGAGAATTTTCCCCGTTAAGAGGTACGTTTCCTCTTCCGTCTGAAACCAAAATCATAATATTATAACCTGACGGATTCTTGGTTTTTTCCTGTTTTAAAAGCTGAAAAGCAAGTTTTAATCCGTGGGCAAGAGGAGTTTTTCCTCCTGTTTCCAATTTCTCAAGTTTTTTCTTAGCAATATGAACACTGTTTGTAAATGGCAAAAGCAACTTTGCTTCAGTAGCTCTAAATGCTATCATTCCAACTTTATCTCTTTTTTGATAAGCATCAATCAAAAGGGAATAAATAAGAGTTTTTACCTGTATCATCTGTTTTTCAACACCCATTGAACCACTACTGTCAACCACAAATAGTATTGACGTGGATTGCTCTACAATCCTCAGATTTTCTTTTATAGATTCTCTTGTGATTTTAAAATTTTTACCATATTTTAATGCTGAAAATTTTATAGTGGGAAGTATTGCAATATCATTGATTTTACCTTTCAAATCTTTATATCCAACTACCCTGCCCTGTTTAAAATCAGATATACCATGAGCTCTTTTACCAGAATTTGAAGAGATTCTATCTCGTTTAAAAAACTTTATTTTTTTTATTTTAAAAGGAGTGTTTATTGAATATATAGTACCTTTTATGCTGCTTTCTTCTATTTTTCTTTTATTTGTTACTTTTTTTTTTCTATAAATTCCAAATTTCTTGAAGTTGCCTTTGTAGTTGTTGATTTTATTTTCTGAATGGATTCTTCTATAATGTCGTGCTCAACATTAAGCTCTTCAAAAGGATTTTTCCTCATTCTATGAGGCAAAACCAATCTACTTGCTTCTCTTATATGTTGCTCATTAACTTCTTTATTACCATAAAAAGCAGCTAAAGCTTTTGATGTTTTCTCCATTATTATATCAGCTCTATGTCCATCAACATTTAAGTCTATTGAAATTTGAGCTATAACTTTTAACATAAGTTCATCAATCTTTACTTTTATTAGGTTATTTTTGGCTCTTATGATTTTTTTCTGAAGTGATTTATCAAGTTTATTCCATTTTCTTATGAATTTATTAGGATTTTTCTCAAACTCTCTCCTTCTTTTAACTACTTCAACTCTATCTTCTACATTCTTAATGCCTTTAATTTCCACACATAACCCGAATCTGTCAAGTAGCTGCGGCCTGAGGTCTCCCTCTTCTGGATTCATTGTACCTATTAATATAAATCTGCTTGGATGGGAGAAAGAAATCCCTTCACGTTCTATATAATTTTCACCCATAGCTGCTGCATCCAAAATTATATCAACAATATGGTCTGATAATAAGTTTACTTCGTCAATATACAAAATTCCCCTGTTTACCTCTGCTAAAATACCAGGCTCAAATAATTTTTCTCCTTGTTTTAAAACTTTTTCAATATCTATTGTACCAACCACTCTGTCTTCTGTAGAACCAACAGGTAAATTCACAACTCTCATTTTTATATATTCATAATCCAGTGAATCTTTTTCTTTTAGCCTTTCTTTGCAAAATTCACATAAACCCATTTTATCATCAGGATTGCAGAAAAATTTACAACCTTTTACTATTTTTATTTCAGGCAATGTAGCAGCCAGTGCTCTAACAGCAGTTGATTTAGCAGTACCTTTTTCACCTCTAATTAGAACACCTCCAATTGAAGGGTCAATAATATTTAAAATCAGGGCTTTTTTCATTAATTCCTGACCAACTATAGCTGAAAATGGATAAATATTCTTCAAAACGCCTCCACAATCAAACAATTGTTATCTGCAACATTGCAATTTATGGATGATTTTTCATTTTTTTATATTGTTAGTTTCAAATTTAGCTCTTTTAATTGCCTTTTACTAACTTGAGAAGGTGCATCAGTCATAAGACAAGTTGCCTTTTGTGTTTTAGGAAAAGCTATTACATCTCTTATTGAATCTGTTCCTGCAAGGAACATCAAAAGTCTGTCAAATCCAAATGCCAAGCCACCGTGAGGAGGAGCACCATATTGAAAAGCTTCAAGCAAAAATCCAAACTTTTGGTTAGCTTCTTCTTCGGTTATTTGTAATATATTAAATATTTTCTGCTGAATATCCTTTCTATGTATCCTTATACTGCCACCACCTATTTCTATACCGTTTAAAACAAGGTCATAAGCTTTTGCTCTGACTTTTGCAGGATTTTCCTCAAGATATTGTAAATCTTCATCTTTAGGCATAGTAAAAGGATGGTGCTTTGATACAAATCTTTTCTCATCTTCATCCCATTCAAAAAGAGGAAAATCAACTATCCATACAAATTTAAATTCATCTTCATTAATGAGATTTAGTTTTTTTGCAAGTTCTTTTCTTAAATGGCCAAGAGCATCATTTACTATATTAAAACTATCTGCACCAAAAAGAATGAGATCACCTGACTTAATATTTAATCTTTTACTTAACTGCTCCTTTTCTGTATCTGTAAAGAATTTTACAATAGGAGATTGCCATTCGTTATTTTCCTGAATCTTAATCCATGCCATGCCTTTGGCACCATAAATTTTAACAAACTCAGTAAGCTCATCAAGGTCTTTTCTACTGAAATTAATACCATTCTCAACTTTAATTACCTTAATTATACCTCCGTTTTTCACAGCATTGCTAAACACTTTAAAAGAGGTATTTTCAAAAATGTCAGAAATATCATATAAAGGCAATTCAAATCTAAGATCCGGAGCATCAAGTCCATATTTTTCAATTGCTTCATTGTAAGTTAAAATTTGAAACTTTTCTTTAATATCAACTTGTTTAATTTCTTTAAATATTTTTTTTATCATATCTTCCATTAAAGATATAATGTCACCTTCTTCAACAAAAGACATCTCCAAGTCTATCTGTGTAAATTCAGGCTGTCTATCAGCCCTTAAATCTTCATCTCTGAAACATTTAACTATTTGATAATATCTGTCAAATCCTGCAACCATAAGAAGCTGTTTAAAAAGCTGTGGCGACTGAGGAAGTGCATAAAACTTACCAGGATTAACTCTACTCGGAACCAGATAATCCCTTGCTCCTTCAGGAGTGCTTTTTGTAAGAAAAGGTGTCTCTATTTCAAGAAAATTATTATCATTTAAAAAATTCCTTACAATTTGAGCTGCTCTATGCCTTATAATAAAATTTTTCTGCATAGCAGGTCTTCTTAGGTCGAGATATCTGTATTTTAATCTTAAATTTTCCGAAGTTTGGGCATGGTCGTCAATTAGTATAGGCGGTGTTTCAGATTTACTCAATATTCTAATATTATTAACATTAACTTCTATTTCGCCTGTAGAAATTTTTGAATTAACTGTACCTTCAGGTCTTTTTACAACTTCCCCTTCTATTGTAACAACATCTTCGCTTCTTAATTTTTTACCTGTATCATGAACATTAATATTTATTTCAGGATTAAAAACAATTTGAGTTATTCCATATCTATCCCTTAAGTCAATAAAAATAATTCCTCCATGATCTCTCCAATTTTCAACCCAACCTGATAAAACTACTTTATCTCCTTTATTTTCCAATCTTAACTCACCGCAAGTATGCGTTCTATACATAATTGTATCCTTTCTTTATTTTTAACTTTCCAACATTGATTTTTAAAACTCACTGTTGAATCCATCAAGAGGTAGGTGCAATAAAATTTTTTTTGAAAAGTGTCAAGTGTTTATTCAAATTTAGTGTGGAATAAGTAAAGGTATGCTTTTAAATAAGAATTGAATAATAAATAGCAAATCCAGACTCTTAAAATCAATTAAATATAAACTTTAGAATATAGAAAATAAAGATTACGCCGAATGCGCCAACTGGAATCGTAATCAACCATGATACCATTATATTTCTTAAAACTCTTACATTCAAAGCAGTAAAACCTCTTGCCATTCCAACACCTAAAACAGCTCCTACCAATGTATGAGTAGTTGATATTGGGAGACCAAGCCTTGATGCCAATAAAATAGTGATAGCAGCGGAAAATTCAGCTGAAAAACCTCTTGTAGGAGTCAGTTCGGTTATTTTTTTTCCAATAGTCAACATTACACGCCAACCCCATGTGGCAAGACCCACGACAATACCAAAACCTCCCATCAATAAAATCCATGGAGGAACAGGAGCCTTTAGTGAAACTATACCGGTTTTTAATACTGTAATAATTGCAGCAAGTGGACCAACTGCATTTGCAACATCATTGGCACCATGTGCAAAAGCAACAAACCCAGCACTTAAAATCTGCAAATATGCAAATATTTTTTCAACACCTGCGACATTTTTTCTGTCAGCTATTTCATCAACATCGTATATTTCAAGCTCACTATTTACATCTTTTAACTGATTTAAAATTTCAGTTAATCTATGCTTAATATTTTCAGGAGATAATTCAACACCTCTTTCAATTCTCTTCTGAGCTCTGAAAAGATTAAACTTTAATCTTGCACTTGGTATATTTACAGGCAATTCTTCAACAGCATCTACTTCGGTTTCTTTAATATTTTCAATTAATTTCTTGCCAATCAACCCTGCAATAATCCCAACAATTGCTGAAATAAACATTGCCTGAGAAAGTGAAAGATTAAGATGCAAGTTTTTAAGTCCTTTAAACATCATAACAAGAGATAAAACAAAAAACACAAAAAAAATAAGTATTGGAGCTATCTTTTTTGTTGCTTTCATAGGGTCAGGTTGGTAAAAAATTTTATACCTCAAAATGTTAAATATTATAAATGCAATTGAACCGCTAAGAATTGGAGACACAACCCAGCTTGCAGCTATAGAAGCTATTTTTCCCCAATGTATTGCCGAAAAGCCACCTATTAAAATTCCAAACCCTAAAATAGAACCAACAATGGAATGTGTTGTTGATACAGGCCATCCAAAATAAGATGCAATCTGCAACCAGATTGCAGCAGTTAGAAGAGCAGCAAGCATACCATAGATAAAGAGATCAGGAGACGATGCAAATATATTTGTCTCTATTATCCCTTTTCTAATTGTCTCTGAAACATGACTACCTACTAAAAATGCACCTGAAAACTCAAGAACAGAAGCAATAATTATTGCTTTTTTTAAGGTAAGAGCACCACTGCCAACAGATGTGCCCATTGCATTGGCAACATCATTGGCACCAATGCTCCAGGCCATATATAAGCCGAAAAAAATAGCCAAAATTAAAATTATTGTCTCTGTGCCGACCATTAATCAATCATTGTTCTGACTCTGTTAGCCATTTTCTCAGAGTAATTGGACAAGTCAGAAAGAGTTTTTAATATATGAATCCATAAATAGAATGTAGCATAGCTCATTTTATCATCATTGGAAAACAGGTTCTGAAGTAATTTTTGCTGAAATTGATCAGCTTCATGCTCCAAAAACGCAACTTCATCAACAAGAGCCTTAATAGACTCTCCATCTTTACCTGCAAAAGTAGATTTAATAACTCTTTCCATTTTTTCTATAAGTAGATATGTTTTTTTGACAGCTTCTATGTTTTTATTTAAAAAATTATCAAAATCTATTTTCATTTCAGGTAAAATGTCAATCTGCTTGTAAGTTAAAAGAACACCAATGTCTTCACATTTGTCAGCAATACCATCTTGAATTGCCAAAATCTCGAGAATGGTGGATTTTTCTATAGGGATAAAAACTTTACCTGTTAAGTTATTCCTAATTTCATTTTTAATCAAATCAGCTTCATTCTCCAATTCACTAATTTCTTTGCCTATTTTTGTAACAGCAGCATAATCTTTTTCTTCTAATTTCAGAAAAATTTCCTTTACTTTTAAAACACAATCTATTACTTTACCCATGTGGTCAGAAAGCGAAGTAAAAGGAGATTTTGAAAATAAATTTGTAATTGTTCTCATGAAAAAACCATTAGCAATATTTTATTTGGTTGTCAATAATTTTATTTTATTTTTGTATACATTATACGTAAAAATATGCTTAAAACAAATTAATATAGGAGGAGGCTTATTTACATGAAGTGTGTAGTTCTTTCAAGCGGTGGACTTGATTCTACAGTTACAATTGCAATTGCAAAAAATATTGGTTATGAGATTATTTCCTTATCATTTGATTATGGGCAAAGACATAAAATAGAACTTGAATGTGCCAAAAAAGTTGCAAAATATTTTAATGTTTTAAAACATATTATAGTAAACGTTCCTTTTGATACAATTGGAGGTTCAGCTTTAACAAACCCCAATATTAAAATTCCTGAGGGCAAAATAGAAAGAAAAAATATTCCTATTACTTACGTTCCTGGAAGAAATATCATTTTTTTATCAATTGCAGTTAGTGTCGCTGAAATCTGCAAAACAAGTGATATTTTTATTGGTGTAAACGCAATTGATTATTCAGGATACCCTGACTGCCGTCCTGAGTTTATCAAACAATTTGAAAAAACAGTTAACTTAGGCACTAAAGCTGCAGTTGAAGGTAAGCCTTTTAAAATTCATACTCCATTAATTAATTTAACAAAAAAAGAAATTATTGAAAAAGGCCATTTATTGGGAGTTGATTTTAAAATTACAAGCAGTTGCTATAATCCTGATAACAATGGCAATCCATGTGGCAAATGCGACAGCTGCCTTTTAAGATTAAAAGGTTTTAAAGACGCAAATTTAAAAGATCCTTTAATTTACAGATAAAATTGATACCAACTCTATTATTAAAAAAATTTATCTTACTTTTTTCTTTACATTCTTTTCAAAATTGTATACAATATTTTAAATTATAGCTATGCAAAAAATAAGGAGCTAAAAATGGAATTTAAGAAAACTTCAGTTGATATTAGAAAAAGATTTAAAGGTCTGATAGGTATTAAAAGCAAGCTTGACATTAGAGATGCGTCTATTTTGAGTCTTGTTTACACACCAGGCGTTGCAGCATGTTGCGAAGAGATTAAAGATAACGTTGTTAAATCTTTTGAGCTAACCTGTCGGGGAAATACAATAGGTATTATATCTGACGGAAGTTCAGTATATGGTTTGGGGAATGTAGGACCATTTGCTTCTGTCCCAATGCTGGAAGGATACTCTGTATTTTTTAAAACTTTTGCAAATATTGATGCTCTACCTATTGCTGTTAATTCAAAAAGAGAAGAAGAAATTATTGAGTCTGTCAGAAATCTCGAACCAACTTTTGGTGGTTTTTATATAGAAGATATAGCTGCTCCAAAATGTTTTGCAATTGAAAACATGCTTAGGCGTTCTCTTTCCGTACCTGTTATTCATGGTGACCAACATGCTACTGCCATGGTAGTTTTAGCAGCTTTGATTAATGCATTAAAAGTTGTGGAGAAAAATAAGAATATTAAAGTAGTTATTAATGGAGCAGGTGCAGCTGGTATAGGAGTAGCAAAATTATTGACAAATTATGGAATCAAAAATGTTATTTTATGTGATAGTAAAGGTATTATTTATAAGAACAGACCTTTTCATATGAATTGGGCAAAAAGTGAAATAGCCAAATATGTAAATCCCCAGAATATAAAGGGAAGTTTAACTGATGCTTTAAAAGATGCTGATGTGTTTATTGGAGTTTCCACTGGAAACATCTTTTTCCCTGATATGATTAAATTAATGAATAAAAATTCCATTATATTTGCTCTTGCCTCTCCTGAGCCTGAGATTAATTATTTGGAAGCTAAAAAAGCAGGCGCAAGAGTTGTAGCCACAAGCATGATAGAATATCCCAATTATTTTACATCTGCAATAGTTATACCTGGATTTGTCAGAGGAGTACTTGATGTTGGAGCAAATCAAATCAATCCTAATTTAAAAATTGCAGCTTCAAAAGCATTGGCAGAAATGGTTGGTAACAATTTAAACGAAACTCATATTTTGCCTAATCTTTTTGACTTTAGAATTGCCCCTAATATTGCAGGAGCTGTTGCCAAAGAAGCTATAAAATGCAAAATAAATAAAATAAATATAGACCCAGAGAAAATAACCTTAAGATTGTTGAATCTGCTTTATGAAGGATTTTATGAAGATGAAGTATCAAAAAAAATTCATATTAAATTTGATGACAAAAAACATGTTTATAATGAATCTGTCCTTTTACATCAAAAACATACAGGAGTTATAGAAATAAAAAACAAAGTGCCTATTAAGGATAGATTTCTTTTTAATGTAGTTTATTCTCCTAAAAATGCTTCTGAGTCATGCAATCTAATCTATAACAATAAGGATACAATATTTGATTATACCTGCAAAAGTAATCTTGTTGCAATTGTTTCAGACGGTTCTGCTGTTTTAGGATTAGGAAATATTGGCGCAGAAGCAGCAATGCCAGTAATGGAAGGAAAAGCACTCCTATTCAAAACTTTCGGTGGTGTTGAAGCGTTCCCAATATGTTTATCCACCCAAGAACCTGAAGAAATTATTAAAATTGTGGAAAAAATCTCCGTTGTATTTGGCGGTATAAATTTAGAAGACATTTCAGCTCCAAGATGTTTTTATGTAGAGGAAGAATTAAAAAAACGACTTGACATTCCTGTATTTCATGATGACCAGCATGGTACTGCAGTAATTGTTCTTGCTGCTTTAAAAAATGCACTGAAAATTGTAAATAAAAAAATTGAAGACATTAAGATTGTAGTTAACGGAGCTGGTGCAGGAGCAACAGCTGTTTCAAAGCTTATTCTAAGAGGGGGTGCTAAAAATTTAATTATGTGCGATACAAAAGGGGCCATTTATAAAGGCAGAAATATTGGTATGAATGAAATGAAAAACAAAATGGCCTCTATTACAAATCCTCATAAAGAAAAAGGGACTATTAAAGAAGTTTTAAAAGGAGCAGATGTATTTATAGGTTTATCAAAAGGCAATTTACTCACCAGCAAAGATATTAAAATTATGAGTGAAAATTCGATAATTTTTGCTCTTGCCAATCCTACACCTGAAATTATGCCTGATGAAGCTAAAAAAGGTGGTGCAAGAATCGTTGCAACAGGTAGATCTGATTTTCCTAATCAAGTGAACAACTGTTTGGCTTTTCCGGGAATATTCAGAGGAGCTCTTGATGTTAGAGCTAAAAAGATCACTGATGAAATGAAAATAGCTGCATCTGACGCCATAGCATCTCTTGCATTGGAAAATCTATCAGAAGAACATATCATACCTGATGGTTTGGATTTAAGAGTTCCAATAAAAGTTGCAAAAGCTGTGGCAAAAAAAGCAATGGAAACCAATATAGCTAAAACTAAAATCAATATAGAAAATATCGAAGTTAAATTACATGAATTTTTATATGAAAAAGGATTATTGGAGTAAATTATTATAGACTTTTTAAAAAAATTATTATATTAAGTATAGAATTTTGTAAATTTTATTTTGTAGAGGTGAAAAATGTATAGGTTAGAAGAAATTACTGAAAATGCTGTTTTAGTAAAACCTGAGTTCAACATTGAGCTTGAGCAATTAGATTTAGTAAATCAAATGAAAGAAGAAATATTAGATTGGATTAAATCTCATGACAATCCGGTATTAATATTGGATTTAGACAGTTGTGAATTTATTGACTCTACCGGACTTGGTAATCTTATAAGAATTTATGAAAATATCATTAAAAAAAATGGTAGGTTTTTTGCAGCTAATATTAATGAAAATATTAATAACTTGTTTGAAATAACAACTCTTAATAATATTATCAAATGTTTTAATAATGTTGATGAAGCAAAAAAGAATCTATAAAGAGCTTTAGTTGAGAAACATAAAAAAAGCATCGAGAATTTAATTCTCGATGCTTTGATACTTTCATGATTATTACCACTTAAAACTTATATTGAAATCCTATATTTGCAAAATAATAACTTCCGTCTAAATCTCCATAAGCATAAGGTTCATCATCTTGATAGTCTTGATAATTAAAAACTCCATACAATCCCCATGATTCATTTAAGTCAACACTTACATTAAAAGTTAAATCAAAGATTGAATAATCTAAATCTGAATATTCATCATATCCTGTATAATCTAAAGTAGTTCCATCTGAACTTATGTAAACAATATAAAACGAGGATGATGAAGATTGATCACCTGCCAAAAAGCCAGCTGGTGCAGAAAAATTAGGAGTATCCATATCAGCTTTACCTATTGTATAATTTGCATTTAATGAAAGTTTTAAGCTGTTAGTAGGTGTAAAATCTATACTTCCCATAAATACATGTGCTTTTTGACTGTATTCCACTTTATCACATCCTGGACCTACCTGGTCCGTAAACACATGTCCGCCTCAACCAGCATACAAACCGACACTTAATTTTGAATCAGTATCCGCTTTTTCATAGTTATATCCAAAACTTAAAGCAAGTTTCTCTGTAACCATCAAGGTTCCGTCAAAACCAAGGGTTAATCCATCAAAATCCCAGTCTGTGTTGCCTTCATCATTTTCAGAATCAGTATATTTACCGAGAAAAGCTAATGAGAGATTCTTTGTTGGTAACCAGCTTAAATTTAATGAATAACTGTAAATTTCAGATGGCGAAGCAGATCCCGTATAACTCCTTTGATCATACACAAGCGGATAAGCAGCTTTACCACCACCTCCATATTTAAGATCTGTTGTTGATGTGGAAGTTACTGCTATACAACCAGCTTTAGGCTTTGCAAAAGGATCATCTATATTTGAATATTCAAACTTAAATCTACCGCTAAAGTTCATTAACGGTTTAAAATCAATACCAGCTTTTATTGTATTTTTTTCCGTGGTTTTATCACCTTCGTAAACTTCATAATTGTCTCTATCAATGTTTTCATATTCATAGCCTAATCTAAATTTAAGCTTATTATTTAACATTCTATAAACTGCATTAATCCCAAATATATACTGTTCTCTGTCATAAGTGGATTCACCTTCAACATCAAAAATTACCGGCTGGCCAGTATCATTGTAAAAATATGTTTTTGTCATATCATAATTATAACTTGTACCATTGTACGTTAAAGGTGTGGAATAATTTGGCTGAAAATAGTATGCATCCTGTTTTTCAAGCTCAGTATGAACAGAATCCCTGTCAAGATCAATATACCTGAATTTAGCGCTTAGAGTAAGTTTTCTGTCTAATAGGTGAGTTGTTAGTCTTAGATTTAAAGCATCTTGATCTAAATCAATATTATTGCCACCATAGGTATCATTATTTGTAATAGTACTTGTCGTATAAGAAGCAGCAAAAGTGGTATAATATGGGAGATCTAATCTTAATTTGAAAGTGTCCATATTTTTATCAGATTCAGGAGTTTTTGCAACTTCTTCTGTACCTCCATAAGTTTCGGAATTAAGCCTTGGAGAGAAAATTATATATTTGTCCGGCTTTGAACTTCTCAATCCTTCAACACTGTCAAATGTAGTGCTAATAGCTTTGTTGCTTACATAAAAATCTCTGTACATATGAGAATAGCTGAAAAAAACCGGACCACCTGTAAAAGATATCCCTGCTTTAAGATCTCTTGTAGTCTCATCTATATTTTTTCTTAAACCTCTAACATGACATACTGTACATTTCCCCACCATAGCGGTTTTATGCTCATATCCATCTCTGTTCTCAAATCTTCCTGATATATTTAATTTGAGGGTTTCAAGACCAGGCATAGCAAAAGAAGCTTTACTTCTAACTTCACTTCTTTTAATGTAATAATCTTTATCTACAGCAGTTGTATCCTGCTCAAAGCCATACCATTGTCCTCCTGGAGATGTAACAGTATCATCAGCAATAAATTTGTTAACTCCATACACTTTACCATCAGGAGTAGCGGAAAATGGAACTTTCCCAGTGGCAACAGCTGGAGAAAAATTATTTTTATCATATTGAATAAATAATGTGTCGTAGTCTTTTCTATGATAAAGTTTTTTGTAATCAAAATCTACTTTAACGTGTCTGAGGAGATTACCTTTTGCTGTGAAATCATTGGTATATTCACCTTCATAATTCCCATACACATATAAATCAGAACTGCTATTATAAGTATCAAGATAGAAATTAAAAGCTGGTGAAGATTCATCTTCATAATATTCAGCAGCTCTGTCTAATTTATCATTATCTCCCTGTATGAAAGCTCCTGCACTAATAGAGCCTTTTAAATTTTTTTCACCAGCCATAATAGGCATGGTTAAAAACAAACAAAAACATATTAATAAAATTATTTTATACTTTTTCATTATCATCCCCCCTTTATCTTGTTAATCCTCTACCATGACTTGGCACTGACAGTGATGGTAACTCTGAACCATGGACAGATGGATGGCAAGTTGTACATTTTGTTCCCATAAACATTTGTGTAGTTCTCATATTTTGCTGTTTTTCAAGAATCTGATTGGTTTTGGATGCATCAGTATTAGGATTCAAATAAGGCATTCCAGCTGTATTAGGAGATTGAATTGCTGTATGAAAATGCAAGTCATGACATTGGAGGCAGAGAAATGGTTCGTTCTGCTTTAATAGATTGTTGGCAACTGTACCATGAGGCTCATGACAGATTGTACAGTCTTCAACTACAGGGGAATGTTCAAAAGTAAAGGGCCCCTGATATCTGGTGTGGCAATTTAAACAAAGATCATTTAATCTCTCATCTGTCTTTAAGTTGTTCATCACACTTCCATGATTTGCATGGCAATCAGAACAAACCATTTTACCTTCTTTAACAGGATGATGAGTTGGATAATAAGATTTGGCTTTTATGTTTTGATGACATGAATAACATAAATAAGGCTCTTTTTTTGTTAATAGTGCTTTATTGTGGTTATTATGAACTTTGTGACATTTTACACATGATATGTCATTTAAAGCATGCTCTGAACCGTTCCAATCTTGGTGTTCATCTCCTGTGTGACATCTTAAACAAATTGAACTTGCAGCAACTGCATCTATTTTTTTAGGATTAATAATTTTGGAAGGCTCTTCTTCATCAATATGGACACTTCCAGGCCCATGGCAAGTTTCACATCCAACCTCACCTATTGGTGTTTCTCCGGGAATAATCCTTCCATGAACATTTGCTTTAAAATTATTAACTAACTCTTCATGACAATCTGCACATGCCTGATTGCCGACTTTTTTTGCACCAGCAGCAGCTACAGGCATTTTCAACATGAAACTTCTTGTTTTTTGCATATTTTGATTACAAGAAAACAAAAACAATAATATGGAAATTGATGTAAGAAAAAATAAAATTCTCTTTTTCATTCCTCTCTCCCTTTCAAAATTTTTTATTATTAAAAATTAATGAACTTATCACCTCCTCCCAAATTAAAAATTAACATCTGTTAATAGCTTTGTGAATAATTTATTAATAAAAATTTCACAACAAGTCAAGTGAAAAATTTATTTTTCTTTAAATAAT
>CAZBLP010000052.1:0-13986 GCA_964492825.1 uncultured bacterium
AATTAATTTCTTTAATAATATATCTAAAATGATTAAAGTTAACATTAGCTATAAAAACATATTGAATTTAATAGCCATTTACATAAAAAACAGAAATTTTCTTAAAGGAGAAAATAAAATTGGATAAAGAAAAAATATGCTATGTTACTTTTAGAAAAGCAGATATACCAAAACCTTTTTTATACAAACTTGAAGATGAGATAGAAGTCAATGATTTAGTTGTTGCAGAAAGCGACAGAGGTGTTAATATTGCAAAAGTCATAAAGATAGTTAATAAAAAAGATGTACATCCTGATCTTGTTAAATATATAAAATCTGTTATCAGAAAAGCAACTAAAGAAGATAAAAAACAATACAAAGAAAATTTAAAACAAGCTGTTAATGCAAAGGCAACATGCCTTGAAAAAATAAACAAACATAAACTGCAAATGAAATTAATCAAAGCTGAATATATGCTTGACAGGAAAAAACTTGTTTTTTATTTTACTGCTGATGGAAGAGTTGATTTTAGAGAGCTTGTTAAAGATCTTGCAAAAGAATTTAAAGTCAGAATTGAAATGAGACAAATTGGTGTGAGAGACGAAAGTAAGATGATTGGCTGTATTGGAAATTGCGGTATGATATCCTGTTGTTCAAGATTTTTATATACTTTTCAGCCTATTTCTGTAAAAACAGCTAAAGATCAAAATATCGTACTTAATCCTTCAAAAATTTCAGGAGTATGTGGCAGACTGATGTGCTGTCTCTCTTTTGAACATGAACTCTACCTTGAGAAAATTGAGGAAAGCAAGCTGAATCTATCGGAATTTGAAGAAGAAATAAGTGAAGATGAACTTAGAAAATTAGAAGATTAATGGATTTAATAGGTAATGTTATATTCGAGATTTTAAAAAAAAATGGGAAAGAAGAAGTATATTTTGAAGGAATTTTGAAAATAAAATGGACAGATATTGTAGGCAAAACTATTGCTAATGAATCATTCCCTGAATTACTTAAAAATAAAATTTTGTATGTTTCATGTAAAAATCCTGCTTTTAAACAGGAAATATTTTTTTTAAAAAAAAGAATTATTGAAAGGATTAATAATCTCCTAAATAAAACAATAATAAAAGATATTAAAGTTTCTATTAGAAGAAAATAAAAATGAATGAAAATATTACAGCAGCAATACTGTCAGGGGGTAAATCCTCAAGAATGGGCAAAAATAAATCTTTTGCCTTATTAAATGGGATACCTATAATAGAATATGTTATTAAATGCCTTGAACAAATATTCCCTAAAATAGTTATTAGCAGTAACAATGAGAATCTATATAAAAATAATTACAAATATCCCGTAATAAAAGATATTTATCAGAACAAAGATGCAATTGGAGGCATATATTCTGTTCTAAAAAATATAGATACACAGTATGCTTTTATTACAGCATGCGACATGCCTTTTATTGAGGAAAACGCTGTTAAATTACTAATAGAGAATATAAAGGATTTTGACCTGATTATACCTAAAATAAAATGTAAATACCAACCGCTTTTTGCAATATATTCTAAAAATTGTATTAAACCTATTGAAAAATTAATTTTAGATAACAAACTTAAAATCAGTTTTCTTGTTCCTGAAGTAAAATCCAATATTCTTGATGTTTCTTTATTTAAAAAAGAATGCAATGTAAATAAAAACTTTTTTAATATAAACAGTGAAAAAGATTATGAAAAAGCTCTACATTCAAATTTTTCAGAAACATCTATGGTCGGAATAGTTGCAATGAATTCCAATTCTGGCAAAACAACCTTAATACGAAAATTAATTCCTTTTTTTAAGAATGAAGGTTATAAAATAGGAATAATAAAAAATGTATTTCATAAACTTGAAATTGATAAACAAGGAAAAGACAGTTATATATTTTTTGAAACAGGTGCAGACAGTGTTGTAATTAACAGCAATAGTGAAATAGTTATCAGAAAAAGGAAATACAACCAACTTCCTTTAAAATATATTAGAGACTATTTTATTCAAGATATGGATATAATAATCGTAGAAGGACACAAATCAGGCAATTTCCCTAAAATAGAACTAATTAAAGAAGGACAACAAAAATTTCTATTTGAAGAAGACGATAATATAGTTGCTGTAGTATCTAATAAAAAAATAAATTCAGATTTACCAAATTTCAGGCACAATGAATATTATAAACTGTTCTGCTTTATAAAAGAAAATTATCTTTAATATAAAGCAATAACCGCTCCTCTCTTTTTACCTGTAATTAATTTAAAACTTGTTATATTTTAAATTTTTTCTTGACAAATTTTATTTTTTTGCTATATTAATATTAGCACTCTTTGTTGATGGGTGCTAATACCTCAAAATAGAGGAGGATGGTAAAAGTGAAAAGATTTAATTTACCTGCAATTAAAAATGATATTAGTTCATATATAGCTAAAATAGAAAAATTTCCTACTTTAAGTGCAGAAGAAGAGCATGAATTAATAAAGAAATTTCATACTCAGGGAGATATTCAAGCTGCACAAAAATTAGTAATAAGCAATCTTCGTTTTGTTGTTAAAGTGGCAAATGAATATAGAAAGTTTGGATTTCCATTAACAGATCTTATCCAAGAAGGGAATCTCGGGCTTATGAAAGCTATTAAAAATTATGACCCTGATAAAGGTTGCAAAAAATTTATTTCTTATGCTGTTTGGTGGATTAGAGCACAGATTCATGAATTTATTATGAGAAGCTGGAGTATGGTTAAAATCGGTACTACACAATTACAAAAAAAATTATTTTATAAATTTTCAAATTTAGATAAAGATTTAGAAGAAAATGGTGTTTTTGCTAAGCAACTTGCTGAGGAATTTCATGTTACAGAAGATAAAATAATTGAAATAAAAAACAGATTTGAAAACAGTGATGTTTCTCTTGATACCAAAATAAAAGATGAAGAAGGAAGCTCTTTTATAAATTTGGTTCCGTCACATTATCAAGCTCCTGATGATTTTGCAATTGAAAATGAAAAAGAAGATATTTTACAAGAAAAACTTTACGAAGCTCTTAAGGTTTTAAATGAAAGAGAAAAATATATTATTTTGAACAGATATTTATCAGAAGATCCAAAAACCCTGCAAGATATTGGATATAAATTTAATATTACAAGAGAAAGAGTCAGACAGATTGAAAAAAGAGCTCTTGAAAAAATGAAAAGGGTATTACCTGACGAATTAAGGTATTTGGCTGCATAACTCTTTGAATAATTTAAATAAAAAAGCACAGAGAAAATCCTCTGTGCTTTTTTATTATTAAAAATATGCAAAAACAGATTGGTTATCTTTTAAATAAAAATAATTTGAATTTTCTACCCTATATTCTAAAAAACAAAAAACATATCTGGGTGGAAATCGGCTCCGGCAATGGAGAATATATTACCGCTATAGCTCAGCAACTGGAAAATGTTTTTTTTATTGCCATAGAAATAAAGTTTAAAAGAATCTTTAAAACATTAAAAAAAATAAAAAAGAATAACATAAATAACATTCTCATTATTCATGGAGATGCATCTGTCTTTGTGGAATATTTTCTCAAAAATAATTCAATAGAAAGTTTCATTATTAATTTTCCAGATCCTTGGTTTAAAAAAAGGCATAAAAAAAGAAGAGTTGTAAATAAAGACTTTTATAAAGTTCTGTTTGACAAACTTAACAACAATGGAAAAATTTACATTGCCACAGATTATGAGGAATATGCAAATATAATATTAAAAGACGCCAATGACTTATCTCTTTTTAAAAAAACAGATTTCACTAAAAAATGGCTTTTTAACAATATTTTTACAAAATATGAGAAAAATTTTTTAGAACAAGGAAATAAAATATTTTATATTATTTTAGAAAAAGCTAATCAATAAATTTTGCTTTTTGCATGGCTTTTTTTATAATTTCCTTTGGTATTCTCTTTTTTATAATCAATCTTACTTTTGTTCTATCTTTATCACCCATTTTAATGGAAACATACTCTTCAGGAATCTCTGAGGCTATTAAATACATTGCTTTATTTTTAAAAAAATCAGGCTCTTTAAGAGCTCCGAATTCTTTAGTCTTACCTGACTTGTCAAGCAGACCATACAATGCATAAAGCATATTTTCAAAATCTTCTTGAGAAGAAATATCGTTAATATTAAAATCTTTATTAATTTTTATTTCACGTTGTTTAAAATACTCTTTTGTATCTTTCCTTGCTTTTTTAATACATTCATCCTTATCACAAAAATATTTTTCTGTAAAAATATCAAAGTTAATTTCACCTTCTGAAGACCCGCAATAATCACAGCTTCTAACAGCCATCTAATATCCTCCTAATAAAAATAAAAAGAGGGAAAACATTCCCTCTTAAATTAAGAATAGCAAAAATCCAGTTAATAAGAATTAAAACTCATATGATAATGTTATACCAATAACATGAGCGATTGTAGACCATCTACCTTTAAGCTCAGTTCCAGTTTGTTCGTCAACTACCCTACTTTCATGATTTTTAAAAAAAGCAACTAAATATGCTGCGTCAATATTGAAATGTTTATATTTGTAACCTATACCCACAGTAGCATCATTTCTGTCAGAGCATGCAAGCTCAGGTCCTCTTGTAGAGTCTGTAGTAGGTGATTCATCATGCATATATCCGAATCTAAATGCCCAGTTATTGTATTGATATTGCGCCCCTAACCTAACTGCTATTACATCGTTCCATTTTTTAGGAACAGATTTTTCATATGGCAATTTTGAAAATTCTACTGTTAATTCTTTGTAATCAGACCATCCTGTCCAGTAGAAATCAAATAACAATGTCCAATTTTTAAATGATTTGTTAACTATACCAATAGCAGCATAATCAGGCAATTTTATTGATGCTTTAATTTTTGATCTTTCAAGTAAAGGAACAGCTGACAATTGAGGTATTCCTACTTCTGAGCCGAGAGTTGAAATACCTGGCATATATGTATAATCAGCATGCCCTTCAAAATCAAGATCAACTTCACTTCTGTAAATTGCTCCTATTTGCCATTCATCGTTGGGTTTATAAAGGATTCCCACATTAAATCCCCACCCTTTACCGCTAGAACCTGTATCGCCATGGAGTTTTACATCAACATCGTAATTTCTGTCATATAATCTGTTATATAGACTTAACTGACTTGCAGCATCCAGACTAAAACCGAGTGCTTTTTGAATACCAGGATCAAAAGCTAAAAAAGGGTAACTTGTAGAGCTTTTTATTGTTACTTTACTGTAAACATAATTAATACCTGCTGCTATGGTTAATTTATCAGATACTTTATAGGCAATTGTTGGATTAATGTCATAGGTTCTTAAATCGGTTTTATCTGCAAAATATCTTCCTATCCATGTATGAGTCCAGTCAGTAGCAGTACCAAATGGTGCAAAAAAAGCAAGCCCGACACTGAATTTATCATTGATTTTGTAAGTAAAATATAAACTTGGAATCTGAGCCCATTTCCAATCTTGCTCCTTAGTGTCATCTGAGAGTCTTGTAATACCATATTGATCTATAATTTTAGGAGAATGCAGTTTAGGATGAAACACACCAAATGTATAGGTAGTTGCAAAATTAGCTTTACCTTTTAATTGGGTAATACCTGCTGGATTATAATATATAGCAGTAGGATCATCTGCAAGTCCGACAAAAGCACCACCCAATCCCATTGCTTTCATACCTTGCTCAACATTAACATGAAAACCTGCTGCAAAAGTCAATGATGTGGTAATAAGCAGAAAGATATTTAGTAAGATAATTTTTTTAAAATAATTCATAATTTCCTCCTAAAATTTATTTATTAAAAAATTCTATAATTTGATTTTGCATTGTATCTTTTGCTTTATCAATAAACTGCTGGTCAAAAGAAATACCATATTTTTCAGAAGCATTTTCTGTTGAGAGCAAAAACGCATGAGGCACATAATATGGAATATCATTTACAACACCACCATATTGATACCATCCTGCATCAGAGGAAACTGAATCTATGTTTTCCGTTGTTATGTCAACTGCTGAGGAATAACCAAGAAGATTGGCAAGTATGGCATTTGAAGTATTAGGTACAATAATATCTCCATAAGCAGTTATAACCATTGTTTTATCTTTAATTGCTGAACTCACATTGTAAAGAGGATCAGCAGGGTCAAGTATTAAATGTAAAATTCCTAAAAACACATAATATTCTGCTGAGCCTTTTTCAAGACCAAGTGCTTTTATAGCATTTTGCAAATCAGGTATCATTGTCCCGTCAAGAATTGTGGAAAGGTCAGCTCCACCAACTGTAAAAGCTGCCTTTGTAATATCATTAGCATTATAAGATGCAAAAATTGAACCTGTAATTGAACCTAAAGAGAGCGAAACAAAATAAACATTATTAACCGTATCAGGAACATTGTCACCGTTAATATCAAATTTTCCTGCTTTTAAATCTTTAAGTAACAATGTCATATCAAAAACAGCTTGATAAATATTAATTCTGTCTTGAACAAGATTGGCAGTTAAAAAACATTCTCCTGAAGTAATTTCACCATCCAAGTTGCAATCAAGGGAATTATCCGTATAATCAACTCTATCACCATGTAATGGCAAATCCATTGAAATTACAGGATAGCCTGCTTTAAGGAATTCACTGGCAATTGCCAGTGCATAACTTTTATCTTCACCAAGTCCATGCTGGAATATGACAACTTTATCAGTGGCACCACTTGGTAATATTATTGTAGGGACATTTTCCGGAGACGGAGTAGTACTTAAAGTGCTAATGTCATAAGAACTAAAAGAAGTTTCAAAATAATTTAAACCTTCATAACTTGCTGCTGTTTCAGATGATACAGTTGAAGGTAAAAGAGATGTTGCAGCAAGAATGGATTGAAACTCTTCTGTAATATTTGCATAACTTAAAAAATCAGATGAATCTAAAGAAGCACCTGCTTGTAATTTTGAAAAAGCAGAAAGCTTTAAAGTCTTATCAGCAGTTGAAAAAGTAAAAAAGCCAAGTAAATCATCAACATTTAACCCTAAACTTGAAACAAGGGTACTATATTCTGTTTTAATTAAATACTCCATTGCAGGATCATGGCCCACAAAATCTCCGTTTTCAGTTTTAATTCCTTTGGTTATAACAACTGCATATTGTGCATCTCCAATTAATGTGGTTTTAGGAATAACTTTTATCTGATTGCCATCTTGTATAATAAGTAAGGCATCAGTGCCTGCAACAATGGAAGGTGTTGTATTAAGTGTAGGATTAGTTGACAAATCTTTCATAAAAGGAATTAAAAAAATATTCTGATATAAAGATGTTGAATCAAGTTTTTCACTACTGTTTAAAGGAATACTTAAAAAAGTATTAGCTGGCATACCTTTAATACCCAGAAGATTAATTGCCTGATATAACATTTGAACATCAGCTGGCTCTGAACCTGTTATAGGCAATTTTACTGCAGTACCCTCTTCATTTAAAATGGAAGTATTAATATCATTTGGAAGAGGAATAGGTAGAGTCAAAGAACTGTTTGCAGGATCAAGAACAATCCGCGTAGTTAAAGTATTGTAATTTACATCTGCATAACTAATGGTAAAAATAGATAAAAAAATAACTGCTAAAATAATCTTCTTCATCTTCAACTCCTTTATAATGAATTATAATTCAATTATTTGCATATTAATATATTTTAATTTTTTTGTCAAACAATATTTTAAAGGTAGAAAATAATTTTCTTTAACAGGTAAAAAATTTTATAAATTTATTATAATCTCTAATAATCTTTTTTTCAACACCTTTTTTAAATCTCTATCCAACCATATTACAAATCAATTTAAAATTAAACATTAAAGCAACAAGGGGATAGCCTATAAGCCGGATTCTGTAATTGGCAGTCATTCATCTACGCTCACAGTCACCTGCAAGCTTTAGCAGCCTACCCAGGGATATTGATGAGGGCAAATCAATCCCTCTATTTGGCCTTGCACCAGGTGGGGTTTACCCTGCCATTACTGTCACCAGCAATGCGGTGAGCTCTTACCTCGCCTTTTCACCCTTACCCTGCTTATAATCAGGGCGGTATATTTTCTGTGGCACTATCCTTCCATTACTGGAAGTTGGTGTTACCAACCACCTTGCCCTCTGGTGTCCGGACTTTCCTCCTAAAATTAAAATTATTCAGGCGACTGCCCGGCTATCCCCTATGATAATTATATATGTTTTACCGCTTTTTTCAAAAGTAGCATAAAATCATCTCGTGGTATATTTATACCACCAAACCTGCTAAAATGCAATGAATACACCTGACAGTCTATAAATTCATAACCTCTTTCAAATAAAATATTTGCAAGATATATAAAAGCAAATTTTGAAACATTAGGCTCTAAACTAAACATAGATTCGCCGGAAAAATACTTGCCTATATTAACTCCATAAAGGCCACCAATCAGTTTATTACCATCCCAAACTTCAACAGACAATATATGTCCTCTTTTCTCCAATTCAATGTATCCTTCTATCATTTCATCTGAAATCCAGCTATCATCATTAATTGAATGGAACAATTGACATAACTTGATAACCCTGCAAAAAGCTTGATTTGTGGTTATGGTAAATTGGTGTTTTTTATAATACCTTTCAAGCCTTTTGCTTATTCTGAAATCTTCTTTGAAAATTACAAAACGCGGGTTAGGACTATACCAATATATGAAAGAGTATTTTTTATTTCCAAAACATATTGTTTCATCATACCAGGGGAATATCCCATTTGTGTAAGCATTGTATAATGTTTTAAAATTATAAGACCCGCCTATAGCAACTAAGCCGCTGTCATCTGCTTCATTTACAGAAGGAAAAGTGGTTATATGTGATGAAAAAATATGAACCATTTCATTTTTTATTAAACAACTTCTTCTTTTTTAAAATTAAATTGAAGGGTTTTATTTTTATATTCAACAACTATTTCTTTGTTTCTTGCATTTTTTTCCATTAATATCATATCAGCTATTTTATCACTAATCTCTTCTTGTATTAATCTCTCCATTGGTCTAGCACCAAAAAATTTATTGTAACCTTTTTTAGCAAGGTACCTTTTTGCCGAATAGGTGATATTTAAAACAATCTTTTTCTTTTGTAGTCTTTCATTAAGTTGCAAGATAAACTTATCCACAACTTTCAATATCACATTCTCATTTAAATAAGAAAACTCCACAATAGCATCAAGTCTGTTTCTAAATTCAGGTGGAAATTCTTTTTCTACTGCTTTAATATTTTTCCCAAGTTCTGTTTCCAAAAAACCTATGTTTTGGGTTGCAAGCTCTTTTGCACCTGTATTTGAAGTTAAAATCAGTATAACATTCTTAAAATTAATTTTTTTACCTATATTATCAGTTAAAGTTCCATAGTCCATAATTTGCAATAAAATACCGTATATATCAGAATGAGCTTTTTCAATTTCATCAAACAATAAAACAGTATGTGGATTTTTATTAACAGCTTCGGTTAATTGCCCTCCCTGCTCAAATCCAACATAACCAGGAGGTGAACCAATTAACCTTGCAACTGCATGCTTCTCCATATATTCACTCATGTCAAATCTTAAAAAATTTATTCCAAGCAATTTTGAAACCTGTATTGAAAGTTCTGTTTTTCCAACTCCTGTTGGGCCAGTAAATAAAAAACATCCTATTGGTCTATTTTCATCCCTAAGCCCTACAATATTTCTTTTTAGAGCTTTTACTACTTTTTCCACAGCTAAATCTTGCCCGAAAATATATTTTTTTAATTCACTCCCAAGGGCTATGACCCTTTTTGCATAGGAAATACCTCTATTTGACACAGGCATTCTACTCATAATAGAGACAACTTTTTCAATATCTCTCTCTGTTATAACATATTTCCTTTTTTTCATATTTGAAGAAACAAATGCTCCTGCTTCATCAATAACGTCAATTGCTTTGTCAGGTAAAAATCTTCCTTGAATATATTTATCAGATAATATCACAGCTGATTTAACAGCCCTGTCAGAATATCTTATTTTATGAAATGACTCATATTTATCTTTTAAACCTTTTAAAATCTCTACTGCTTCGTTTATATTGGGCTGCTCTATATCAACTTTTTGAAACCTTCTTGATAACGCTTTATCCTTATCAAATCCATTTCTAAATTCTTCATAAGTTGTAGCGCCAATACATTTTATCTTCCCATCAGACAGAGCTGGCTTTAAAATATTTGAAGCATCAAGGGTCCCGCCACTTGTGGCACCTGCTCCAACAATTGTATGAATTTCATCTATAAATATAATAGGATTTTTTTCTTTTAAAATTTCACCTATAACATCTTTCAGTCTTTTCTCAAAATCTCCTCTGTACTTTGTACCTGCGACTAAAGAGCCCATATCAAGTGCAAAAATTTTTGCGTTTTTAATTTTTTCCGGAACTTCTTTTTTAGCAATTTTAATTGCAAGACCTTCTGCAATGGCTGTTTTACCTACTCCAGGCTCACCAACGAGAATCGGATTGTTCTTCTTTCTTCTGCATAATATTTGGATAATTCTTTGAAATTCTCTTTCTCTTCCAATAACAGGATCGATTTTTCCACTTTTAGCTAATGCAACAAGCTCTGTTGTAAATCGTTTTAATACATTCTCTTTTCTCTCTTTACTGTTATCTTCAGTTGATTCTTCATCAAAATCATCCTCAATTTTTGAAAAATCATCATTTGAAATTTTACTTACACCATGTTCAACATAGTTTAAAATATCAATTTTTTTAATATGCTCTTCATCTTCAAGAAAATACCTTGCGAAACTCTCTTCTTCATTATAAATTGCAATTAAAATATCACCAATCCTAACTTTATTTTGGCCTGCTGATTTTACATGATTTATAGCATTTGACAAAACTCTTTCTACTGCAACTGTTTCAACAGGAAGCATATTGGTTCTTTCAATATAATCGGAAAAATACATTTCAAGATTAGCCTTTAAATTGTCAATATCTCCGCCACAATTATAAATAATATCTTTGCCTTCATCAGTTAATAAAATACAGTATAAAATATGCTCTAAAGTCACAAACTGGTGATTATTGTCCCTTGCAATTTTATACGCTAAATTAAAAACTTCATTTAAACTTTTTGTTAACATTTATTACTCCTGTTTATCTTCCGGCTCTATAGAGCATTTTAATGGAAAATTATTTTTTTCTGCAAGAAAGTGAACAACCTCAACCTTAGTAACTGCAATATCAAAAGGATATACTCCACAAAGCCCTGATCCCTGATTATGAATTTGTAACATAATCTTTACTGCATCTACTTTTCTTTTATTAAATATTTTTTCCAAAATTTCAACTACAAATTCCATGGTAGTGTAATTGTCGTTATGCATAAGCACTTTATAGAGCTTAGGCTTTTTTAATTTCTTTTTTGTTTTTGTAACTTCTTTTACTTCTGGCATGTTTTATAAATACCTGTTTACTCTCTCAAATCTAAAAGTTACTTGTTTCAATTGGAATTTTGGCAATTAAAATTTACTGTCATTAGGTAATAGCAGGGTCTGATATTTAATATTATTTATCATATTTCCAAGAATTTTTCAAAATAAAAAAGCGGGAGTGTCCTCCCGCTTGAATATTAAAAATATCTAAGCTTTCAAAAATTATTTATACTTCCATTTCAAGCCATGAATGTGAGTAGAGAACTTTTCCTGTTAATACTAAAAAGGATTTATAATATTCAAGTTCAATACCACTTAATTCTTTAGGATTAATTTTTGGTTGATTTTTATAATCTGTCTGGCTCTCAATGTATACTGAAACTGTTGGAAATGTTTCTTCGTCAAGTTCATGAGCCATAAATCGTCCTGCCAAATCAACAAGATTTGGTCTTTCACCTTTACAAAGAGCCATCATATCAACATCATAAGCATCAACAATTGATGAATGAATTCCAAGAACCATGTGCATTGCTTGATAAGGTCCGTTTAATTTTGGTCTTAATTCTGTAGGTGTTCCATTTGAAACATTTGACAAACCGCATGTTGACAATGCACCAGGTGCAAAATCAGGAATCATAGGTAAAAATTCTAAAAATGCAATAACCTGATTTAAACTAACACTTACAGGTAACACTATTGGGTCTATCCACATTTTAGATTCAGGAATACCTAATTCTAAGGCTTTTCCATATATTTTACCAGCACAATCGCCTCTTTCATTAACATCACGAGGAATACCTTCTTCACTTAATGTTAAAGCAACAAAATTACAATTATACTCTTTAACAAGAGGCATTCTTTCTTCTAATGATTCAGGCTGAGCTGAAATTGAGTTAATAATAGCAGTTTCTGGATTCTTCACAGCTTTTAATCCTGCTTTAACTGCTTCTGTATTTGTAGAATCAAGTGCAAGAGGAATTTCATCTCCTACTCTTGGATCAACTTCCTGAACGGTTTTCACAAGCCATGCCATCATTTCATCACCAGCTTTTCTTGCTGGTCCGAGATTTAAATCTAAAATTGTTGCTCCTGCAGCAATTTCTTCTTCAGCCATTGTCTGAACTGGTTTAGGATTTCTTTCTTTTATAGCAGGACCAATTGTTTTAGACATTATGTTAATACTCTCTGCTAATGTTTCTATTTTATACTTTACAGCCATACTTAATTCCTCCCTTTTCTAAATAATTAAAACATCTAACTCAGGAACAACCTGAGTTAGAGTTATATGTTACTTTCCATATTTGTCTTTCAAAAATGCAGGTAGATCTGCAGCTTCTCTTGTCCCAATAACAACTTCCCAGTCATCACCAAGCTCTTCTTGTAATTCTCCGCTTATTTGAGCAACATAACCTGGGATAATAACTTGTTTATGATTAACTTTCTCAGAAATTCCCACTTTTTTAATAAATGGTGCAATTGCATCTGCAACAAATTTACCTGCTGACCATGCTGTAAGAACTGACATACCTTCAACATCCATAATAACAAGCCATGTTGGTACTCTACTTGCTTCAACAACTGCTGCCACAATAAAGTATGTAAGAGCAAAGTTTGTTGTAACAATAACTGGTGAATTCTCATCAGGATTGTTAATTGGGTAAAATCCCTGCTCAACAACCATAGGTCTTTGTGGGTCAGTGTAGATGTTAAGTCTTTGAATTCCAAGTGGAAGTAAAATTTCAGGTTTAGCATCTGAAATTACAACTATTCCACCATATTTAGCAATTCCAAGTGCTGCAATAGCAGCTTCTTTTACTGGATCATCAGTCATAAAGCATGGTAAATTTATTGCTGGGAAACCAACATCTCTGTTTTTCTTTTTCAAAGCTGCTCTTCTTACAAAAGTATTATGCTGGAACATAGTTTTAACATCTCTTGCTTCAGTATCAAGAATTAAATCTTTCAATCCTGCATCTACAGCTTTTTTGGTTAATGCTTCTATTTCATCAATAGGAGCTTTTATAACTAATGAACATTCATTGGCTTTTGCAACTTCCACTAATTTATCAAGAGTATCTGCTGTAGCAGCAAAAATAACACCTTTTAACCCTTTGATAACAGCTGCTGCTTTTTCAAGAGCATCAGCGTTTTCACTCATTATCATTATAGGTTTTTTTGTATTATCTTTAATTTTTGTAACTAAATTTACAAATTTGTCTGCATCTCCTGATTCATTATAAACAGCAGCAAGATGTGCTTTCAAAATGTAGCCAACCCTTTCAAAAGAAATCTCATTGAAATTTTTGAGTTTATCATCAATTGTTGCATCATCTTCAGTATCTTTAAAAAGCACACCAATTGCAGTTGGATTAATAAATGTTTTTTCATGTCTGTAGAGAACTAATTCTTCGCCTATTTTTAATTGCTCATCTCCTGTTCCTAAAACAACTCCTCTTATTGGAGGAGCACTTGCCTCAGCAAGTTGTGCTTTTGCTTCCTCACTAACATAAGGACATTT
>CAZBLP010000053.1:0-13983 GCA_964492825.1 uncultured bacterium
TTTATTAAAAAGATTTTTACTTTTTCTGATTTTCTTTTTATTTTTTCAAAATATTTAATTGCATTTAAATAATCATATTTTTCATAACATATTACTCCGTTAAATAAATTATGGACATCATTATAAACCAATCTATCTTTTGAATACAATTTTTCTATTAAAATATTAGCTTTGTCAAATTTTTTGGAAAAAATATATGCTTTGGCAACATATGTAAGTTCGTTTATACTCTCACTGTTGCTTTTATACAATTCAATTATTTGACTATATTTCCCCTGTGTAAGGAGAAGTTCTAATAATATCTTCTCTATCTCTTTGTTGCTTTTATATTGTTTTCCATATTCAATGGCAACATCAATATATCCATTTGAAATAAGCTTGTTTAAATATGAAATATCTGCTCCATCAGCTGCAAATAATTTTGATATAAAAAAAATAACAAAAACAATAAATAACTTCCTCATTATCTTTTCTCCTATATATTTTAAGTTGTCTGATAATTATACTCTCATATTAAAAAACTCATAAATTAAATAAAAAACAGTTTTTGTACCATCTGATAAATACGGAGGTCCAAGTGAAAAAATATAACTTTTTTGCAGCAGTTCCTTATTATCAGTAAAAATTTTCGCAAGTTTGAATCCATCTCTTTTAACAAAAATATATGGTTTAAAAGAATAAAGATTTTTATCATGATACATTTCCAGCACCATATAATTATTATTTTTCTTTAACATTACATTTATACTGAACTTTTTTAGAAATTCAGATAATGCATTATATTTATAGGACAAATTTCTAAAAAATTCGTTAAATTTAAAAGCAAATTTAATAAAAGGATATAAATCCACTTGATTTGACTTTAATGAAGTATCTTTTTTTGAATATAATATTTTGGATTAAAATCAGCTTCAATAAAAATTCTGCCAGTATTATACTTTTTTTCATAAGAAAATATTATTTTTATATCTTTTTTATAGAAATCAAAATTTAAAAATCTTTTAAATTCTAATATTTTTTTCTCTGTTTCTTTATTTATGGCATTAAATTCAAAATTAACTTTATAGTCAGGTAACACTATCTTTTTTATTTTATAAAATCCTTTATAATATGCCCAACCTTGTATATTTCCATTCTGAGAAAAAATTTTATAATAAACTCCTTTTTTATCAATTATCTGAACTTTCTCACCTGATTTTAACAAAAAAAGTATTTTAGCCCTTCTGCTCGGATTCTCTCTAACTCTCAATTTTTTATATTTAACAACAGCATATTTAATTATTTTGGGATGAATATATTGAGTATTAAAAAGGAAAAATATAATTATAAAACTAAATAAGCTTCGAATTAATAGCATTTGCAAGCTCTTGAATTTGATTTTCAAAAATTGTCCTTAAATCAAGCATATAAGTATCATTTTTAATTCTTCCAATAACAGGCAACTCTCCTTCTTTTAGTTTTAAATCTATTTCATTTGCAGAATAATTTGAATGAATTAACTCTAAAACCAGAGTGGAAATTTTGTTCATTGGGAAAGAACCACCACCTACATATGAATAATCTTCTTTTAATTTAGATTTAATATTACTATTTTTAATTGCTCGTCTTAATTTTAATCCTTTTTTCTTTAATACTGAAATATCTTCTGTTATCAATCTGAGAGACAGTACATTTTTAAAAGCATTCTCCACATTAAAATACTCTTTAACAACTGATTCAAGAGCTGCTAACGTAAATTTGTCAATTCTCAAAGCCCTATTTAAAGGATGTTTTTTAAGAATATCAATATACTTTTTCCTACCCAAAATTATCCCTGCTTGAGGTCCGCCAAAAAGTTTATCTCCGCTAAAAGTTACTATATCAACTTCTTTATTTACCACATCTGTTACTACAGGTTCATCAGGCAAACCATATTTTGACAAATCAACAATTGAACCGCTTCCAAGGTCAAATACCACAGGAATACCTCTTCTCTTTCCTATTTCAACTATTTCCTCAATATCTACAGATTGAGAAAATCCAATAATTCTGTAATTGCTTGTGTGAGCTTTAAACAAGAGTGCTGTATTTTCATTTATAGCATTAATATAATCTCGAAGATGTGTTTTATTGGTAGCACCAACTTCTTTTAATATTGCTCCACTCTGCTGCATAACTTCCGGGATTCTAAACGAGCCTCCTATTTCAACTAATTCTCCTCTTGATACAATAACTTCTCTGTTACAAGCTAAAGCTGATAAAACAAGCAAAACAGCAGCAGCATTATTATTTACAATTAATACATCTTCAGCTCCTGTTAAATCTTTAAAATAGCGCACAATATTTTGATATCTTATACCTCTTTTACCACTGCTAATATCAAACTCAAGATTAGAATAACTCCCTGCTATCTTCTCAATATTATTTAGAACTTTAGATGACAGAGGAGCTCTTCCAAAATTAGTATGCAAAATAATTCCTGTGCCATTAATAAGTTTTTTTAACTTTGGTGAAAAATATGCTTTTAAACTAAAATTTAATTTATTTAAAATATCTTCAATTTTAATTTCCTCAATCTCTCCTATGGATATTTTTTTTCTATATTCATCCAAAATTTTATTTATAAAAGTCTTAACTATAATTTTACCATACTTCTCCATTAAAACAACAGTATCCGGAAGCTCTAAAATCTTGTCTACCTTTGGAATTTGTTTATAAATATTCATTTTCTTTTACCTCTATTAAATTTCTGCAAAAATCTCTGAAGTTATTTACACCTATAAAAAACTCTCTCATCATAATAACCCAAAAATATTGCCCTTTTTCAGTTAAGAAAAACTTTTCATCTTCCTCTTTTAGCGCTCCAATAAATTTAAAGAAAAATAGTTCTTTGAAAAGTTTCCTATAAAAAGATTTATTATATTTTTTTTCAATAAATTTCTTATCCAAAGTAATACCAAATAATTTAATTAAAAAATCATACCTCATCTGCTCAACTAACGAAAATTTTTTTTCAGCTCTTAAAGGTAGTCTCCCTTTGTCAATAAACTTAAAATATTCAGGAATAGAAAATGTATTGGATAAAATCCTGCCATTATAATATCCAAAAGAACCGCTACCTGTGCCTAAATACTCGTCATAATCAATAATATATTCGTCTATCATACTTTTTTTCTTATTAAAACACCATGCTGTCCCAGGAGTATACGACCCTTTCAAATGTTCTAAAATCTCAAAATAAAGCAGTTTTTCATTTTCATAACTTAATTTGCCAAATTTTGCCCTAATGGTTTTTTGTGTAGAATTTGATGCCATTAAAGGATAAAAAGTAACTTGATCGGCATTTAAACTTTTTATAATTTCACAATCTCTTGAAATATGCTCCCTGTTTTGCGTAGGGAAATTAAAAATCATATCTATGTTTAAAGTATTAAAACGGCCCAAGGTATATTTCAAACGTTCTATAATCTCCTCAGCACTGCCATATTTATGAAATCTTTGCATTAACTTAAGCAAATTATTATCAAAACTCTGCACTCCAACAGATAACCTGTTAACACCGCATTGTTCCAATACAGTTATATTTGATTCAGTAAGATGATTAGGATTAGTCTCACATGACACTTCTTTTATTGAAAAATTATCTCTTATAAAATTGATGATTTCAGCAAGCTCATCTATAAGAATAGTTGGAGTACCGCCGCCTATATAAGATGAAAAAAAATCAAAGCCTTGTTCTTTATATAATTCTATCTCTTTTTTTAAATATTTAAAATATTTTTTTGCAATATTTTTTTCAAATTTAAATCTGTTGAAAGAGCAGTAAGGACACAATTCTTCACAAAAAGGTATATGAATGTATAAAAGAGGCTTTTTCTCATTACTTGGTAAAGGAGGAGCTATATTGAAACTTCTTTCAAATATGAGATTTTTACTATTATACCAGTTTAAATATTTTCCAATGAAATTTTCTAAAAACATTTAAATTTTATATCAAGAAAATAAAAAAAAAACAAGCCCAACATTAATTGCTGAACTTGTTTTAAATAATCACTAACTTTGTATTAATAAAAATTTTTAATATTTAACTACTTTCTAAAAACAATTTCCGGGAGATATGTAACTATTTTTGGAAAAAATGCCACTATTGCTATACTTATAAGCTGTATTATAACAAACGGGATAATTCCTTTATAAATATGAGTTGTTTTTACTCCAGGCGGAGCAACACCTTTTAAATAAAACAGAGAGAATCCAAAAGGAGGAGTTAAAAAAGAAGTCTGTAAATTAACAGCTATAAGTATTGCTAACCACAGAGGATCAACGCCATAACTTATCATAATAGGTGCAAGAACAGGTATATGAATAAATGTAATTTCTATAAAATCAAGAAAAAATCCTGCAGTAAAAATAATAAACATAGTAATTGTAAGAATACCCCATTTACCAAAAGGCAGTGATTTGATTAATCCTCTGATAAAAGTATCACCATCCATGCCCCTAAAAACAAGACCAAAAGATGTAGCACCAAGCAAAATTATAAAAACCATACATGTTAAAAAAGTAGTAGCCTGCATAACTTCATTTAAAGTTTTCATACTAAATTTACCATAACAAACTGTAAGAATGGTAGCACCTAATGCTCCTACGCCAGCTGCTTCTGTAGGAGACGCAATCCCTGCAAATATCGAGCCTAAAACTGCAACCATTAATATAATTGGAGGAACAAGAGCCTGCATAACTCTTTTAAATGCAACCATGCCTTTAAAATGTTTTAGCTCCTCTTCAGGCATTGGCGGCAAAGAGTCAGGCCTAATTAAAGATAAAAGCAAAATCCATAAAATATACATTGTTACTAGTAGAAAACCTGGTAAAACTGCCCCTAAAAAAAGGTCACCAATAGGAACATTTATAATAGTACCTAAAAGAACAAGAACAATACTTGGAGGTATTATTTGACCTAATGTACCTGATGCTGCAATAACTCCTGTAGCAATTTCAGGTGAATAATGTCTTTTTAACATTGTAGGCAAACTGAGCAGTCCCATTGTAACAACTGTGGCTCCAACAATACCTGTAGAAGCTGCAAGTAAGGCACCAACAACAACCACTGATATTGCAAGCCCTCCTTTTAACCTACCAAATAACATTGCCATTGTTTCTAAAAGCTCCTCAGCAATACCGCTTTTTTCAAGCATAACTCCCATATATATAAAAAGCGGCACAGCAAGCAATGTAAAATTAGTCATACGCCCCCAAAATCTTAAAGGCAAAAGTTTAAAAAATTCCCAACCAAATGTACAACCACCAAAAATCAATCCAACACCACCTAAGGTAAATGCAACTGGGAAACCGCCTAATAGTATTGCAAATAAAAATAAAAACATAATTCCAGGCAGTGCTTCATGAAAAGCTGATGCATCCATAATAAACTCCTATCTATTTTTTATTCTTCATAAATTTCTTTTAATTTTAATTCTTCTTTATCTTCATTTGATCCGAATATAAATAAAAAAGCCTTACCAGCTTCTGCTAATCCTTGAATAAACAAAAGAATAAAGCATAATGGTATACAAGATTTTAAAAGATATCTCATTGGCAATCCACCAGGGTCAGGAGAAGTTTCTCTCATTACCCACGACTGATGAACCCAATCTTTAGTGGAATATACAATTAATACACAAAACGGCAATAAAAAAATAAATGTTCCAATCAAATTAACCCATGCTTTAGTTTTAGGAGCAAATCTTGCATAGGTTATATCGACCCTAACATGTTTATCATGTTTCAAAGCATATCCTGCTCCGATTAAAAAGATAATAGCATAAATATGCCATTCCAATTCGTACATAGCAGGATTGGTATGTTCAAAAAGATACCTGTTAAAAACATCGTAACATACAACAATAACAAGAATTGTTGTCAGCCAATTTGCAATAAAACCAAAGCCTTCATTAATTTTATCAGCTATTTTTATATACCATTTAATTGCTTTTTTCACCTTTGCCTCCCAATTATATTATAAAAATGTATACAAAAAACATCATCCATTATAAATATTTTATATTAATGTCAAGTTTAATTTTAATAAAATTTAGTTTAGATTCGCAAAACTCTTTTATCGCCTTTTCTAATTGTTAGTCTTATTGAATCAAAATGCTCCAAAATAGGAATCATATATTTTCTTGAAACATTAACAATTTTTTTAAAATCCTGCAAAGAAATTTCTTTATTTTCTTTTAAAAATTTTACTAATTTCTCTTTAATATCGCTATAAACATCAATATCCAAAAAGAAATCCTGCTTAATTTTAACAATCTTTTTATCTAATATTAAAATATTTATAAAATCATTAAGTTCTTTTTCAGATACCTTTATTTCTTTTAGAATCTGGTTAAAAAAAGGAGGTGCTATACCTCCTGATTTTATAATTTTATAAATGGATTCTCTCTTCTCCTCATCTTTGGTGTTTAATTTTATTGAAAATTCAAACAAAGAAACAATACCATTTTCAATTTTTATTTTTCTATCTTTTTTCAAAGATTCTAATATGATTTCAAATAGATTAAAAGTTAAATCTGGATAAATTCTATGCCTTAATTCTTCTAAAACTATTCCATGTTGCTTATTGTGAGACTTATGGAATTCATCTATGATTCTTACAGCTTCATCTTTTAATTTATTAAAATTGTTTTTATTAATAAAAAAATTTTTCTTTTTATCTATAATTAAAAGCTCAAGCTTTTTTAATTCTTTTAACAAAATTTCTTTCTTTATGTTTAATTTTGAAATTAGCATATCTAAATCAATGCCATATCTCCCATATTTATCTATTATAATAAACAATTTATTAACTAAATCTCCTGTTTTAAGTATTTTCAAATAATTAATAAAGTCATCTTTAAATCTTTTTTTCTTTTCAGGCGAACCGTCTAAAACAGTACCTCCACCAAGTGTTTTTTTATCATCAAAGCTTCTTATTATAAATTTGTCTCCATGAATATTAAAAATTTCCCTATCGAAAATAATTTGCGCCAAAGCATCCTCTCCTGGAAGCAGTTCTTTTTTGTCAAGAATAATTATTTTTGCTGGAACAGCATTTGTCCCTGAATGATATTTAACCTGAATTCTATTTCTTAATGGTTTTTTATTTGAAGACAAATAATACAACGTTGCATCAACAAGCATAGATGGCTTAAAATAATCAGGAATTGTCAACACATCACCTCTTTTAATTTCACTTTTGGAAACACCTTGAATATTTATTGCAGTTCTATGTCCTGCAAAAACCTTCTCTACATGACTTCCGTGAACTTGCAAATTCCTTATTTTACCAGAAATATTATCAGGAAGAATTTTAATCTCGTCACCTACCTTTATTTCTCCGGACATTGTAGTTCCTGTAACTATTGTGCCAAAACCTTTTAATGTAAAAACTCTGTCAATTGGTAATATAAAATAGCCACTAATTATTTTTTCATTAGTAAGTTTAGGTAGAGTATATAGGCAATCCCTTAATTTATCCAAACCTTCACCGGTTTTTGACGATACAAAAAAAGTAGGAGCATCTTTTAAGAAATTATGCTTTTTAAACTCCTCTATCTCTTCTTGTAGAAGCTCTTTAATCTCTTCATCTATAAGGTCTATTTTAGTAACAACAATTAACCCTTTTTTAATTCCCAAAAGATTACATATCTCAACATGCTCAATGGTTTGGGGCATAATACCTTCGTCTGCTGCAATTATTAACATAACCACATCAATACCACATACACCTGCCACCATATTTTTGATAAATCTTTCGTGGCCTGGAACATCAACAATGCCTATTATTTCATTATCAGGAGTTTTAATAAAGGAAAATCCCAGTTCAATGGTAATACCTCTTTCTTTTTCTTCTTTAAGTCTATCTGTATCGATTCCTGTTAATGTTTTTATCAGCGTAGTCTTCCCATGATCAATGTGTCCAGCTGTTCCTAAAATAAAATCAGCCATTATGCCCCCTGTATCATTAAGTTAAAGTTTTTGATTAATACTATTTACATTTTTACAAAAAAGATGTAAAGCAATTTGTTGTAAAATTTAAAAAATCAGGTAACTGCAAAATGAAAAACAAAAAAATTTTGGTTATTGACGACGATAAGTTAATACTTGATATTGTCAAAGATGCTTTGGAAGCTTTTGATTTTTCTGTTGTAGTTGTTGACAATACTGATGAAGCACTGAAGATATTTGCTAAAGAAGATTTTGACTTAATTTTGTGTGATCTATTTATGAAGCCAATGAATGGAATCGAATTTTCCAAGTATCTTTTTGATAATTACCAAAAAATCCCTCCTATTATTATTATGACAGGTTATGGAAATGTAGAATCTGTTATTGAAACAATGAAATTAGGAGTAAAAGACTATATTTTAAAACCATTTAAAATCACTTCATTAATTCAACACATAGAGAAATCAATTAAAAATGCTGAAATAGAAAATGAAAATTTAAGGTTAAAAGAAATATTAGAAATTTACTCTGTATCAGAGCAAATTAATAATTCCCTTAATTTATCAGAAATTACCTCAATATTTGTAAAAAATTTACAGGCTATTATTAAAGCCGATGTAGTTGCTCTTTATTTAAATGATGATTTTAATATATTGCAACCTAACAAAAATTCTTTTGCTGTTAGAAAAAAGTTTGACCACATAAAATATGACATTTTTAACGAACTACCTAATAAAATAAACTTAAATGATATATTGAAATATTTTAAAAATAAACAATGGAAATTTTATTATACAGATTCAAAAATTGATATTAATATTGATATGGATTATAAAAGTATAGTATTTTATCTTCTGAAAAATGCAGATAAAATCGTAGGTGTAGTTCTTCTTTTAAACTTTTCAGAATCTTTTGAGAAAACAAAAGATAAGTTTATTCCTTTGAAAATTTTATTTGATGAAGCAGCCATTGCAATTGAAAATGGAATTCTTTACCAAAAAAATCAGCAAATGTTTCTTAAAACATTACAATCTCTTGCAATGACCATAGATGCAAAAGACAGTTATACTCATTACCATTCAACAAATGTCAGCAAATATTCAAAAGTAATTGCAAAAAAGTTAGGATTATCTGATGAAAAGGTTAGGAAAATCGGTTTTGGAAGTTTGCTTCATGATATTGGGAAAATAGGAATTCCTGAAAATATTTTAAATAAACCAACTTCATTAAATGAACAGGAATTTGAAGTTATCAAGCAACATCCTTTAATAGGTAAAACCATTCTCAATCCTATGAAAGACCAATTTCCTGAAATGATAGATATGATATATTATCACCATGAGAGGTTTGACGGAAAAGGTTATCCTGAGGGAATAGGCGGTGATGATATTCCTCTTAACGCAAGAATAGTATCTCTTGCAGATGCTTTTGATGCAATGACTTCTGACAGAGCATACAGGCAAGGATTGGAGTTTGATATTGTTATTTCTGAGATTAATAAAAACAAAGGCAAACAGTTTCATCCTGAAATAGTAGATGCTTTTTTTAATGCATTATCGGAAATTAAAAGTTTAATGAAGTTTAAAAAATAAGCTAAAACAGTATTAACTATATTAAGATTTAACAATAATACAATATTTTATGTTTCAATATTCATATTTTGAATCTATTTATAGGGGGTAATTATATGGGCAATGTAAGAAAAATCAGAGTTCTAATTGCAAAACCTGGGCTTGACGGTCATGATAGAGGAGCTAAAATTGTGGCAAGAGGACTGCGTGATGCAGGTTTTGAAGTAATATACACAGGTCTTCATCAAACTCCTGAGCAAATAGTTGCCACTGCAATACAAGAAGACGTTGATGCTATAGGCCTTAGTAGTTTGGCTGGTGCGCATGAATATCTTTTTCCAAGAGTAATGGAACTTTTAAAAGAAAAAAATGCTGATGATATTTTAGTCTGGGGAGGAGGCATAATTCCGGAAGAAGATATCCCTAAATTAAAAGAAATCGGCATAAAAGAAATTTTTTTACCTGGCACAAAAATAGAAGATACTGTTACCTGGGTAAAATCAAATATAAAATCAAAAGAATAAATATTATATTGGAGATATAAATAATGGAGGAATTTATTGAAAAATTAAGAGCAGGAGATATTAGGACAGCAGCAAGGCTCATGAGACACATTGATGACAGGACTCCCGGGTATAGAGAAAAATTGAAAAAATTATACCCTTACACAGGTAACGCTTATATTATTGGTATTACAGGGGTTCCAGGCGCTGGGAAAAGCACTCTTACAGATAAATTAATTTCTGAATTTCTTGAACAGGGAGAAAAAATCGGTGTTATAGCAATAGATCCGTCAAGTCCATTCACCGGCGGTGCAATTTTAGGCGACAGAATAAGAATGCAATCACATTGTGAAAATCCTGATGTATTTATCAGAAGTCTTGCTACAAGGGGTCATCTTGGGGGATTGTCCAGTTCTACAAGTGAAATTATAGATGTAATGGATGCCATGGGTAAAACAATTATTATTGTTGAAACAGTTGGCGTAGGTCAGGATGAGATTGAAATTGTTGATACTGCACACACAACAATAGTTGTTGTAATACCTGGTATGGGAGATGATATTCAAGCTATTAAAGCTGGAATTTTGGAAATAGCTGACCTTTTTATTTTAAATAAAGCTGATAGAGAAGGAGCTGCAAAAACCAAGAGGGAAATACAAGCTATGCTCGATTTAAGCAGAAATTTATACAAAGACAGAAAATTACCTGAAATCACAGAAACTGTAGCTCTTTTTAACAAAGGTATTAAAGAGGCTGTTGAAAAAATTTATGAACATAAAAATTTTCTTATGGAAACCGGCAAATTTGAACTACATAACCAAAAAAAGAGAGAATTAATGTTTTTAAAACTTTTGCACGATGACCTGCAAGAAGGTATTTTAAAAACTTTTTATAATAGAGAAAGGGATAATTTAATTTCTCAAATAAGGGAAAAGAAGCTTAATCCTTATGAAATAGTAGAAGAAATACTCCAAGAAATAAATTTAGAAAATTTTTGTAAAATTAATACCGGATAAACGCTTTGATAACTATAAAGCTTCCTTTACCAGATTATTTCACTTACAAAGAAATTAATATTTACCTAATTAAAGAGGAACCTGTTACATTAATAGATACAGGACCTTTTTCAAAAAATATTCTATATTTACTGGAAAATAAACTAAAAGATTATAAAATAAACTTTTCTGATATTAAAAGAATTTTTCTTACTCATGGCCATGTTGATCATACCGGATTAGCAGGTTTTTTTGAAAAAAACTATAACAGTAAAATCTTTATACACTCAAGAGATTATAATAAAGTCACTTGGGAAAATAAAGAAAAAATAAAGTTTAAAAATAAAACTTTGGGAAAACTCCTGTTAAAATACGGATTTGACAATAAATTAATAGATGATTTAAATATATTTTTCAATGACTTTTATCAGTTTAATATACCTCTTGCAGCTCCTGTTAAATTATCAAAAGAAGAAACATTTGAATGTGAAAAAAGTAAAATAAAAACAATTAATCTTCATGGACATACTTCAGGAAGCATCGGATTTCTAATAGATGACTTACACTTTATTACTGGCGATACTATTCTGAATTCCACTTTTGTTACTCCAATTTTAGAATTTAATGAAAATATGAAAAGTTATAAAAATCTAAAAAATTATTATCTTACTTTGAAAAAGTTGCTAAATTTTAAGAATTGCAAAATATATCCTGGGCATGGAGACGGTAATTTTAATTTTTCTGCAAAAGCAATTAAAATAATAGATTACATAGAAAAAAAAGCTGATGAAGTAAAAAACAAGATAGATTTTTCAAAATCATTTAAAGAAAATTTTGAAACTTTATTTAATACTACTCCTGAAAAATTTTTTTTCCATTTTTCATTTTTCTACGGAATTTTAGAATTTTTGGAATTAGAGGATAAATTACAATGAAAAACTTCTTTTACTATAAACTTAAAAACCATATGGAGATTATTTTTGAAAAAATTAAAAATGTTAATGTAGTAAGTGTATTTTTTGTAATTAAGGTTGGAAGTTCAGCTGAGCAAAAAGGTAAAGAAGGTATAAGCCATTTTCTTGAGCATATAGTATTCAAAGGCACAGAAAAATTATCTGCTAATGATATAACTGAAAAAATAGAATCTTTTGGAGGGAGCATCAATGGCTATACTTCATTGGATGAAACAGCATTTTACATTTCAATCCCTAAAAGGAATTGGAAAAAAGGTTTTGCAATTCTCAGAGAAATGATTTTTAATGTAAATTTTAGAGAATTTGAAATTGAAAATGAACGAAAAGTAATTATTGAAGAATTAAAAGGCGGTAAAGACAACCCATTTAAATTATTAATAGATGAAACATTTTCAACTATTTTTAAAAATCATCCATATAAAAACCCTGTAATAGGATATAGGAAAAGCATAGAAAATATATCTTTAAAAGATTTGAAAGATTTTTACAACAAATATTATTCTCCTCAAAATATCTTATTAACTATTGTAGGAAATTTAAGTGAAAAAGAAGTTAAAGAAGAACTACACTGTCTTGAAAAATTGGAGAATAAATCAAAATTACCTAAAAACAGTAAATTTAACGAACCTGTTCAGAATAACATTCAACTAAAAATAGTTGAGTCAAATGTTAATCAATTTTATCTAAACAGTGTATTTAAAATACAGGTTAAGACACCTAAAGAATTTATAGGGATTCAACTTTTATCTTCTCTTTTAGGTGAATTTGAACACTCATTTTTAAGAGAAAGGATAAAAAATAAACTTCAACTTGTCACAGATATTGGAAGTTTCATCTATTTCACCAAAAATTATATGATTTTCAATATTCATTGTCAATTTCCTAAAGATAATAATCCTGAAAATATAATTAAAACCTTGATTAATGAATTAAACAATTTTTCTCAGGAAGTTATTCTTCCTGACCAGTTGCTAAAATCTAAAATTAACTTTAAATCTGATAAAATTTTCATGCGTGAGAGCGTAAACGGTGAAGCTAAAAATATTATTTTCCATCAGATAATTACAGGCTCTTTTAAGAATGAGGAAAGGTTTGACAAGGCAGTTGATGAAATAACTGAAAAAGATATAAAAAATCTTTTCAATAAATTTTTTAATATAAAAAAATGTAATTTTATACTGCTTTCTCCTTTAAAGAAAAACATAGAAATTGATTTAAACAATATTCTTGTAAATAAAAAAATAGGACCTAAACGAATAAAAAACTCATCTGAATTAATTATGCTTGATAATGGTATTAGAATAATTTATCAAAAAATAGACAGACTTCCTTTGATTTCATTTAAATTAGCATCATTAGGTGGGCTGAAATATGAAGATAATAAAAACGGTCTTGCAAATTTAATGTCAAAAGTATGGTTAAGAGGAAGTAAAAATTATTTTTATAAAGAAATTGAGAATAGGTTTGAGTTTTTTTCCGGTTTTATAGATACATTTTCAGGCAGAAATAGCAATGGAATCAACGGAATAATTTTAAATGATTTTTTTGAACCAGCTTTTGATATTATTTTTGATATTCTGAATTATCCTTTGTTTTTAGAAACCGAATTTGAAACTGTAAAAAAAGAAATAATAGAGAAAATTATTGCTGAAAAAGATGACATATTTACTGAAGCAATAAGATTTTTTTACAGATCTCTTTTTAATGACCATTATTACGGCTCAACTATTAAAGGAAAAATAGAAACTGTTAAAGAAATAAGCAGAGAAGATATTTTGAATTTTTACAAAAAAATCATTCGTAGTGAAAATATTGTTCTTGGCATTACAGGAAAAATAAAAAATAATTACTTGAATTATATAGCTAAAAATTTAAATAAAATTAATAAATCTCATTTCAAAGCTAAGTTGAAAAAAATTGAAATTCAAAATAAATATACTATGTGTAGAAAATTTATTAATAAAAA
>CAZBLP010000054.1:0-13398 GCA_964492825.1 uncultured bacterium
TATTAAAATAAAAATTTTGACATTTCTACCTATTTAATATAAGAAATTTCTATAAATAAAAGAGTAAAATCAAAAATGGACTTGATAAAAGCATTAGAGATATTAACAAGTTATAATCTACCTGAGCATATAATAGCTCATTCATATAAAGTTACAAAAGTCTCTTGGATAATCAGCAATGAGATTGCAAATAAAGGTATTAATATTGATTTGGAATTAATACTTTATTCTTCATTGCTGCATGATATTACAAAATATGATGCTATTATTAATAAAGGCGAAGATCATGCTGAAACTGGTGGGAAATTTCTTAGAAAGCTCGGATATGATAATATTGCAGACGTTGTTGAAAATCATATTGTAATAAAGGATAAAAAAAAATTCTTACTTGAAAAGAAAATAGTATTTTATTCTGACAAAAGGGTTATGCACGATAAAATTGTATCTTTAAAAACACGATATGACGATCTTTCTGCAAGATATGGCAAATCAAAATTTTCTCGTATAATGATAAAAAACGGATTAAAAAGAGCATTGAAAATAGAAAAAGAGATTTTTCAATATATAGATTTTACTCCGGAACTTATAAACATATTAATTTAAAGGAATTGTATGAAAATCTGCACTCTTGCAAGCGGCAGCAAAGGGAATTCAATATTCGTAGGAAATGATAAATGCAAAATTTTAATTGATGCAGGAATAAGCTGCAGACAGGTTGAGCTAAGGCTGAATCTTATAAATGAAACTTTGTCAGATATTGACGGTATTTTTGTTACACATGAGCATACTGACCATACTGCTGGCCTTAAAGTTATTAACAAACGCTTTAAAATTCCAATTTTTATTGCTAAAAACTCTTTTTGCTCTAAATATGAAAATCTTGAAAATTTAATTTTTTTTGAATCCGGAGATTTAATAGATTTTAAAAAATTTCAGATTAAAACTTTTTCAATTCCTCACGATGCACTTGACCCTGTTGGCTTTAAAATCAAATATAAAGAGCATTCCATTGGAATATCAACAGATATTGGCAAACCGACATATTTGATAAAAGAGACTCTGAAAGATTGCAATACTGTATTCCTTGAATTTAACCATGATGAGGATATGCTTATTAACGGATCTTATCCGTGGGAATTAAAGCAAAGAATAAAAAGCAACATCGGTCATTTGTCAAACAAACAGGCAATGGAAATTTTAAATGAAATTTCTGCTGAAAATATTTTTATTTCACATATTAGCGAAGAAAACAATTCTCATGAAAAAATTTTCAATGAAATTGAAAATATAATTAATAAAAACTTTTATTTCACATATCAAAATAAAATTAGCAAAGTTTTATTTAAAAGGAGTTAAAATGATAGAACGATATTCAAGAAATATTATGAAAAAAATTTGGAGTGAAGAAAATAAATTCAGAAAATGGCTTGATGTGGAATTAGCAGCATGTGAAGCATGGAATAAACTTGGCATTATTCCTGATGATGCTTTAAAAAATATTCTTGAAAAAGCTGATTTTAATGTAAAAAGAATTAATGAAATTGAAAAAGAGGTCAAACATGATGTTATAGCTTTTCTTACAAGTGTTGCCGAATTTGTAGGAGAAGATTCAAGATTTATTCATAAAGGTATGACTTCCTCTGATGTGCTTGATACTGCTTATAATCTGCAGCTAAAAGAAGCAGGAGAAATTTTATTGGAAGATTTGGCAAATTTAAAAACAGTTTTAAAAGAAAAGGCATTTCAATATAAAACAACACCCATGATAGGAAGATCTCACGGCATACATGCAGAACCTATAACTTTTGGTTTAAAAATGGCATTATGGTACGATGAAACCAAAAGAAACATTCAACGGCTTAAAAGAGCAATTGATGTTATTAGTGTTGGCAAAATATCCGGAGCTGTAGGCACATTTGCAAACATAGACCCTTTTATTGAGGAATTTGTATGTAAAAAATTAAGTTTAAAGCCTGCGCCTGTGTCAACACAAATAGTTCAGAGAGACAGGCATGCTGAATTTTTTACAACTCTTGCAGTTATTGCATCAAGTTTTGAAAAATTCGCCGTTGAAATCAGACATCTTCAGAGAACAGAAGTTCTTGAAGCTGAAGAATACTTTTCAAAAGGCCAAAAAGGCTCATCTGCAATGCCTCATAAAAGGAATCCCATATTATCTGAAAACGTCACAGGACTTGCCAGGCTTGTGCGAAGCTATGCAGTAGCAGCAATGGAAAATGTTGCACTCTGGCATGAAAGAGATATCAGCCATTCATCTGTTGAAAGAGTTATTGGGCCTGATGCTACAACCAATCTTGACTTTCTAATAACAAGATTCACAGGTATTGTAAAAAATCTTGTTGTTTATGAAAAAAATATGTTAAAAAATGTTAACCTCACCAATGGATTAATATTTTCTCAAAGAGTGCTTCTTGCTCTTACAGAAAAAGGCGTTACAAGGGAAAATGCATACAGAATGGTTCAAAAAAATGCAATGAAAGTGTGGGAGAAAAAATTAGATTTCAAAAAATTACTTGAACAAGATAAAAATATTTGTAAATATTTAAACAAAGAAGAATTAGATGAAATTTTTGATTTAAATTATCATTTCAAAAATATAGATTACATCTTTAAAAGGATATTTTAAAGGAGCTGTTATGAAAATAAATTTAAAAAGTCTATCAAACCCAGATTATGTTGGGTCTGTGCAAAATATCTACTTTTTAAAGGATTACCCCGAGTTTATGATATGTGAAACTACTACAGGAGGCTCTGTTTTTGACGTAGGCACTATTTTTCACATTCCTGACAGTGATATTTTCAGAGCAGCTTTAAGACACAAAATTTACACATCCATTGGAGACAAAGAGGAGTGGAAAAGGCTTGTTGGTGTAATTCCGGAAAATTTGAAAACTCATCACATAGGTATGATTGACAGTAAAACAGGAGAAATTGCAGAAAAAACTTTTCCTGAAAATATCAGCAGGTTCAATGTTGTAAAAAAGTATAATGTTATAAAACCTAAACAAATTAAAATAAATAATCTGCTTTTGTGGGATTATTCTAATATTTTTTCAAAAGACAGATATGTTATACCTCTTGAAAATATTGTAAGATTCGGTATTACTCCAAGTTCATCAATTTATAAAAAATTTTTAAAAATGTCTGATATTGAAAAGGAGAAATTTTTAAAAGAATATGGCGAGAAAAATATAGAGCCATGGAAATTCTTCAATGAACCTAAGGTTGATTTTACAACAAAATATGAGCCTGAAGACAGAGCTTTAAGTTATCAGGAAGCATTTTATATTTCAGGGTTAACAGGAGAGGAATATTCAAGATTGTTTGAACTTACAAAATTATGTTCAAAATTTGTCAAAGCATTTTTTGCACAAATAGGGCTTGACCTGTGGGATTTGAAATGGGAATTTGCAAAAGAGGGCAATGATCTGGTTGTTGTTGATACCATTGATACTGATTCCATCAGGGTTACAATGAAAATAGAAAATAAATACATTCATTTTAACAAACAGGCAATAAGAGATTATTACATAAAAATACACCCTGATTGGATAAAAGAAATTAACAGCTCAAAAGAATTGGCTAAAAAAACAGGAAGGCCTTTTCAGGAATATTTGGAAAAAAAATTTCCTACAGCACCTGAAATAGATAAAAATTTTATACAAATTCAAAGAGCAAAACTTGAAACAATTTACAAGTTTGTAACAGGCCAAATTGATAAAATTATTGCAAAAGAAAATTTAAAAGAAATAGGGAAAAAAGAGCTTGAATATTTTTAGCTTAATCTAATAGGTGCAAAATTTATTTTAAGACCAAATTATACAAGTTCAAGGTTCGAAGTTCAACGTTCAAAGTTAATAAGTACAATGATTTCAAGATTATTTTTGTATTAATAATATATATTCTAATCTTTAAACATTCTTTTGATTGATTATCATAACATTATTGATACAAGAAAGTTAATTATGAATCACAAAAAATTTATTTTTAAATCTGCTTTTATTATGGGTTCTTCTACTTTTGTAAGTAGAATTCTCGGATTTGTCAGAGATGTTGTTATTGCAAATTTTTTAGGCTCAACTTTTCAGGCTGATGCTTTTTTTGTTGCTTTCAGAATACCAAACTTATTAAGGCGACTTTTTGGAGAAGGCTCTTTAACTGCCTCATTTATTCCTGTTTTTACAAGTTATCATGTAAAAAAAGGCAAAAAAGAAGCTGACAAAATTGCCTCCATATCATTTACATATCTTATTATTGTGCTGTTAATAATTACTTTTTTAGGCATCTACTTTTCACCTGCAATCATTAAAATAATAGCACCGGGCTTTGAAAAAGACATAAAAAAATTTCTCTTAACAGTAAAATTAAACAAAATTATGTTTTCATATATTTTTTACATCAGTCTTGTTGCTTTATCAATGGGAATATTAAATTCTTTAAAGCACTTTTTCGCACCTTCAATTGCTCCTGCATTTTTAAATATAGCCATGATTTTAAGTGTTTTAATTGCCTATATTTTTAAAAAAAATATTATTTTAGCATTAGCTTACGGAGTAATTTTAGGTGGAGTGTTGCAGCTTATTTTACAGCTATTTTATCTAAAAAAATTAAATATTAAGCTCTATCCTTGCTTTCAATTTAATCACCCTGCCATAAAAGAGATACTTTTACTTATGGGGCCTTCAATATTAGGCCTTGCAATAACGCAGATAAATATTTTTATAGGAACTTTACTTGCTTCATTTTTACCAACAGGCAGTATTTCTTATCTATACTATGCTGACAGGTTAATACAGTTTCCCTTAGGTATTTTTGCAGTTTCCGTTGGTTCTGCAGTTCTGCCGTTATTATCAGAGCAATACGCACAAAAAAAGTTTTCAGATATGGAAGATTCTTTTATTTTCGGAATAAAACTAATTTTTTTAATAACCATACCTGCAACAATCGGACTGATATTCGGTGGCAAACCAATAATTTCATTTCTCTTTCAAAGAGGTAAATTTGACCTTATTGCACTTAATAAAACCTATCTTGCAATTGTTGGCTATGCAATAGGATTATGGGCATATGCAGGAATTAGGGTTATTGTACCTACATTCTATGCTTTTAAAGACACCAAAACTCCTGTTAAAGCATCTTTTATTTCCTTAATTGCAAATATAATTTTCAGTATTATTCTTATGAAATATTTGCTTCACATGGGACTTGCAATTGCCACTGCCATAGCATCTATGATAAATTTTACACTGCTTTTGTTTTATTTAAAAAAATATTTAAAAATTAACGTAGCAGAATTATCTAATTTTTTACTAAAAATAATTTTACCTGCATTTTCCATAACTGTTTTTTTAATATTTTTTCAAAAATTTTTTCCATATGATTATTATGCAAATTTTTTTATAAAATTTTCATATATTTTAATTATGGTATTTTTATCCATAATAATTTATATAACGGTTTGTTATATAATGGGAATCAAAGAAGCTAAAATGTTGTTAAAAAAAATAATATGAAAATACTTATAATTTTACCAAATTGGATTGGCGATGTTGTAATGAGTTTACCTGTTCTTGAAAAAAGCAGGGAAATTTTTAAAGATTCAGACATTAAAATTTTAATTAGAAACGATATTTATCCGCTTATTGAAGAAAATTGCAAATTTTTAAACATTTCTCCTATTTTTTACAATAAAAAGGATTTTAAAACAACATTGAAGATAATAAAAAAACTGGGCAGAGACAAATTTGATATTGCGTTTATTTTACCAAGATCATACAGAATGTTTTTTATTGCGTATTTTTCAAAAATAAATAAAATCTTTAGTTATGGTGATTTTTTTAAAAATATTTTTTTAACCAAATCAATAAAAAGAGATAAAGAAGCTCTGTCTCAGCATAGGGTATTTTACTATTTAAACATTTTAAAATTATACAAAAATTTCAGTAATAACATTAAGCCTCAATTAAAAATTTCTTCAGACAATATTAAATGGTCAGATCGGTTTTTAGAGGAAAACAAACTTAAAGACAAAATAATAATTGGCATAAATCCGGGCTCTACTTATGGAGAAGCAAAATGCTGGAACAAAGATAATTATCTTAATTTGTTAATTAAATTGAATCAACTTAAAAAAAACCTTTATTTTTTGATTTTTGGAGGCAAAGACAACATTAAGTACAACGCTATTTTTAATAATATAAAAAATTCCTTAAATTTAACTGGAAAATTAAGTCTTGACAAATCAGCTGCTTTAATAAAGCAATGTACAATTTTTATTACAAATGATACAGGCCCAATGCATATTGCAGATGCATTGGAAGTTGATATTATTGCTATTTTTGGACCTACTGACCCTAATGAAACTCCGCCCTTTACAAAAAGGAAATATTTATTGTATAAGCAATTAGAATGTTCTCCATGTAAAGAAAGGGTATGTCCGAAAAATAATAATGAATGTATGAACATCATTTCTGTTGATGATGTGTTTGAAAATGTTAAAAATATTTTGCAAGCAAGGAGCGTATAATGTTTAATATGAAAAAATTAATAATGGCATTTTTGATTATTTTTGGTCTTTCAATGATAGGTTTAATGATTTATACAGCAAGGATAGATGATAGTCTGAAAATTGAAAGCAAAAGATATGTTGATGAAACTTTACCGCATATTTTACATAGCTTAGATAAAGATATATTTTTGAAATATGCATCACCTGAATTTGTTAAAGCTGTTTCAGATAAAAAAGTAGGGGAAATATTTGAAGTTTATAAAAAATTGGGAGAATTTAAAAAATATTTAGGTAGCAAAGGTAAAGTTAAAACTTCTTTTTCATTTAAAAAAGGTAAATTAATTTATGCCAAATATACAGCTAAAGCAAGCTATTCCACAGGAGATGCAATTATAAAGCTTACTATTATAAAACACGGTGATAGCTGGTTTATTTACGCATTTAAAATAGATTCAAAAGTATTTAGCAAGAAGGATAATGAGAAAAAGGGATAGTTTTAATATTGTCATAAATTTTATTTAAAAGATAATGTAATTGTTCCTTTTCTTTTTCTGTAAGATTACTTTTAACTTCTTTCATAAAACAATCACCATATTTAAAAATTTCTTTTTGAATGTTCTTCCCCTTTTCTGTTAGAGATATTTTATAGGCTCTTCTATCTGTTTCATGTGGAACTCTTGTAATAAATCCTCTTTTTTCAAGATTATCTATTATCTTAGTTGTTGTTGGCCCTTCAATTGACAATATTACAGAAAGTTCTTTCTGCGTGATTTCTCCATTTTCAATTATTGCCATTAAAACACACCACATAGAGGAAGTTAATGAAAGAGATTCTAATTTTTTATCAAATAATTTCTTAAGCTCTCTTGAAAGCCTTGTTGTAAGAAAATATATACACTGATTAAGTTTCAACCTATACCTCCTTTTTTTGATTAGCTTGCTAATTATTTACTTTTTTATCAATTTTTTGTCAATAATTTTCTTAATAAACTTTAATTTGATTTTTTTTCTCACTTATTATAAAAACATTCTGTTAACACAAACCTTTCATTTATCGTACTCAATGTAGAAAGCAAGCTAAAAAGCTTTCCAAATAACAAGAAATTTTAATATTTCATTCTGTTACAAAATAAAATTGTAACAACCAAAATATTTTTTACACATTAATGTGTAGGTAGTTTGTAAAACAAGGGGGTAGTATGAATTATAAAATTATTACAAACCTGTCAAAAATAAAAGAAATACCGGAAAATAAAAAAAAGCAACTTGAAAAAGTAACAAAAATTTACCCATTTAAAGCAAATGAATATTATTTATCATTAATAAATTGGGAAAATGAAAATGATCCTATAAAAAAATTAATTATACCTGATTATGATGAAATTTCAACTAAATGGGGAAATTTAGACCCGTCAAATGAAAAAAAATACACTGTAATGAAAGGACTTGAGCATAAATATCCATCTGTTTGTCTAATATTAGTAAGCAATGTTTGTGCAGGCATATGCAGGTATTGTTTTAGAAAAAGACTTTTTAAAAATAATAAAAAGGACTATTTAACTGATTATGATGAGGCATTTAAATATATAAAAAAACATAAGGAAATAAATAATGTTTTGATTACAGGTGGAGATCCTTTTATTTTAAAAACAGAAAGAATAAAATATATCCTTGAAGGATTAAGAAAGATTGAGCATGTTAAAATAATAAGATTTGGTACAAGAATGCCTCAATTTTTTCCTATGAAAATTTCCAAAGACAGGGATTTATTAAATTTGATAAAAACTCACTCTTCAGCTGATAAAAGAATTTACATAATTACCCATTATGTGCATAATCAGGAAATAACAAAAGAATCTGTTAATTGCATAGATGCTCTGCTCAACTCAGGAGCTATTGTGGCAAACCAAACCCCTTTAATCAGAGGAATAAACGATAATCCTCAAATATTGGCTGATTTATTTAATAAATTATCATATATCGGTGTTCCACCATATTATGTTTTTCAATGTAGACCAGCATCAGGCAATAAAATTTATACCATTCCAATAGAAAAAGGATATTTGATTTTTGAAAAAGCAAAAAATCTTTGCTCTGGACTTGCAAAAAGAGCAAGATATGTTATGTCACATTCAACAGGAAAAATAGAAATTGTTGCTATGAGTAGTAATAATATATTCTTCAAATATCATAGAGCTGCCAATCCGAATGACAGTGGAAAATTGATGATTTTCAGGAGAAACCCTGAAGCAGTATGGTTTGATGATTATACTGAAAAACCTTTAGAAAATTTTAATTTATAATTGTTTTTATTTAAAATTTTTGCTATTAAAACCTTATGAAGGAGTTTACTTACAAATTTCTCTCTCTTATAAAAGAAAGAATAACTGAAGAGGAATTTAACAGTTGGTTTAAATTGCTATTAATAGAAAATGTTGATTTTACAAATAAAACTATTACTATAGTAACTCCTAATAATTTTACAACAGATTGGATAAAAAACAGTTATAACCAATTAATAGACAGAACATTTCAAGATATTTTAAAAGAAAAATTTAACTATAAATTTAAATCTACTGAAAAACCCTCTAAAGAATTCGTTGAAGAAAACAGTCTGCTTATAAATCCTGACCCTTTTAAAATCAAAAATAATCCTCTTGAAAAAGGAATTAACCCAAAATATACTTTTGAAAGATTCGTAGTAGGAGAGTTTAACAGATTTGCACATGCAGCAGCAACTGCTGTTGCAAAAAATCCGGGCAAAAGCTATAATCCTTTATTTATATACAGTGGGGTAGGACTTGGAAAAACTCACTTATTAAACTCTATTGGCAATTATATATTTAAAAACAACAATCACCTAAATGTTGCATATGTTACAAGCGAAGATTTTACAAACGATCTTGTTAAATCAATTAGAGAAGATAAAATGAATGAATTCAGACTCAGATACCGTAGCATTGACATACTACTTATTGATGACATCCAATTCATTGCCGGCAAACAATCAACTCAAGAAGAATTATTTCACACTTTTAATGCATTGTACGATAGAGAAAAACAGATTGTATTCACAAGTGATAGTTCTCCAAAAGAAATAACAGGACTTGAAAACAGATTAAAAACAAGATTTGAGTGGGGTTTAATTGCTGATATTCAAACTCCAGATACTGAAACATTAGTCGCAATTATAATTAAAAAAGCTCAAGAATTGGAAATTAATCTATCAAATGAAATTGCATTTTTTTTAGCAAATAACCTGCCTGCAAATATAAGAACAATAGAAGGTTCTCTAACAAGGCTTAAAGCAATGGCAGATTTTGAAAAAGTCGAAATTTCTGAATCTTTTATAAGAAGAATTTTAAAAGACACTCTTAGAATAAAAGAAAAAGATATAACTGTTGAATATATTATTAAAGTTGTTGGAGAATTTTTCGGAATCAAAGTAAATGAATTAAAATCAAAAAAAAAATCAAAACAAATTGCAATTGCAAGACAAGTGGCTATGTATCTATCGAGATATCTTACTAAAATGTCTTATCCGCACATTGGAGAAAAATTTGGCAAAGATCATTCTACTGTTATACATGCTGAAAATCAGATAAAAAAGAAAATTCAAGTAGATACAGAACTTAATAACAAAATAAAAACTATAATTAACATTATAAAATCAAACTATTAAAATGAATATCAACAACAACTGCAAAAATTACCTGTTTAAAACCTGTTTAACAAACACAACTGTTAATAACTTAATTAAAATCAAAAATCAGTCAACAAGTTATCAACAAGTTTTTATTTAATAAAACTAATAAGTTATAGAGTATTTCCACAAATTAACACACACTAATATTACTATTACTAAATAATGTTAATAAAGTTAAAGGAGAAAAAAATGAAATTTAAAATTAAAAACAAAACATTTGAAAAAAACCTTAGTAATGCAAGCTCCTTTATTAACAAAGCCAACAAGCTACCTACACTTTCAAATGCACTAATTGAAGCAAAAAATAACAAAATAACTATTACAGCCACAGACCTTACATCAGAAGGAATCATTACAATTTCTGAAAATGTCAAAATTTTAGAAGAAGGAACTATATTAACAAACACATCCAAACTTCTTAATATAGTTAAACTTTCAGAACAAGATGAAATAACAATAGAATCAGAAGATACCAGTCTTATATTTTCAGATAAAACATCAACATATGAACTATATACATATGACACAACAAATTTCTCAAAATTTTCAATAGATCAAAATGAATTCAATAAAATTTTAATAAATAAAAATTTATTGGAAAAAGCATTACAAGAAACATACTTTTCCATTAAACCTGTTGCTCTAAAAAAATATTTCACCGGACTTAATATAAGAAAAATAAAATCAAATATCTTACAATTTTCAGGCACTGACAATTTCAGATTATCAATATCTTTTATTAAAACAGACACTGAAATACCTTTTGAATTAGATATTCTCATACCCAAAAAAACAATAAAACAACTTTTAAATTTTTTAGAAAACTATAACCAAGAATTTATAGAATTTAAATTCTCTGAAAAATTTATTTCAATACAATTAGAAAATATAACAATTAATAGTAAATTAATAGAAGACAAATTTCCTGATATTAATCACATAATAAATCATGAATTCAAAAACCACTTTACAGCTGACACACTGGAATTTTTCAAAGCTTTTAAAAAAGCATCTATTTTTACAAATGATACTGATAAGTCAATTATGATAAACCTTGAAAAAAATAAAATGACACTCTTCTCTGAAGATTCATCAACAGGAAGATCCAAAAACATTTTACCTATTAATTATGAATTTGAACCAATAAACTTTGCTATTAAACCTTCACATATATTAGAAATTGAAAATCATTTTACTTCTGAAAAAATTATAATAAAATTTGATAATTTAGATTTGCCTTTTTTAATTGAAGATAGTAATAACTTAAACTTTAAATATTTTATTCAACCAACTGATATTTAAAAGACAGGAGAATTAAATGACTGATAAATACAATGCTGACAGTATTGATGTACTGGAAGGATTAGAAGCTGTTAGAAAAAGACCATCAATGTATATTGGAAGTACAGGAACAGAAGGACTTCATCATCTTGTTTACGAAGTTGTTGATAATAGTATAGATGAAGCACTTGCAGGATATTGTAATCATATTAAAGTTATAATAAATATAGATAATAGTATAATAATAGAGGATAATGGAAGAGGCATTCCTGTTGATATACATTCCACTGAAAAAATTCCAGGTGTAGAACTTGCCCTTACCAAATTACATGCTGGTGGAAAATTTGATAAATCAACATATAAAATATCAGGTGGACTACATGGGGTTGGTATTTCTGTTGTTAATGCACTGTCAGAGTTTTTAGAAGTTGAAATTCGAAGAAACGGTAATATTTATTTTCAAAGATATGAAAAAGGTAAAAAAATAACAGAGCTTAAAATAATTGGACAATCAACAAGAACAGGCACAAAAGTTTATTTCAGACCAGATGAGGAAATATTTTCAACTATTAATTTCAGTTTCGAAATTCTATCTAAAAGATTAAGGGAACTTGCTTTTTTAAATCCTAAAATAAAAATTGAAATTAAAGATGAAAGAGAAGAAAATAAAAAACATACATTTTTATATGAAGGAGGGTTAGTATCTTTTGTTGAATATCTAAATAAAAATAAAACCACCCTTCATAAATCTCCAATTCATATTAATGGTGAAAAAAATAATATAATCACTGAAATAGCCCTTCAATATACAACTGATTATAAAGAAACATTAATATCATTTGTAAATAACATTAACACAAAAGAAGGTGGTTCACATGTTTCAGGTTATAGAACAGCATTAACAAGATCAATTAATAACTATATTTCAAATAATGACATTTATAAAAATCTTAAAATTAGTTTCAGCGGAGATGATATTAGAGAAGGTTTAACCACAGTTATTAGTGTTAAACATCCAGATCCCCAGTTTGAAGGTCAAACAAAGACTAAATTAGGAAACAGTGAAGTTAAAAGTATTGTTGACAGTGTTGTATATGAAAAATTAAATACGTTTTTTGAAGAACATCCTGATATAGCAAAAAGCATTATTTCAAAAATTATTGATGCTGCAAGAGCAAGGGAAGCTGCAAGAAAAGCAAGAGAGCTTACAAGAAGAAAATCTGCTCTTGATTCAGGTCTTCTTCCAGGTAAACTTGCAGATTGTCAGGAAAAAGACCCTAATATTTCAGAACTTTTTATAGTGGAAGGTGATTCAGCTGGTGGCAGTGCAAAACAGGGAAGAGACAGACAAAATCAAGCAATTTTACCATTAAAAGGAAAAATTTTAAATATAGAAAAAACAAATTTTGAAAAAATATTATCAAATGATGAAATTAAAACAATTATTACAGCACTTGGTACAAGTATAGGGAAGGATGAATTTAATATAGATAAAATTAGATATAAAAAAATTATTATAATGACTGATGCAGATGTTGACGGTTCTCATATAAGGACACTACTTCTTACTTTTTTTTACAGAATAATGCCTGAAATTATAGAAAATGGTTTTTTGTACATTGCACAACCACCTCTATATAAATTATCAAAAGGTAAAACAGAAAAATATTTTTTATCAGATAAGGAGCTTAATCTTTTTATACTTGAAAACATAACTGAGGACATCTTTCTTAAAAAACCTAAAATAAAAGGTGAAGATTTCAAACAAATAACAAAATATCTATATAAACAAAAATTTTATATGGATAAAATAAAAGTTTTAAACTTTGATGAAATAAAAATGACTGCATACAGTTACGGTGGATACTCTGTTTACGGACAA
>CAZBLP010000055.1:0-12969 GCA_964492825.1 uncultured bacterium
GCAGCAAATGAATTAGCTGCCCAACAAAGAACAATTGCTACAAATAAAAAACTTAACCACTTCTTCATCTTCGATACCCTCCTTTAAGAATTTTAATATTTGAAACTACTTAAAAATAACACTATTGAAATCTAACCTCCACCTCCTTTCCTTTTTACTTAAATTTAAAATTAGAATATTAATATCATTATTAACTTTTTTTAATTAACATTAATTTTTTTTAAAGTCAACAATTTTTTTTAAAAAATTAAAACAATGTTTCAAATAATTTCCAGAAATTGGGAAAAGATTTTTTAACACAATTTTGATTAGAAATATTAATATAAGAATTGATTAATTTGAATAGAGCAAAACTCATTGCAATTCTGTGATCATCTTCAGGATCAATTGTGACTTTATTAAAATTTCCAATTTTTGAAAAAGGTTTTATTTTTATATAATCATCACCATTATCAACTTCAATACCAATCTTTTTCAAGTTATTGCAAATAGCGTCTATTCTGTCGGTTTCTTTATATCTTAAATGTTTTATATTTTTTATTACAGTTATCCCTTCTGAAATTGTTGATAATATTGCAAGTGTAGGAACCATATCAGGCATCTTATTCATATCAATTTCTATTCCTTTTAATCTTGACGGCTTCACCAATATTTCATTATTGCTAATTTCAAATTCTGCTCCCATTTTCTTTAAAACATCTATAAAATACTTATCTCCCTGCAATGAACTGTGATAGCATAAATTTTTTAATTTTATTGGTTTATTTAAGAAAAAACTTGCAGCAATAAAATAAGATGCAGATGAGAAATCACCTTCAATATTAAATTCTCTGCTTGAATATTGAGAGAATTCAGGAATGACAAATCTATCATTTTCTTCATTAATCCCAACACCAAACTTATTCATAACCTTTAAAGTCATATTTATATATGGAGTTGAAACAACTTTACCTGATAATGTTATTTCAACTCCTTTTTTAAAAAACACTCCTGCCAAAAGCATAGATGATACAAACTGGCTGCTTTTAGAGGCATTGATATTTACAGACAATTTAAAATCAAAAACTTTATTTATTGGTAAAATCTTAACAGGAGGAAATCCTTCATCTTTCAGGTATTGTATATTAAAACCTAATTTCCGCAGGGTATCCACAAGGTCTTTTATAGGTCTTTTCTGTAACTTTTCATTACCGGAAAGTATTACTTCATTTTTATAAAAATTTGCAAGTGTTAATAAAAATCTGTATCCTGTGCCATTGTTCCCCATAAAAATTTCACATTTACCATTATTTGTAAATGTTCCGCCATTCCCTAAAACTTCTACTCTGTCACCGATTATTTCAATTTTAATTCCAAGTTTTTTTAATCCTTCAATAAGATATTCGGTATCTTCGCACAAAAGAGCATTTTTAATAACAGACATGTCATTTGCAAGCGAAGCGCATAATATTGCTCTCTGAGTAATGCTTTTGGAACCTGGAACGGTTATTTCAATCATTTTCTCTCCAATTAAATTAGTTGTTAACCTGATAGTCTCTATCATTCGCATTCGGTTTCAGCAATTTTATCACTACAAATTACAATAAATTACTCCCAATAATTCTCAATTCTCAATTAAAAACCTATTTCCAACAAAAAATATTCAAATTCTTTCAAGTCATGCTGTCTTTTGACAAGTTCAGTGCCTATTACAAAGCCATTTGCAAATTTTCTTACTTTCTCTGTATCTTCTTTACTTTTTATCCCAAAACCAATAATAAAATTTTTATTAATAAATTTTTTAATTTCATTTGCTTTTTTAATTAATAATTCATTTTCAAAATCAACCTTTCCGCCTGTTGTGCCTCTCATGCCGATAAAATAGATAAAATCTCCTTTTAATCTTTTAATAAACTTAAAATCTTCTCTTCTTGTCTCCATTGTAACAAAAGGTATAATAGGAATAAACAATCCAAGTTTATAAAAATAATCATGAAGCCTGTTTGGCAGATCCGCAATTATCAATCCTTTGATAATATCTTTATATTTTTCTGAAAATTTTTTTACTCCATACCTGTAAATAATATTGGCATAAGTCATTACATACAAGTTTTTATTTACAAGTTTGGCAATTTCCAATATTTCATCTATACTGTATTTTTTTTTAACTGTTTTTTCAATTGCATCTGCTATAACAGGGCCATCTGCAACCGGGTCATTAAAAGGAATACCTATTTCAACAAAACTTATATCGGTTTTGTTAACTATCTCTATCTGATTTTTAAAATTCTCCAAATCCGGATAACCTGCAACAATGTATATACCTTTCATAATTCCTCCAAATTAGTCAATAGCCTTTAGACTGTAAAACTATTCCCAAATCTTTATCACCTCTGCCTGAAAGATTTATTAAAATTGTCTTGTTTTCAAACTTGTCTATGTTTTTTAAAACATATCCAATTGCATGACTTGATTCAAGAGCAGGAATGATTCCTTCTTCTCTACTTAACTCGTAAAAACCGAAAAGAGCTTCCTCATCTGTAGCACTTACATATTCCGCTCTGCCTGTTGAATAAAGATATGAATGCTCAGGACCTATACCGGGATAATCAAGCCCTGCTGAAATTGAGTGTACTTCGTTTATCTGAAAATTTTCATCCTGAATAACATACGACAAACTCCCCTGAAATATCCCCTTTTCACCTTTTCCAATGCTTTTTGCATGCTTCCCCGGTTCATCGGAAATACCGCCTGCTTCAACTCCTATTAATTTAACATTGTCTTTTAAAAAACCCTTAAAAATACCCATTGCATTACTGCCGCCTCCAACACAAGCAACAACGCAATCCGGCATTTTCCCAAGTTTTTTAAAAAAACTTTTTGCTTCTTTTCCAATAACTAATTGAAAATAACCGACTATTTCAGGAAAAGGATAGGGGCCTACAACAGAACCTATAATATAATGTGTATTTGTAAACGATGCAACCCAGTCTCTAAGTGCAGCACTTACAGCATCCTTCAAAGTTTGTGAACCATTATCCACAATCTTTACTTCTGCTCCGAGCAATTTCATTCGTTCTACATTAATTTTCTGCCTTTCAGCATCAACTTTACCCATATAAATAACACAATCAAGCTTCAATAAAGCTGCAGCTGTGGCAGTTGCAACCCCATGCTGTCCTGCCCCGGTTTCAGCAATAATCCTTTTTTTGCCTAAAAATTTAGCAAGCAATGCCTGACCAAGAGTGTTATTTATTTTATGTGCACCTGTATGAAGCAGGTCTTCCCTTTTTAAGTAAAGATTTATATTGTACTTTTTTGACAGATTTTCACAATAATAAACAGGAGTGGGTCTTCCTGCATAATTTTTAAGCAGGAGCAATAACTTTTCCTTAAATTCTTTATGTTTTTTAATTTTTTTAAATGATAATTCAAGCTCGTCAAGACAAGGAATTAATGTTTCTGCAACAAACTGCCCCCCGAATTCACCGTAAAATCCTTTCATTTCTCCTCCCATATACTTACAACTAAATCCAAAATAATTTTTATTGTGTATGGACTATTGAGTAAATTCACTTTTAATTACTTTCATAAACTTTTTCATTAAATCATAATCTTTAAATCCGTTTTTTTCAACGCCACTTGATACATCCACTCCAAAAGGTTTAATTTTCCTGATTACTTTTGCAACATTATCTGTGTTTAAGCCACCTGCTAAAATTAATCTGTGTGTGTATTTATCTATCCAACTTGGAAAATTTTTAAACTCTCCTGAACCTTTACTTGCATCGTAAAGCAAAAATTTAAAATTCTCTGTTTCAGGTTCTTTATCAATTGCATAAACCAGTTTTTCGCTTATCACAGGTTCATAAACCTGTATAAAATCACATTTGTTGTAAAAAGGTTTTACATCTTTGTAATACAAACTTACTACAACTGTTGGAATCCTGCTTTTTGCATAATTCAAAAGTTCCAATGTTTCTTTTTTTTCAACAAATCTTTTACTTTTTCCATAAACAACTATACCTATTGCTGAAAATCCCAGGTGAACTGCCCAATCAATCTCTTCAATCCTTCTAATACCGCAAACTTTCACAAACAACTGTAAAATTCCTTAAACTTTTCTTCAAGATTATCAGAAAGCATTAACGAAGTTCCTATAAGAAAAGCATCAGCACCTGCTTTTCTATACTCCCTTATATCGTTGCCCGATTCTATACCGCTTTCTGCTATTTTAAAAAAATTCCCTTTTAATTTTTTTAAAAGTTGAAGTGCTCTCTCTTTTTCTATTTTCATAGAATTAAAATTTCTGCTGTTAATACCAACATATTCGGGATTATACACTTTAATTCGTTCAAAATCATTTAAAGAATGAATTTCAAAAATTATGTTTAAGTTTAATTCATCTGCATATTTTACAAATTCACCAATTTCACTGTCATTTAATATTGACACAATTAAAAGCACAACATCAGCACCTGATATAGAAGCATTTAAAATCTGCATTTTACTTAAAGTAAAATCCTTGCATAAAATCGGAAGTTTTATATGTTTACTGATTTCATACAACTCTTCAATATCTCCGTTAAAAAATGTTTTGTCAGTCAGCACGCTTATTGCACCTGCTCCGTATTGCTCGTATAATTTTGCCTGCTCTAACGGATTGATTCTAATATTGATATTCCCTTTTGATGGCGACTTTTTTTTAACCTCAGCTATAAAAGGTTTTTCTTGTAAAAATTCCGATAATCTGAAAATTTTTCTGTTTCTTTTACAATTTATTCTTTTAAGAGTTTTTATCTCTTCTTTTTTGGTTTTTAAAATTGTTTCAAGTGTAATCATTTTATACTTTCCTATTTTGTAATAATTTAAATTTCTTCATAACTTCTCCAGACATGATTAAATCATAACAAAAATCAAAGCTTTGTTTTAAACTTTTATTTTTTATTCTTGAAACAGGAAGCATTGCATTTATTGAAACAAGTTTTGCAAGTTTGTCATTTTCTCCTGAAATTGCTTTTAAAAAAAGTTTTTTTGCCTCATCTTTGTTTTTTACTTCAGGCATTTGAAAAGGAGTGAAAAAATCTTCAGGATATATTCTAAAATTTTTTATTTCACTATTTATTTCATAACATTCAGTTGGTGCGTTTGTGGAAATTTCATCATATCCATCAATGGAAGAATAGATAATTACATTTTTTCTTCCTGCTCTGGTTAATGCTTTTACCAATTTTTTAAGATTTTCTGTTTTATTAATGCCGGTGAACTGTAAATCAGGTTCTGCTGGATTAATAAATGGGCCTATAAAGTTAAAAATCGTTGGAAAACCAAGCTGCTTTCTGACATTTGCCACATGCTTCATAGCAGGATGATAAAACGGTGCAAAAAGAAACACAAAATTGTTATTTTCAAGGTAATTTGTTGCACTGTTAGCACTAAGCTTAATTGGTATATTGAATTCATCTAAAATATCAGCAGAGCCTAAAAATCCGCTTTGAGCAGAGTTACCGTGTTTTACTACATTTATACCTGCTGCTGATAGAACTATTGCAACAGCACTGGAAACATTGATGCACTTTTTGCCGTCTCCACCTGTTCCACAAGTATCAACAGCAAATTCTACAGATTTTTCAACCTTTATCTTTTTTCTGTTCAGAATATTTATAGCACCTGCAATTTCATCAGGAGATTCACCTTTTACTTTCAATGCTGTTAAAAATGATGCAATTTCAATATCTGTTAATACTCCATTAAAAATATCAGTAAATAAAAATTCACTTTCCTCAATTGTCAAATCATGTTTTTCCATTAATTTTTGCAAAATTTCTTTTTTTCCCATAAATTTCCCCTATTACCTATTATAAGTTATTGTTCAATACTATTTAGACTGTAAAATTATTATCGCAAATCTCAGTTAACATTGGAGATTAATTACTAAATACAATTTTAATTTCAAATGTTGTCTGCAAATTTCAAAAAATTCTTAAATATCTTTTCTCCATTTTCACTTAAAAACGACTCAGGATGAAACTGAACTCCGAACAGCTTTTTTTCAACATCTTCCAATGCCATTATTTCCATGTCAGATTCCGCAGTTGCTGTAACTATTTTGTCATCAGCAGGAACTTTAACAGACAGCGAGTGGTATCTCACAGATTTAAACCTGCTTTCTATACCTTGAAAAATAACGGAATTTTCCTTATGTAAAATATAATCAACTTTCCCGTGCATAACTGTTTTGGATTTATCAACTTTATATCCGAGAAAATAACCTATACACTGCATACCAAGACAGACTCCGAAAAACGGGATATTTCCTGAGAACTTTTCCAGATATTTTAGCGAATATCCTGAATTTTCAGGATTGGAAGGGCCTGGAGAAATTACAATACCTTCCAAATTTTCAGGCACAAAAAATTCGTCATTTTTAACAACCTTCACATCAACTGAGCATTTTTTCATTAATGCATAAAAATTATATGTAAATGAATCGTAGTTATCAATTAACAAATACATTAGGTTCCTCAATTTTTTTTATAATTTTAAAAGCTTGAAAAAGTGCCTGCAATTTTCTTTCAACTTCAAGATATTCTGTTTCAGGGAAACTGTCAGCCACTATCCCTGCTCCTGCTCTGATAATAGCACTGTTATTTTTAAAATATGCGCTTCTTATTGTAATGCATGTATCAAGGTCATGATTAAAGCCTATATAACCAACACATCCTGCATAAAAACCTCTGACAGATTCTTCATATTCATTAATAAGCTCAATTGCCCTCACTTTTGGGGCACCGGAAACAGTGCCAGCAGGAAAAGTCTTAAAAAACAGCTCAAAAGATGTCATATTATCTCCCATTTCACCAACAACTTCCGAAACAATATGAACAACATGAGAATAAACTTCGGTAATAAAGGCCTTTTTTACCTTAACACTTTCCACTTTACACCCTTGATAAAGATCGTTTCTTGCCAAATCCAGCAGCATAAGATGCTCTGCCATTTCCTTTTTATCATTTAACAGTCTGTTTTTTACTTCTTCTATATTTTTTTCAACAGGATAAGTACCTGCTATAGGTTTTAGGAGCGCAACACCATTATTTATTTTCAAATGAGTTTCAGGTGACGAGCCTGTGATTACATTATCTTTAAATTTCAGAAAAAACATATATGGAGATGGGTTAATCCTTCGTAATGCCCTGTAAAACGAAAAAGGATTTATTTTCTCGCTGATTGTATATTTCTGAGAAAAAACAACCTGAATAGCTTCTCCATTTATAATTTCTTTTTTTAAAGATTTTATTTTTTTTATAAATTCATCTTTTGAATATTCAGGCTCAAAGCCTACATTTTCACTTGATACACAGTAGGCAGTCTTTATTTTTTTGGGAAAAGTAAACTGCTTTAAACCTTCCACTGCTTCAACATATTCATCTCTGCTATTTTGGATACACTTTGCCACAAACAATTTATTCTTAAAATTATCATAAACAAAAAAATCATTAATTTCAAAAAAACCTGAATGAACATTATCATCCATTTTTATGGTTTGCCTGAGCAGATTCATAAAATTTACAGATTCAAATCCAAAATAACCAACAAGCCCACCTGCAAAATCCCCAAACTCTTTAAAAGTAAACTGTTTAGATTTTTTATAATTATCTTTTAAATATTGCACAATATTTGTATTAACTTCTGTTTTTGAATGATTTTCATAAATAACAGTGGTATCCTTAATACCGTAAATAATCTTTGACGGATTAATGCCAAAAAAAGAAAATCTTGAAAATGTTTTATCAACATTAACACTTTCAAGCAAAAAAATGTTTTCCTCATTGGCAAAATGCATTAAAAAAGAAATGGGAGTGAAAGTATCAGCAAAAATCTCTCTGTAAACTGTTATTTTATCATATTTATCTTTAATTTTTTCAAAAGATTCTAAATCAGGAAAAATCATTCTATTAACTCCACAGGATAAGTGCCTAATTTTTTAAGAAAAGTTGTGTTATTTTGAAACTCAGTGTAAAATTTATCATTTACTTTACCTTCAATATCAACAAAAAACAGATATTCCCATGGAATTTCCTTTATTGGCCTTGACTCGATTTTACACATATTAAGTCCGTTATCAGCTACAATTTGAAGTGCTTTAAAAAGGCTTTTTGGCTGGTGTGAAACAGCAAAAATAAAAGAAGTTTTACTTCCTTCTGAGATATTGTTCTCATCTTTTCCTATAACAAAAAATCTTGTAAAACTGTTATTCACATCTTCAATATTTTTATAAAGTATTTTCAGATTATAAATTTCTGTTGAATATGGTGAAACAATTGCTGCACTTTCTTTATCGCTATTTAAAAATTTAATCCCTTCAGCAGTGCTTGAAAGAGGAATTAATTTTGCATCAGGAAAATTTTTATCAAGAAAGTTTCGACATTGTGCTATTGCATGAGGATGTGAATAAATTTTTCTAAGCTTATCAGGTTTATAACATGAAGCTAAATGAAAACTTACCTTTAACTTTAATTCAGCCCATATTTTTATGTCAAAATGATAGAGATAATCCAATGTTTCAGATACACTGCCTTCAATGGAGTTTTCAACAGGAACTATACCGAATTTGGAATCTTTATTTACAACATTTAAGAAAATCTCCCTTATATTTTTACAAAGGTCATAATTTGTATTTTTCCCAAAAAATTTTTCAAAAACAATATATGAAAAAGTTCCTTTAGGTCCCAAAAAGCTGATAGTATAAGATTTTTGGATTTTCCTTGAAGATGCTATAATTTCTCTGTAAATATTCTTTAAATCTTTTTCAGGAATTATGCCTGAAGATTTTTTAACTATTTTATTAATAACTTCTATTTCCCTTGAATAATCAATAAGTTCAAGCCCGTATTGATTCTTAATTTCTCCTATTTTTTTTGAATAAGTTGTCCTTTCATTTAAAAGAGACACCAACTTATCATCAATTTTGTCTATTTTATCTCTGAAATTTTTTAAATCTGTTTGCCATTTATTCATAATTTAGAAATCCTTTCAGCTCTTTAAAATCAATCTTTTTGAAGAGCTTTTCATGAAATTCATTTACAGCTTCCCTGATAAAAGGATTTTTATAAACTATAAGCTCTATTAAGCTGTCTTGTGTGTTAAAAACATTGTTGTTTAAATTTTCAATATATTTGGAAAAAGAAGTTGTTGTTAAATTTTTAATTTTATCAAATGATTTGAAATTATCTTTTAAAATACCAATATATGTAATATTCATTAAATAATAAAATCCATGAATATACGCCATTGTTCTGTCATGCTCTTCAGGTGTCATTTCAATAATATTCAATCCGCTTTTTCTAAACATATTTAAAATAAAATCCGTTTTCCCTTTACTGTTAATTTTGCAAACTGCTATATTATTCTCCTTGCCTTTAAATCCTTTTTCAGGTCCAAATAAAGGGTGGGTGGCCAAAATTTCTCCCTGAAAATATTTTTTCATTAATTTGACTTCTCTGAATTTCAATGAGCCTATATCCATAAGCATCTTTTCATTATTTAAACTGTCTTTAATTTCTTCAAGCACAGCCTCATAACTTGTCAACGGAACTGCCAAAATTACTATATCTGATTCTTTTGCCAAATCCTTGTTTGAAATAGTTGAACCAATGTCAGAAGTAACTGTTTTAACTTTTCTATTTATAAAAAATTTATTAAGAGCAGCGCCCATTCTGCCACCTGAGCCGATTATCCCTACAATAAAATCACTTTTCAATTATTTTCTCCTCAATTTTCCTGCCAAAATGCCTTCCACCTGATTCTGCATGGATTAAAACCTTATCACCTTTTTTTAATTTTGAAACTGAAATAGGCTTGCCATTAGATAATACAAGGTTAATTGTCTCTGCATTCTGTAGAATAACAGAAAAAACATCCCCAGAATACTTTGCCTCAATTAAAATAAGCGGCCTGGTCTCTATTTTACTTCTTCCCACTATTCCCTTTCTTGTATATCCATCTGCATTTACAATAAGAATTTCATCACCTGCCTTTAATTCAGACAGATATTTAGTCTTATTATTGTTAATTTTAACATAAGCATAAACAGCACCTGCATTGACTCTAAACGGTCTTGGAGCACAATATGGATTTTCCAAAGATTCCGAATGAACGAGAAATAAAAAATTACTGCTGCTTCCCACAAGTACGCCTTCACCAATGCTCATAAGATTACATGTGTCAATACAAACTCTCTCACCTGAATCAAGAACCTCTATATTAACTATCTCGGCTTCTTCCAACTTAATCTCTAATTTGTCCTTATTAAGTTCATTTATCAGCTCTCTTAAAACCTCATCATTATCAACATCCAAAATAATACCTGATACTCCCTTTTCAAGAACTCCTAATGCTGTTTTTAATTCTTTTAAATTTTTAACATACACTGAGAACTCTGCTTTTTTTGCAATTAAATTTTCCCAAGGAATAATTTCCCACGATTTTGTTTTTAAAACAAGTTTGTTTTCTTTTGAAAGCTCAACTATCTTATCTTCATCTTTTTTGTTTTCATAAACAAACTCATAGATATCATTGTTCGTAAAAATATTCACTTTAGCAAGTTTAGTTATTTCAGATTTTAAGTTTTCATTTTCAACCAAGAATGTATTTATTCCCTTCTCTATTGCAGTAGTAATTAATTCCTTGTTAAATTGCCTGATTTTTAGCCATACTTCTCTCATTTTTATTCTCCGCTTCTCAGAAAATCTTCTGCTTCATCTGCACTTTTTCCATCTTTAATAATCATTGACAATGCTTGAATCATTTTTTTCGGCTGTTTGTTTTGAAAAATATTCCTACCTATTGAAATACCTGCAGCTCCGGCTTTTAAAGCATCTTCAACCATAACAAGCACGTCTCTTTCTGAATCCATTTTTTCGCCTCCTGCAATAACAACAGGTATTGGAGTAGCCTCAACTACTTTTGCAAAAGAATCTATATCACCTGAATATGACACTTTCACAACATCAGCACCAAGCTCAGCACCAAGTCTGGCACAATGAGCAATTAATTTTGGGTCATATCCATTTGAAATACCATTGCCTCTGGGATAAACCATTGCCAGAAGGGGCATACCCCATTCCTGGGCATTTTTGGATATTCGACCAAAATCTTTCAGCATCTCCCTTTCATTAACATCACCAATATTAACATGAATTGAAACACCGTCAGCACCAAGCTTAATAGCTTCTTCCACAGTGCCGACAATAGTTTTGGTATTTGCAAATTCAGACAGATTAGTAGATGCAGACAAATGGACAATCAAACCAATATCTTTGCCTCTACCTCTATATCCTGCAGTAACCATTCCTTTGTGCTCCACAACTGCAGTGGCTCCTCCCTCAGCAGCAAAGTTAACTACTTCTTTAAGGTTTGTTATTCCATGAATAGGACCAACTGTAACACCATGGTCAAGTGGTAAAATAAGGAATTTGTTGCTTGTCCTGTCTTTAATCCTCTCCATTCTGATAAGTTTACCAATCATTTTATACCTCCTTTTTTGGCAAAAAAAAAGCCGTGAGGTTTACTCACGGCTTTTTAAATTATATAAAAATAGTACCCTACCGTGGGCGTACCTCTACCATATTTTTTTTAAAATAATACCAAAACCAATAATATTTTACTATATTAAAATTAAACTTCATAATTTTATCTCCTTTTATTCTTTAAGGCGCCACCCGGATTTGAACCGGGGAATAAAGGTTTTGCAGACCTCTGCCTTACCACTTGGCGATGGCGCCAATATTTATAAACTGCTAATACTAAAATGAATGGAGCGGGAAACGGGATTTGAACCCGCGACTTCGACCTTGGCAAGGTCGCACTCTACCGCTGAGTTATTCCCGCTCTTGAAATTTTTGGGCTTATAGCACCAAAAATTTTTTTTGTCAATAACATTGTAAAAAAAAATTTTACACTAAAAATTAATAAAATTCCATATATTAAAAAAATAAAATGTTCTTGACAATTGAAAAAAAAAATATTATTAGGCGTCTCCATTCGGGGCATAGCGCAGTCTGGTTTAGCGCACCTGCCTTGGGAGCAGGGGGTCGGGGGTTCAAATCCCTCTGCCCCGATTTTCTTATATTCCCAATAATCTCTTTTAAAACACTTACAATGAATTTTCTTGACAACTTAAAAATTGGATGTTAACAAAAAAAACTCAAAATTGCGAGAGTGGCGGAATTGGCAGACGCACTGGACTTAGGATACAGTCAAACATCCTTATTTTATTGCCTTTCAATGGACACTGGTCGCTTTTCTGCATTTAATTCTGCATTTAATAAGGTAACTTGTTGATAATATTTTCTCTATATTCGTTTGAGAGATGTGTATAAATTAATGTGGTTGAAATATCGGAATGATCCAACAATTCTTGAATATCTTTTAATGAAGCACCTGACATTATTAGATGACTTGCAAAGGTATGTCTTAAAGAATGGAGCTTTATATCTTCTCGCCCTATTATTCTAAAATATTTTTTGAATTGATGGCTAACAGATGAACCTTTTAAATTAAAAATTTTATTATCATATTTAGAATAAATCTTAAATCTGTGTTTTTCTATATAAGGGTATAGTATTATTTGAAGTGGTTTCATAATAGGAATTATATTATATAGTTTCTTTTTTTGATTTGTTATACAGGCTATCCTGTATAATTTTTGGATTTTTTAGAAATACCCTTTCTTTTAAAATTAAAAGGATTTGCCTCTAAGAATGAGGTGATTTATATATCAATTTTCCAAAAAAGTTAAGTTTTCTTTGAAAAATTTTGTAAATTAAAACCAATACTAACAAGAAAGCTATCCCACTGCTATAAAAAAACAGAGGAATAAACTGTCAAATAAAGTGGTTTGATACTAATTGAAACTTTTATTTTTTATTTTTTGTGTTACACTTTAAAGCACATTTTTTAACTAATCTAAAAAAGAAGATTTTTTAA
>CAZBLP010000056.1:0-12477 GCA_964492825.1 uncultured bacterium
TTTTAAACACTTGACTTTTTTCTTTTATATAGCTAATTAATATTTAGCACACTAATAAAAAGGAGGTGTAATATGAAAAGAAAAAAAATAATTTTATCAACATTGTTAAGCGGTTTAATTTTATTGTTTTCAGTAATGTCGGTATATTCCTTTGATTCAAAGTTTGCTTCAAATATCACTCCTGTACAGGCTTATCACATGCTTTTGCATGCACCTAACACATACCTTATTGATGTGAGGTCAAGGTATGAATATCAGCTTATAGGTCATCCAATGTGGGTAAAAAAAGGGAAGGTTTATATGGCGTATAATATTCCTTTTATGTTTTTAACAAAAGAATTTGCCCAAAAAGGTGAAACTTTTGCAATGAATAAAAAAGCACCAGTAACAAGATATCAGTTTGTAAAAAATCCTAATTTTATCAAAGTTTTAAAAATGAAATTTAAACCAAGCGATAATCTGATATTTATGTGCAGAAGCACAAAAAGATCACATAAGGCAGCTGATATTGCCTATAAAAATGGTTTTAAGAACAGCTTTAACCTTCTTGGAGGTTTTGAAGGATACAGATTTCACGGCAAAAACCCAAATGAAAAAGCACTTGCAAAAAAATATAGCTCAATATATGGGAAGCCGGGCTTTATAAACGGGTGGAAATATTACAGGCTTCCATATTCATATAAAATGGACCCCAAATATGTTTATCCTGATGATTTGAAAAAATAATTTAATTTAAAATGGTTGATAAATTTGATAAAATTACTTGAAATTAAATCAGATGCTGAGGCAATTTTTAAATCAAGACCCAACAAGTATGTTGCTGAAGTTGATATAGTAAAACCTTTTTCAGAAAAATGTGTAGTTGTTCATATTCATGATCCTGGACGGCTTTCTGAAATTTTATATCCAGGTAATACTCTGTTGCTCAAAAATGAAGATAAACCCCACAGAAAGACCAAGTGGGATGTTATTGCAGGTAAGGTAAATAATGATTTTGTATTGATTCATTCAGGTTATCACAGAAAAATTGCTGAATCTGTTTTTGAAAAAAATATATTGCCGTTTTGTGAAAATTTCAAAACCATAAAAGCAGAAGTAAAATATAAAAATCATAGAATAGATTTTGTTGGTACGGAACATGACAATAAAAAATGCTGGATAGAAGTAAAAGGCTGTACTCTTGGCAAAGGCCAAGTTGCTTTGTTCCCGGATGCGCCTACTGTCAGAGGGGCTAATCATTTAAAAATACTGCTTGAGCTTCAAAACAAGGGGGATAATGCCAAACTTGTAATATTAATTTTTGCACCTGATGTAGAATATTTTATGCCTAATGCTGAAACAGATAAGAATTTTTCCGAAATTTTTAAGTATATAGTAAAAAAGGGGATAGATGTCTATCCCCTTTCTCTTTTGTATGAAAATAATTGGGTTTATTTTAAGAAACAGATTGATTTTAAAATCAGCAATCCACTTTAACCACTAATGCAGCTCCTGTATCACCTGCTGCACATCCTGTAAACAATCCGTAACCACCGCCTTTTATCACTAATTCTTCAATTAATTCTATAATTAATCTTCCGGCTGTGGGTCCTTGAGGATGCCCGAAAACAAGAGAGCTTCCGTAATTATTCATTGCTTCCCATTTTATTCCAAATTTTTTTGCAAAATAAATATCATTAACAGCAAATGGATTATGACTTTTAATTGCTTTCATATCCTCTATTTTTAATCCTGCTTTTTCAAGAGCCATTTGAGCTGCAGGAACAGGTGCTTTAGCCATGCATCCTATTTCAACTTTTGAATACCCATAGGAAAGAATTTGTATTTTAATGTTTTTATCAGCACTTAATTCATCTGCTTTCTCTTTAGTGGTAACAATAATGAAACAGTTACCGTCAGCAGGGTGAGTCTGGGCTCCGAAACTGTGAACTCCGTTTGGAAGTACAGGACGAAGTTTAACCAAGCCATCTTTTGTTGAAGGAATTATTCCTTCATCTTCTTCAACTAATAAAGATTTTTTCTTGCTTATCTTCACTTCTGCTGGAAAAAAGTATCCTTTTTGAAACTCTCTGTTATTTTTTAAAGCATCAAGATATTGATTATATCTTAAAAGTGCCATTTCATCACATTCTTCTTTGGTTGTGCCGATTTCTTTTGCAACTTTTTCAGCAGTTTCAATCATAGCGTTTTTGGCAAAAGGGTCTTTGTTGAAATTATCCATTAACCAATTTTCATGAAGAACTTCTCCTCCTGGTCCTAAAGGATTAGGCCAGACAATATGAGGGCCATTAGAGCATCTGTCTGTCATCAGATTAGCCACAGTTGAGAACATTCCCTGCTCTAACCCCATTGCTGCATAAAAGAGACAGGTTGTTGATGTTGAGCATGCTTGAGAAACATTACAGCCTGCAATATGTTCTGCTCCAATCATATTTGCTGCCCAAGGCGCTCCGTAAAAAGCCTGTTTTTGATGAATTGTAAAACCAAGATATAAATACTCAAAAATTTTAGGGTCAATATTTTTAGTTGACAACCATTTTTTAGCAGTTGATGCTCCAAATATGACTGAATGCTCGTTTTGTTGGGTCATTTGCCATTTTGAGAAAGGCGTTGAATAATACCCTTTGTAAGGTATAAAAGCTTTTGAAAACATATAAACCTCCTTTTATTTGAATTTGTAAATTCTATTATTGTATTTTAATTATTTTCGCTCCATGTCCCATATTTTTCTCTTAATTTTCTGTGCAATATTTTACCTGTGCCTGTTCTTGGCATTTCTTCATCTGTAATAAACTCTATTCTTTTCGGTATTTTAAAACCTGCAATTTTTCCTCTGCAAAATTCTCTAATCTCTTTTTTTAATTCTTCGCTTGGTTCATATTCTTTATTTAAGATAATAACACTTGTGACAGCTTCACCCCATTTTTCATCAGGAATACCAATTACAGCAACATCTTTAACAGCTTCATGAGCACCTATAACATTTTCAACTTCTGAAGGATATACATTTTCACCACCTGTTATAATCATATTTTTCTTTCTGTCAACAAGGTAGTAATAACCTTCTTCATCTTTTCTTGCCATATCACCTGCACTGAAATATTCGCCTACAAATGCCTCTTTAGTAGCATCAGGGAGTTTCCAGTATTCTTTAAAAAGCATTGGCGAATATGAGTATAATTCGCCAACTTCACCGTCAGGAACTTCATTGCCATCTTCATCTAAAATCTTTATTCTTCTTGTGCCTATGACCTCTCGTCCTATGGAGCCAAGTTTCCTGAACTGTTCGTCAGGTCTTAATAATGTAACAATTCCTGCTTCAGTGGAGCCGTAAGCTTCAAAAAGCTCTGAATTTTTAAAATATTCAAGAATACCGAGTTTGGTATCTTTTCTTGCAGGAGCAGAGGAGCATAAAAGCTTTCTGATTTTGCTCACATCGTATTTGTTTTTTATTTCGTCTGGTAGGGATAGTATCATAATGTAATGTGTTGGCACAAGAGAGGTAAAGGTAATTTTTTCATCTGATAAAGTTTTTAAAAAGTGTTCGGGATCAAAACTTTTCACATTATATATGCAAACACTGCCGTAAGTATATGTGAAAACAAAAGAGTAAAATATGGAATTTATGTGGCACATAGGCATTACAAGAAGGCCTGTGTCATCTCTGCCGAATCCAAATTCTGCAATATTAATAAGGTAAAAAGCTATAAGGCTTTCATGAGTTCTGACAACGCCTTTGGGCTTGCCTGTTGTACCTGAAGTGTAGGTCATAACCCATACGTCTTTATCGGTTATTTCAATATCTGGTTCTTCAGAAGATGCTTTTGAAATAATATCTTCATATCCAAGATAATTTTCAGGAACGCTATTGTCACCGAAATATATAAAGTTTTTAGATAAAGTTTCATTAAGATTATTCCTAATGCTTTCTGCACCTTGAACAAAGTCAGATTCCACGATAAAAGCTTTTGCTTCTGAATTTTGCAATATATATTCATATTCAGCTGGCGGCATTCTGAACATTATAGGCACAGCTACAATACCTGATTTGGCACATGCACCGTATATTTCCATCCATTCAACACAGTTATATGCAATAATTGCGATTTTATCACCTTTTTTCAGCCCAAGTGATAATAACGCATTTGCCAGTTTATTACATCTTTCATTCCACTGCTTGAAAGTTATGGCTCTATTGAGGTCTTTTGCCCCCATCTTGTCAGGATAAAGATATGCTGCCATTTTTAACACTTCTCCAACATGCATCCATTTTCTCATAATCTGCCTCCTTTTTTATGTGTATTCTGTTTTTTTATGATATTCAAAACTATATTGAAAAAAATTAAAGGCAATATCTAAACCAAAATCTAAAAAATAGCAAGAATAATATTGTAGAGCAAAATATACAGAAAAAAAAACTTTGAATATGTATAAAAAAGTATACAAGTATAACAGTAACTACAAAAAAATAATTTAACATCTGGTGTGTAGAAAATTTTTTTAACATATAAAAATTGTTTTGTTTTATACGGTTTTTTAGGTAATTAGTTATATTAAAATTTTTATAAAAACTTTAATTCTTATAAAAATTAAAACTATTTGTTATTTTAAATTTTTTAAAGTATAATATCAATAATGATGCCAGTTATGCTTTATAAAAAATAAAACAATTTTTTAATGGCAATGTTTTTGCAGGTGCATATATAAAAAAGTCAAAGGGGAGGTATTGCATGGGTAAAAATTTAAAAATGGCTATAGTTGGAGCAGGTGCATTAGGTGGTACTTTTGGAGCATTATTGACTGCTGCTGGATTTGATATAACTTTAATAGAAATTGATAAAAGAAGAGTTGATGCAATTAAAAAGAACGGCATAATTTTATATATGCCAGACGGTACAGTTAAAAAAGTAAAAGTTAAAATTACAGACAACCCAAAAGAAGCAGGAATAATGGATATTGTACAAATATCCGTTAAAGGTTATCATACTCATTCAGCAGCAACTATGGCTCTGCCAATGGTTGGAGATAAAACATACGTTATTTCCGTTCAAAACGGTATTGGCAATTTAGAGACAATTGCCAATGTTGTTGGTAAAGAAAAGGTAGTTGGCGGTGTAACAGCACATAGCGCTATGCCGATCTCTCTTTATGAAATTAAATATGCTGGCGGTATGGGAGGTGTTTGGCTCGGCAGATATGACGGCACAAAAGATAAGAGGTTGGAAGAAATTGCAGAGCTTTTCAATAAAGCTGGTTTTACTACTGAAATTATTTCAGGGAATGTTGAAATTCCTATTTGGAGAAAGCTTCTTGCTAATGTTTCATGCAATGCTGTTGCTGCATTAACAGGTTTTACTGGTAATCAACTACTTGGATGCGAACACACCAGAGAACTTATTATTAAATTAGCTGAAGAAACAGCTGAAGTTGCAAAAGCCAAAGGATTGGAGTTTGAAGAATTAAAATTTGCAGGAGCCTTTGTGTTAAAAGCGCTTTCAGGTGTAAAAGATAATAAGATATCAATGCTTCAAGATGTTGAAGCAAAAAGAAGAACAGAGATTGATACTTTAAACGGGGCAATATGCAGGGAAGGTGCTAAATTTGGAGTTAAAACACCATATAATGAAACTATTACGTTTCTTGTTAAGTCTTTAGAGCAAAAAATGTTGTGGGAAAAATAATTTTATAGTAGTTGAAATTTAAACATTAAATTATAAAAATAAAAGGAGGAAAAGGGTATGGCTTATAATTTTTTTAATGTTTTTGTTGAAGATGGTGTTGGTATTGTTGAATTAAACAGACCACCTGCCAATTCTTTAAATGCTGAATTTACTTCAGAGTTGGGAAATGCTTTTGATGAGCTTGAGCAAAACAATGATGTTAAAGTTATTTTAATCAAAAGCGCTTTACCAGGTTTCTTTGTTGCTGGTGCTGATATTAAAATGTTTGCTGAAATGACACCTCTTGAAGGAAAAACTATTTCAAAAATTCTGCAAAATGTAATTGGAAAATTGGAAAATATGAATAAAGTATCAATTGCTGCTATTAATGGATTTGCACTTGGAGGTGGATTAGAGCTTGCACTTGGATGTGATTTTAGATTTGCAGCAAAGGTTGCGAAGGTTAAAGATAAAGAAAGAGCTGTTATGGTGGGTTTGCCAGAAACATCTCTTGGAGTTATTCCCGGAGCAGGCGGTACACAGAGACTGGCAAGGATTATAGGCCCTAAAAGAGCTTTGTATTATATTGCCCAAGCAGCACAAATGAATGTGGAAGAGGCATACAGACTTGGAATAATAGAAAAAGTATTTGAAAATGATGAGGAACTTAATAAAGGAGCTCTGGAATTTGCAAAATCTCTTGCCAAAAAAGCTACTTATGCAATTGGTGCAGCTAAAAGAGCAATTTATGACGGAGTAAATGAAACATTGGAAGTTGGCCTTAAATTTGAATGTCAAGAGTTTTACAATTGTTTTGAATCTGAAGATTCTACAGAAGGATTTAATGCTTTTATAGAAAAAAGAAAGCCTAATTTCCAAGGCAAATAATTATTAAGGTTATTATTAAGGAGGATAATATGAAGTTTGAAGATATTAAAAAAATAGGTGTTTGTGGCGCAGGAAGCATGGGCTCAGGTATTATTCAAATATGTGCAATGGCAGGTTATGAAGTCCAGGTGTTGGAAGTTAGCGACCAAGCATGGGAAAGAGGTAGGAAATTAATTGATAAAAGTTTAAGCAGATTATTGAAAAAAGAAAAAATTTCTCAGGATGATTACGATGCTATCTGGAAAAGAATAAATTTTTCCACAGATGCATCAAAGTTTAATGATGTTGATTTTGTTATTGAAGCTGTTTTTGAAAATATTGACGTAAAAAAAGAGACTTATAACAAACTGGATGCTGTTTTAAAAGAAGATGTTATTATTGCCACAAATACATCTTCAATATGTATCACAGAGCTTTCATCTCTTACAAAAAGAGCTGACAAATTTGTTGGTATGCATTTTTTTAATCCAGTTCCTATAATGAGACTTGTTGAAGTTATTCCTGCTATTCAGACAACTGATGAAACTGTTGATATTGCTATGCAAGTTGCCAGAAAAATTGGAAAAGATCCTGTGAAATGTACTGATTCACCTGGATTTATTGTTAACAGGTTGCTTGTTCCTGTTTTTATTGAAGCTGCAAGAATGGTTGAAGAAGGTGTTGCCACTGTTGAAGACATAGATAAAGCCATGAAATTAGGCGCAGGTTTTCCAATGGGACCATGTGAGTTAATGGATTTTACAGGTGTTGAAATTACCTATCATGTTGGGAATATATTTTATGAATATACAAAAAATCCTTACTTTAACCCCCCATACCTGTTAAGAAAAATGGTTAATGCCGGCTATCTTGGCAAAAAGACTGGCAAGGGTTTTTATGATTATGGTGAAAAAGAATAAAGGAGGCAAAAATGAATTACGGATATTATGCTAAAATAAATGCTGCTAAATTCCCTAAAAAAGAGTGTCTTATTGAAAGATCTTATGAAAAAGGCACAAGACGTTCTTTGACTTGGGAAGAGTTTAATAATGAAATCAATAGATTTGCAAATTATCTGAAAAATGAAATTGGCATAAAAAAAGGTGACTATGTAATGCATTTTCAGATGGACAGGCTTGAATGGTTAATTACTTATTATGCAATATGTAAACTTGGTGCTATAGTAGTTCCCCTTAATTTTAGATTTGTAGAACCTGATGTAAAATATGCTGCTGATGTTTGTAAGCCTGTTGCAATGATTTACAGTTTTGAATTTACAGATGTTGTAGCGAATATTAAGCCTGAATTGGACTCTGTTAAATCATACGTTTATGTAGGTGATAATTGTCCGGATTTTGCTACAGATTATTATACTGTTGTAAAAAAATATGATGATATATCAGAAGCACTTGTTGATGTTCCAGATGACCATAATATTGCCATGATGTTTACCTCTGGCACAACAGGAAAACCAAAACCTGTTATACATACACATGGCTCCTTAAATGCAACTGCCATTGGCAATGGTATGAGTTATTTTGTTGAAAGAGAAGATAACTATCTTTTTTTCTTGCCGTTGTATCATTCTGGCACTTTTTTCCTTTGGGCTCCTTTTTATGCTACAGGTGCTACAGGAACAATTTTAAGAGAATTCAGAAAACCTGAATATATTATTAAAGCTATTGCTGATGAAAATTGTACAGATGTTCTTTTTGTTGTTCCAGTTGCAATAGCAATAATTAATGCAATTGAAAACGGTGAATTGAATTTAAAAGATTATGAGTTATCTTCTTGGAAATATATGGAAATCGGTGCTCAGCCAGTTCCTTTTAAAGTTATGAAGAAGTTGGTTGAATATTTACCTTGCGGTGTTTCTAATATTTATGGAATTACAGAAGGCGGGGGAGGCGGAACATTTAATCTCTATCCGCATGAAGTTTTGGAAAGACCGGGCTCTATTGGTAAACCAACCTTTGGTGTTGAAGCAAGATTAGTTGACCTTGAAGGAAAGACAATAACTACGCCAAGGACAGTTGGTGAAATAATCTTTAAAACTCCAAGGCTTATGAAAGAGTATTACAATAATGCAGAAATGACAGCTAATACTATTAAGGATGGTTGGCTTTATACCGGTGATATGATGGAATTTGATGAAGACGGATATTTTTATATTGTTGACAGAAAAAAGGATATGATTACTTCAGGAGGAGAAAATATTTATCCTGTTGAAATAGAGGAAGCACTGCATCAGCATGATAAAATAGATGATGCAGCAGTTATTGGTTATCCTGATGAAAGGTTAGTTGAAATAGTTATGGCAGTTGTTCAGCTTAAAGAAGGTGAAACAATGACAGAGGAAGAGGTTATAGAATATTGTAAATCCAAATTAGCGCTTTATAAAGTTCCAAGAAAAATAGTGTTTGATAATGTTCCGAGAAATCCTACAGGTAAAATAATGAAACCTGTATTAAGAGAAAAATACACAGGAAGAAAAGAGGCCTTTGTTGATATTAGAAAATAGTATGTAACGTCAGAGAAAAGAATAGGCTTTTATTTTGACCTTGAATTAAAATTATAAGGAGGAATTTTTATGAAAGAGTTACTCTCAGGGAATGAGGCTATTGCAAGAGGCGTATATGAAGCTGGCGTTAAATTTGCTTCAGCATACCCTGGCACACCAAGTACGGAAATTTTAGAAAATGTATCTGCTAAATATAAAGAAATATATTCAGAATGGTCTCCCAATGAAAAAGTTGCTTTAGAAGTGGCAATTGGTGCTTCTCTTGCAGGAGCAAGAGCTATTGCAACTATGAAGCATGTAGGTGTAAATGTTGCAGCTGACCCGCTATTTACACTGTCTTATACAGGTGTAAACGGTGGTTTGGTTATTGTAACATGTGATGATCCTGAGCTTCACAGTTCACAGAATGAGCAGGACAACAGACATTATGCCAAAGCTGCTAAAATGCCTGTTGTAGAGCCTTCTGATAGCCAGGAAGCAAAAGAATTTTTAAAGCAAGCTTTTATAATAAGTGAAAAATTTGATACCCCTGTACTTTTTAGAAGCACTACAAGAATTTCACATTCCAAAGGAATCGTTGAATTGGGAGATAGAGAAGAGCATGAAATTCCAAATGAATTATCCAAAGAATCCAAAAAATATACAATGCTTCCAGTAAATGCCAGAAGAAGACATCCTGTTGTTGAAGAAAGATTGAAACAATTGGCAGAGTATGGCTATTCATCTTCTTTAAATAAAGTTGAATATAACGATAAATCAGTTGGTATTATAACTTCAGGAATTTCTTATCAGTATGCTAAAGAAGTTTTCCCAGAAGCATCTGTATTAAAATTAGGATTGACCTTTCCTTTGCCTGATAGATTAATTAAGGAGTTTGCTGAAAATGTAGAAAAAATTTATGTAATCGAAGAATTAGATCCATTTTTGGAAGAAGAGGTTAGATTATTAGGAATAAATGTTGAAAAAGGTAAAAATGTTTTACCTATTTGTGGAGAATTAAATCAGGCAATTTTAAGAAAAGCATTTGATATTAAAAGTGAAGGTCGAGTATTTGAAGCAGCAGAAGGTTTGCCTTTGAGACCTCCTACATTGTGTCCCGGATGTGCTCATAGAGGCTTGTTTACTGTTTTAGGGAAAATCAAATGTTTTGTTTCAGGTGATATAGGCTGTTATACTCTTGGTGCATTACCACCTTTAAGTGCTTTGCATACAACTGTTTGTATGGGAGCAAGTATAGGAATGGCTCATGGCATTAGCAAGGTTTTTAAACCAGACACAATAAAAAATAAAACAGTAGCTGTTATTGGTGATTCCACATTTTTTCATTCAGGTATAACTGGTTTATTGGGTATGATTTATAATAAAGGCAATTCTGTTGTTATAATTATGGATAATAGAACCACTGCAATGACTGGAGGGCAAGAAAATCCTGGCACTGGCAAAACATTACTTGGTGAACCTACAATAGAAACTGATATTTTGGAATTGGTAAAAGCTCTGGGCGTTAAAAATGCCTATGAATTTGATTCATATAATTTGGAAGAAACAGAGAAGATTATAAGAGAAGCTCTTGATAAAGACGAACTTACTGTTCTTGTTTGTAAAAAGCCTTGTGTTCTCCAATACAAAGTTTTTAAACCTGCATTAAAAATTGATGAGGAAAAATGCAAAGGTTGTAAAGCATGTATTAAAGTGGGCTGTATTGCTTTGGGGCTTAAAGAGGTTGACGGAGAAACAAAAGCAGAAATTGATCCTAATATGTGTGTTGGTTGCGGAGTATGTGCTCAGGTTTGCAAATTTGATGCAATTGGTGAATAAATAATAAAATTAAATTAGATTTTCAGGTTTTAACGTGGAACGTTGAATCTTGAACTTTGAAACAAAAAGGAGGAAATATGAAAACATTTAATATAGTGCTTTCAGGAGTAGGAGGTCAAGGTGTTATTCTTGCAAGTAAAATCCTTAGTAGTGCAGCAATAGAAAGCGGCCTTGATGTAAAGCAGAGTGAAGTTCATGGAATGAGCCAAAGAGGGGGAAGTGTCACATCTCATGTTAGAATAGGCTCTAAAGTATATTCACCTCTTGTTGTGGAGGGAGAGGCTGATATAGTACTTGGTTTTGAGCTTCTTGAAGCAGAAAGAAATAAACACTGGGTTAAAAAAGATGGAATAATAATTTATAATAAGCTTAAAGTTAATCCTATTACCGTATCTGCAGGAATGGCAGAATATCCAGAAAACATTGAAGATGAAATGAATAAATTGGAATGCAAAGTTTACTGCGTTGATGCGTTTGAGCTTGCAAAAAATGCAGGTAATCCCAAAGCTGCAAATGTAGCTCTTGTAGGTGCAGGATCCAACTTTATACCTATTGAACCTGAAATTTGGGAAAAAGTGTTAACCAAAGTTGTCCCTCCAAAAGTTTTAGATGTAAATATTAGTGCTTTTAATGCAGGCAGAAATTGTATACAAATTTAAAACTTTGTTTTAATTTTATTCAAAAAATATTGACTTCAAAATTAAAAACTGTTAAATAATAAAAAAACACTTCTAAAAGTGTTTTAAATTAAAAAAAGGAGGGTGTTATGAGAAAGAGTAAGAGTATTTTTAGGCTATTGTTTTTTTCATTGTTAATTGTTTCATTTTTGCTTACTTCTTTAGCTTTTGCGAAAAAGAAAAATCCTTTGGCAGCATGGAAAGCAAAATTTGATGCAAGAAAAGCAAAATATTATTTTAAAGTATCAAATGTTTCCCATCCAGTTATTCAAGGTATTAGAGCGGGTTATAGAATTAGAGACCAGTTATGGGAAAAAAGTAATGGCCAATTAGGAATGAAATATTATCCTTTATCACAACTTGGTGGTGAAGTAGAAGTTTTTAACATGTTACAAACAGGTACTGTTCAAGGTATGTCTATTTCATCAGTTGCTGCAGCTAATTTTGGTCCAAGAATGGGGATTGTAAACCTACCATTTGTAATTAATACTTTTAAAAAATTAGATGCTTTTGCTGCGAATAAAGAATTATTTCAGCCATTTTTAGATGCAATGAAAGATAAAGGCATTATGGGAGTTGATATTACAGGTTATGGAAGCTATGGTTGGGCATCAAAAAAACCTATCCATACAATAGCTGATGCTAAAAAAGTTAGATTTAGAATTGCAGAAGCTCCTGTACAAAAAGATATTTATGCAGCATGGGGTTTGCATCCAGTTGTTATGCCTTGGCCAGATGTTCCAGTTGCATTAAAACAAGGTGTTATTGAAGGTTTGGATCATACACCAATGGTTTGCTGGATTACTAAAAAGTTTGAAATTTGTAAATATTATACATTTGTTAATTATGCACAAGGTTTATTTATCTGGATTTTCAATCAAAAATGGTTCAATAAATTACCTGCAGATTTACAAAAACTTTTCTTAAATGTTGT
>CAZBLP010000057.1:0-11834 GCA_964492825.1 uncultured bacterium
ATTTGACTTATATTGCTTTATGAATCAATTTCAATATATAAAAGCTTAATATAACTTTATAATTTTAATAAACCCCAGAGATTTATATATGAAAAAAATCAGACATTTCTACTTCTTTATTATACTTGCCATTTTACTTGTTATATTTTTGTTAATTATTTTTACAAAAGATTACAAAATAGCTCTTACTTCCTCTGAAAGATCTTATTTAAAAGATAAAAAAACCATTATTTTTGTCAGTCAAACAAAATATCCTCCATTTGAATTTATTGATGAAAATAAAACACCTACTGGGATGGCAATAGAACTTGCCAAATGGATCAGTACTGAATTTGGCTTTAAGGCGAAATTCATTCATACATCCTTTTACAATGCTCAACAGATGATTCTTAAAGGAGACGCTGATATTTTAACAAGCTTCTTTTACAGCAAAGAACGGGACAAAAAATTTGATTTTACAAAAATTATTTTCCATATTCCTGCATCTATATTTGTAACAATTGATAACACTAATATAAAATCTATCAAAGATTTAAATGGAAAAAAAATTGCCATTCAAAAAGGAGACTATGCTATAAGCTTTTTGAAAAGTAAGAATATAAATTTTCAATTAGTGGCAACAAAAAATTTTATTGAAGCAACTGATAAATTAATTAACAATGAAGCTGACGCTCTTGTAGGTGACGAACAAATAGTAATGTACTATATGATAAAGAAGGATTTATTATCAAAAGTTAAAATTGTCGGCAATCCTTTGTATGTCGGTCTTGATTCTTTTGCTGTAAAAGACGGCAATAAAATACTTTTATCAATATTAGACAAAGGAATAAAATTAGCTCAGAGAAGAGGGATTATTACTTCAATTGAAAAAAAATGGTTAGGTAGCAGTTATTCCAAAAAAGGATATAGAAAATATTTTTATATATTTCTACTAATTTTGCTTATTTTTCTTATTGCAATAGTATTTATATCATTATGGAATATTACTTTAAAAAAGAAAATTGAAGAAAAAACAGCTCAATTAATTGAAAGCGAAAAACAATTCAGAGGTTTTTTTGAGCAGTCTCTTATTCCTTATCTATTAATTGACAAAGGTAAATTTATTGATTGTAATCAGGCTGCTGTTAATTTCATACAAGCTAAAAGCAAAAAAGATCTTCTCGTAAACATAGACAATCTCTCACCTAAATATCAGCCTGATGGGATATTATCTGTTGAAAAAGCAAAGAAACTAGTAAATGAGGTTTTTAAAACAGGTGAGATAAAGACATTTGAATGGGTTCTTAAAAGTTTTACTGGCAAAACATTCTGGGCATACATTATATTATCTCTGGTACCTTATAAAAACAGGGACGCTGTATTGGTTACTTGGGTGGATATAACCGAATTAAAACAGCTACAGCAACTTTTGGAGAAAGAAAAACAGGAACTTGAAACTACTTTAAAATCAATAGGAGATGCCGTAATTAAAGTAAGTACCGATGCTAAAATAGAACTAATGAATCCAGTTGCTGAAAAATTAACTGGGTGGAAATTTGAAGAAGCAAAAAACAAACATCTTGATACAGTATTTAAAATATTCAATTCTGTAACCAAGGAAAAACAAGGAAATCCTGTTGATAAAGTTTTAAAATCAGGAAAAATAGAAGGTCTTGCCAACCATACAGTGTTAGTTTCAAGAAATGGCATAAAATATCATATTGCTGACAGTGCTGCTCCTATTAAAAATGACAGAGGTAAAATTATTGGTGTTATACTGGTTTTTAGAGATGTAACTGAAAAAATACAACGTGAAAAAGAATTATTAAAAGCTGAGAAATTAAGATCCATTGGCATACTTGCAGGTGGAATTGCTCATGATTTTAACAATATGCTTACAAGCCTGTTTGGATATATTTCTCTTGCAAAAGAAATAATAAATAAAAATAACCCTGCTTATGATTTTATTAATAAAGCTGAAAAGTCGATTGAAAAAGCCACATCTTTAACCAAACAACTATTAACATTTTCAAAAGGAGGGGAGCCTATTTTGGAAGATGTTGATATTAATGTTTTAATCAAAGAAACTGTTAAATTTAATTTAAGCGGAAGCAATATAAGACCGGTTTTTAAATTATCAGACAAATTATGTAAAATATATGCAGATAAAGGACAAGTTAGTCAGGTAATAGCAAATCTTACGATAAATGCAAAAGAAGCTATGGAAAAGGGTGGTAAAATACTCATTTATACAGAAAATGCTGCAAATCCTTTACCAAATTTATCTGGAAACTTTTTAAAAATTGTTTTTAAAGATGAAGGTAAAGGTATACCTATAAATATTATTGATAAAATTTTTGATCCATATTTTACTACCAAAAAAACAGGAAACGGGCTTGGCCTTACAACTGTTTACTCTATAATAAAAAAACATGATGGAGAAATTTTTGTAGAATCGCAAGAAGGTATAGGTACAACTTTTACAATCTTTTTACCAGCAGAACTTAAAAATAATGGAACTACAATTTCGTTTAAAAAAAATTTTGATAATAAAAATATTAAAAAATTTCATAAATTAAAAATATTGGCAATGGATGATAAAAAAGACATAAGGTCTTTGCTAATTGACATTTTAACAAGTTTGGGACATGATATATCAACCTGCTCAAATGGAGATGAAGCTATAAAAATGTATAAAGATGCTATGAAAAAAAACGAAATGTATGATCTTGTTATTCTTGATCTTACCATACCAGGTGGCAAAGGTGGAGAAACAACAATTCAAGTTCTAAAAGAAATCAACCCAAACATATACGCAATTGTAGCAAGCGGATATTCCGAAAGCGAAGTAATGTCTCATTATAAAAAATATGGCTTTAAAGATATACTCATAAAACCTTATACTATCAATGAATTAAAAGAAAAATTGAGCAAAATAGTATAAAAAAATTAAACAGATAAAACTATTGTAACTGTTGTGCCTATCCCTTTTTGTGAATCCATTCTTATATCACCACCTAAATTTTTAATTATAGAAAGGCTAATGGCAAGTCCTAAACCTGTACCATTTTTTTTAGTAGAATAAAAAGGATTAAATATTTTTCTTAAATTTTCTTCTTCCACACCTATACCGGTATCTTTAAATTCAATTGTCACTATATTTTCTGTTTTTATTACTGAAATGGTTAACTCTCCATCTCCTTTTTCTCTTATCGCCTCTAAAGCATTTAAAATAACATTGGTAAACACTTCTCTTAATTGAGTTTCATAAGATTTTATTTTTATCTTCTCATGAAAATTGAAATATATTGGAATGTTAAGCTTTTTTAAAGGTTCAACAACTTCTTCTATTAATTGGTTAATATCTATTTCAGTAAAAGTAGCATCTGTTTTTTTAGCAAATTGTAATAATCTGTCTACTATTCTCTGCATTCTTGTTACCTGCTCTTTTATTAGCTGCATCTCCTTGGTATCAATAAAACCCTTTTCTTCAAGATAAACTTCCAGTAGTTCAATATTACCCCGTATAATGGCAATTGGTGTATTGATTTCATGAGCAACACCTCCTGCAAGAGCGCCTATTGCTGCTAGCTTTGAAGTATGGACAAGCTCATTTTGCAATTCTCTGTATTTTTTAATAAGATTTTCTTTCTCATCTATTAATTTATAAAGTTCCTGTTTTGCATTTGTCAGCTCTATGTTCTTATTTTCAAGCTCTGCTGTCCTTGTCTTGACTTCATTTTCAAGATTACTGTGAAGTTTATTCAATGCATCATCTTTATCCTTTAATGCTTTTATCATACTGTTAAATTCCATCTGAACTCTTCCAATTTCGTCGTCAGTTTCAATTTTAACAAAGTCCTCGTAATTACCTTTTGCAACTTTCTTTATGTTTTTCTCAAGATGAGTTATAGGTGCAACTATTCTCTGTGAAAGAATCAGGGAAACTATAAAGGTCAGACCTGCCCCCAATAAAAGCAAAGAAATAAATATAAGGGAAATTTTATCTTTAATCTTATTAAAAGGCTTTTCAAGTACTCCCACATACAATGAACCTATAATATCGTTTTTTATATTGTAAATCGGTTCATATGCAGTAATATACCATGCATTTACTACAAAAGCTCGGTCTATCCATTTTTCACCTGCAACTATAACTCTGTTGTACACTTCTCTTGAAAGTCTTGTGCCAACAGCCCTTTTACCATTTTTTAATCTCACATTTGTTGAAATTCTTAAATCTCCCATAAATATAGTGGCTGTACCTGTTGCTTTATTACCAAAAACTGTTTCTTTAATCTTATCAACTAAATAATAATTTTTATTTAACAAAACACCTCCGTAGATAGCTCCGATAATTTGATATTTACTGTTATAAATAGGGGCTGAGGCAATTAAAACCATACCTGATGTTTCAATTTCTTTTGTGGTAGGTAAAGCTTTAGGAGTCGGTATAAGTTTAGTTTTTGCTATTTCGATTAGTTCTTTTCCTTCAGATTTCAATTTGTCAGATTCCCATATTTCAGTTGATACTGTTGTTTCCCCAATCAGAGCTTTTCTAACAATTAAATCGTTTCCAATAAAATCGCTATTTTTATTTGGGTTTCTTGCTCTTGTAATTACATATCCTCTACTGTTTGCCACAGATAAAAAATCAAGATGCTCTTCCACCCTTATTCTTTGAATTTCAGAAAGAAGCGTATTAAAATCACTATTTTCAATTGAATGTTTTATCAGGTAAAGTTTTGATGAAAATTTTAAAATATTGCGCAATCTTTCAAGTTCATTGTAATAAATTTCATGTGCAGAGTTTAAATCGTATTGCACCTTATTTTGAGCTAATTTTCTTATGTAGTAGTCAATTAGATAAACTGAAATACCAGAAAATATAAAGAACATTAAAAGAGTTGGTATGAGAAAAAACAAAGGTATCTTCTTTTTAAGAGTTTTCATCCTCTCCTATTCCATATTATTTTACCAAAAATTTAAATCTCTGTATCAGCAATCAGCTTAAATTTTATCCACCAATAATAAATTGCAATCAATAACTATAAATAATTATTCATTAAAGTCTATTGTCTATAGACTACAGACTAACGACTATTTCAATTCAAAATTCAAATTTTTTTATAACTACCTATACTTTTTTGCACCGTCACTAAATCCTATCCCCTAAATCCATTTTTCATTATTCATTATTAAAAATTATTCTTTTAATTTCCTATCTATTGTTTTTCTTGAAATTTTTAATAGCTCTGCTGTTTTCAGTTTGTTTTTTCCTGTTATCAAATAAATTCTTTTAATATAATTTCTTACAACTTCGTCAAGTGGCAAAATAATGCTCTCATCTTCTTCCTTTAACTGAAGATTAATCATGTCTCTTGGAAAATACTCTGCCTTTAAAATGTTGTCCTGCATGAGAAGTACGCTTCTTTCAATAATATTCTGCAATTCTCTGATATTGCCATGCCACTGATATTTTTTGAGCTGACTTAGAACTTCTTCAGCAATTCCTCTCACAACTTTTTTAAATTTAACACTGTATATTTTTACAAAATGTTTAATAAGTGGCTCTATATCATCTTTCCTTTCTCTTAAAGGCGGAATATTAATGGAAATCACATTTAGTCTGTAATACAAATCTTTTCTGAAATTTCCAGATTCAACTTCTTTAAAAAGGTCTTTATTGGTAGCTGCAATTACTCTAATATTAACCTTTTCTACCTTTGATGAACCAACAGGAATAAACTCTTTTTCCTGTATGAGTCTAAGCAACTTTGCTTGAATCTTCGGAGATATCTCCGTTATCTCATCAAGAAATAACGTGCCTCCGTCAATTTCTCTTAATATACCTTTCTGGTCTTTTAAAGCACCTGTAAAAGCACCTTTTATATGCCCGAAAAGATGGCTTTCAAAAAGATTTTCGGTTAGGGTAGAACAATTAACAGGCAAAAAGACATTATCTTTTCTGTCACTAAAGTAATGAATATATTTTGCAACCAGTTCTTTTCCTGTACCTGTTTCTCCATGAATTATTACTGTGGAATCAGCTGGTGCAATACTTCGTGCAAGTCCTAAAACCTCCCCCATTTCTCTGCTTCTGTAAACAATATCATCTGGAGAAAAGCCTGCTTTTAAAATTTCTTTTTTTAACTCAATATTTTCTTTAAAAAGAGCATATTTCTCACAACAATTTTTTATAACTTCAATTACTTTTTCCTTTGGAAAAGGTTTCGTAATATAATCATAAGCTCCTTTTTTCATAAACTCAACAGCTGATTCAATGTCACCGTAAGCTGTCATTACAACAACAGGAATATTTTTATCTATTTTTTTTATCTTATTTAAAATCTCCATACCATCAATATCTGGAAGTTTTACATCTAATAAAACTGCATCTGAACTATTTTGCTTTATAAATCTGTATCCTTCCAAACCTGTGCTAAAAGTATGAACATCAAACCCTTTTATTTGAAAAAGTTTTTCAAGAAAATGTAGCATACCTATTTCATCATCAATAATTACAAGTTTATACATGCCACATCTTTATAACACTTTTTTATAAATATCAATAAAATTCATTAGGACAAAATTTCTCACATTTAAAGACAAAATTCCACAATCTAATTTAAAAATAATATTCCTATTTTAATAACTTACCAATATCATTCATTTTATTTTTTGGCATGTTAAATGCAATATATTATAGTCAAATTGATTATCCGAACAACAAATCAATAAAGGAGGTATGCATGACAGGTAAAATTAGCAGAAGAGGTTTTCTTAAATGGACAGGCGCAAGCATTGCAGGTGCTGCTCTTGGGCAAGGCATTAAACTTGAATCAGCACATGCTCAGATGCCGTTTAAGTACAAAAGGACAAAGGAAACTACCACAATTTGTCCATACTGTGCTGTTGGATGCGGAATTATAGTTCATTCAAGAGATGGAAAATTCATAGGTAGTGAAGGTGATCCTGATCATCCCATTAATAATGGCAAACTTTGTCCAAAAGGTAAATCACTTACTCAATTAAGCTACGACTTTAATAAAAGCAGGTTAACAAAACCTCTTTACAGAGCACCAAAATCAAAGCAATGGAAAGAAGTTTCATGGGCATGGGCTCTTAACAGAATTGCAAAAAGAGTTAAAGAATCAAGAGATAAGCATTTTATAAAAACTAATGCTAAAGGACAAATTGTCAACAGGGTTGAAGCAATAGCCTCTGTTGGAAGTGCTGCTCTTGACAATGAAGAATGTTATATTTATCAAAAATTTTTAAGAGGTCTGGGTCTTGTATATATTGAACACCAGGCACGTATCTGACATAGCGCAACTGTTGCGGCTCTGGCAGAGTCGTTTGGAAGAGGTGCTATGACAAATCACTGGATTGATATTAAAAATTCAGATGTTATTCTTATTATGGGCAGTAATGCTGCTGAAAATCACCCTGTTTCCTTCAGATGGGTTACTAAGGCAATAGAAAACGGTGCAAAGTTAATTAGTGTTGATCCAAGATTTACAAGAACTTCTTCAAAAGCACACATTTACGCACCTATTAGACCGGGAACTGATATAGCTTTTCTTGGTGGTATGATAAAATATATTCTTGATAATAAATTATATTTTCAAGAATATGTAAAACTTTACACAAATGCAACTTTCTTAGTTGACCCAGATTTTAAATTACCAGCAGATAATGGCGGCGTTTTTTCTGGCTATGATCCAATAAAGAGAAAATATGATAAATCAACATGGAAGTTTCAGCTTGACGAAAATGGTAATCCTAAAAAAGACCTTACTATGAATGACCCAAACTGTGTATTTCAATTATTGAAAAAACATTATTCAAGATATACACCTGAAATTGTTTCTGAAATTACCGGTACACCAAAAGAATCATTGCTGAAAGTTTATAAAACTTATGCATCTACTGGGAAAAAGAACAAATCAGCTACAATTATGTATGCAATGGGCTGGACTCAGCATACTGTTGGCACTCAGAATATTAGAACAATGGCTATTATTCAATTATTGCTCGGTAATATAGGTGTGGCTGGTGGAGGAGTAAATGCATTAAGAGGAGAATCCAATGTTCAAGGTTCAACAGATCATTGTTTATTATGGCATATTCTACCTGGTTATTTGAAAACTCCCCGTGCTTCACAGCAAACTTTTGATGCTTACAATAAAAAATACACTCCTAAGACCAATGATCCTATGAGTGCCAACTGGTGGGGAAATTATCCCAAATATTCTGCAAGTTTTTTAAGAGCAATGTTTGGACTTAATGCAAATCTTGATAAATGTTATGAAATGATGCCTAAAGTTGATGATGGTGTAAATTACTCATGGCTTATGATATTTGAGCAAATGGAAAAAGGTAATATTGAAGGTTTTTTCGCATGGGGACAAAATCCTGCATGTAGCGGTGCAAATTCCAATAGAGTAAGAAATGCTCTTACAAAATTAAAATGGTTGGTTAACGTAAATCTCTTTGATAATGAAACAGGTTCTTTCTGGAAAGGCCCTGGTATGAATCCATCTGAAATAGACACTGAAGTTTTTATGCTGCCATGTGCTATGAGTTTTGAAAAAGAGGGCAGTATTACAAACAGCGGAAGATGGATGCAATGGAGATATAAAGCCATTAACTCACCAGGCAAAGCAAGACCTGATTCTGAAATAATTAATGAGTTATATTTTAAAATAAAAAAACTTTATGAAAAAGAAGGTGGTGCTTATCCCGAGCCTATTTTAAATCTAACATGGGATTATGGACAAAAAGACGAAAACGGCTTTATCAGAAAAATAGACACTCATTTAATTGCAAAAGAAGTCAATGGATATTTTTTAAAAGACACTGTTGTTAAAGGTAAATTATTTAAAAAAGGCAATCTTGTCCCTTCATTTGCATATTTAACAGCTGATGGTTCCACATCATCAGGGAACTGGCTCTATTGCAACAGCTATACTGAAAAAGGCAATATGGCGGCAAGAAGGGTTCCAATTGACAGATCAGGTATCGGGCTCTATTCAGAGTGGTCATGGGCATGGCCTGTTAACAGAAGAATTATATACAACAGAGCATCTGTTGATCAAAACGGTCAACCATGGGCACCACAAAAGCCTGTTATAAAATGGACAGGCTCTAAATGGATTGGCGATGTACCTGATGGAGGATGGCCGCCACTTTCTTATAGCAGCAAATCCAGGTATGCTTTTATTATGAAACCTCAAGGACACGCACACATTTTTGGTCCTGGTAGAGCAGATGGGCCATTTCCGGAGCATTATGAGCCTCTCGAATGCCCTGTAGAAAAAAATCTTCTTAATCCTAAAAAATTAAACCCTGTAACTCCTCTTCTAAGTAAACCAGGAGTTGGCAAAGGGCAAAATGCTTATGCAAGCTGTGATCCAAGATTTCCTCTAATTTGCACAACATACAGGGTCACAGAACACTGGCAAACAGGAGTATTAACAAGATGGCAGCCATGGTTACTTGAAATGCAGCCTCAACTGTTTGTTGAAATGAGTGAAGAACTTGCAAAAATTAAAAATATAAAAAACGGAGAAAAAGTTAAGGTAGTATCAGCAAGAGGTGAAGTGGAAGCTGTTGCCATTGTAACAAAGAGGATAAAGCCATTTAAAATTGAAGGAGCAACAGTTCATATGATAGGGGTTCCTTGGTGTTTTGGATGGGTACATCCTAAAGATGGTGGAGATGCAGCAAATATTCTTACACCTACAATTGGCGATCCCAACACATTGATTCCAGAGACAAAGGCATTTATGGCAAATATTGAAAAAATTTAACAATGTTAGGAGGTTAAAATGGCTGTTAAAAAAGGCGTTTTAATAGATATTTCAAAGTGTATAGGATGCAGGGCATGCCAGGTTGCGTGTAAAGAGTGGAACGATCTCCCTGCAGAAAAAACTCATAATTTTGGTTCATATGAAAATCCGCCTCATTTAAGCGGTAATACATGGAATATAATAAAATTTTACGAAGCTACATCTGAAGGCAAAGTAATGTGGCACTTTAAAAGACATGGGTGCCACCACTGTTCAGATGCAAACTGTCTGGAAGGTTGCCCTACAGGTGCAATAAAAAGATCCCCTTCTGGTATGGTGTATATAGATCAGAAGATATGTATTGGTTGTAAAAACTGTATTCAACTCTGTCCTTTTGGTATACCTCATCTTAATGAAAAATCTGGTACAACCATGAAATGCACAGGATGTTTTGACAGAGTTGAAAATGGTGATATACCTGCATGTGCCAAAGCTTGTCCCACAGGTGCTTTGACATTTGGAAACAGAAGCCAGCTTCTTGCAATGGCATATGAAAGATTAAATCTTTTAAGAAAACAAGGAAATAAAAGAGCATCTATTTACGGCGAAAAAGAGCTTGGTGGTTTAGGCTTTTTCTATATTCTCCTTGAAGATCCCGAGTTTTACGGATTGCCTAAAAATCCTAAAATTGTATCAAAATATTTTTATAATATTTTATCAAATTCGTTTATTGGGTTAATATCCGCTGCTGTAATTAGTCTCGGAGCTATCTTTACTTTCAGAGACAGGAGAAAAAAACTTCCAAAAAATGAACAAGAAAATATAGAATAAAAGGAGGTAATCATGGAAGGACAAGTTATTCAATGGGGTATGCCTATTATTATATATCTTTTTTTAGGAGGTCTCGCAGGCGGAGCATATCTTATAGCAGCTCTTGCTGATCTTTGTGATTTGGAAGAGAAAAAAACAATTGCAAAAATCGGATTCTCAGTAGCTCTTCCAGCCATTATTATTGGCGGTGTTTGTTTAATTGGCGATTTAGGAAGACCTGACAGGTTTTTAAATGTTTTAAAAATTTATAAATTTACCTCTCCAATGTCAGTAGGTGTCTGGGGAGTTATAACATTCTCAGCTTTCTCAGTAATTTCTTTTCTTATGATTCACGGTATGGATGAAAAATCAACTGGAATCTGGAAATTAGGCTATTATATCAGTCTTGTTGTTCCAAGAAAAGCGGTGAATGCTGTAGGACTCTCAGCAGCTGTTTTTTTAGCAGCTTACACAGGAGTTCTTCTTACAGAAACTTCCCGTCCCTTCTGGTCTGACACTCCATTTCTGGGAGCTCTCTTTTTAGCTTCAGGAGTGTCAACTGCCATAGCTTTTATATATTTCTTTTATGATTTAAAAAAATCAGATGGAAATGGTGATGCGGAAGTTGGAAAATATAAATTAAAACTTGTGGATAATATGGCAATTTTTGCAGAACTTGTAATAATTCTTTTTATGTTAATAGAGCTTGCAAATCAGCACAGGCTTGTGTTAATGTCAAAAGTAAGCGGATTATTCTGGATTGGTGTGGTGTTAATCGGCCTTGTTATCCCTCTGCTTCTTAATTTTTATTCAATGATTAATCATAGAATAAAAGGCAAAAAATTAAGCAAATCTATTGTAACACCTATTTTAATAATTGTTGGCGGATTTCTGTTAAGATATGTTGTAGTTATTGCAGGTCAGATTTAAATTTTGATGCCCACATCTCCTTTTTTTAATTGCTTGGCTTAGAGTTTAGTTTTAGAAACTAAACTCTAAGTATAATTCTAAAATAAATATTGGAGGAAAAATGGATTTAGAACGTTATAAAACAATTGTAAAAGAAATGTTAAAGAATAAATTAGAATTTCTAAAAAAAATTGACTTTGAAAAACTTAAGGAAAAGTTAAATTTCAAGAATTTGCCTGTGATTAAAAATAATGAAGAAATCGATAATGAACTCAATAAAATTATATCCAGTAAAGATATTGAAAAAATAATTGATAAAATTGTAAAAAATCTACAAATAGA
>CAZBLP010000058.1:0-10921 GCA_964492825.1 uncultured bacterium
GTTTTAGGAATAGATTTTTCAGATATTTGAATATCTCTTTTATCATCTATACGCTTATACATTAATTTAAAAAAGTCTTTATAAATTTCAGGTATGAAAACAGTATGTGGCTTAGGCACAAGTGTTTTAAAACACCAAAATGCAGATACTCTGCCGGCAGCACTTTCTTCTTTCTGATATGCTGATGCAGGCATAAGATCTGTTTCAATTGCAGTTGTAATCCACTTTAAATTGTAACATAATTTTTGGCTATATGGATGATTGCAAACAGGCTCGCCATATACTCCTTCTATGCCCTCTTCTTTACCAATCTCTTCGCTTAATGCTGTCATTCTTGAAAAAAGTTTCTCAGTATTTCTATATTCTTTAATAACAACTCCGCTCCCACTCTCATAAATTTTCAAATTGCAAGGATTAGAATTAAACAAAGATAAATGACCTACAACTTCACCATTAACAGTTTTGGCAATAATAGAGATCACTCTTTTTGCATTGTTTTCTTTAATTAATTTCTCAGGGTTAATATAGGTATCTATTGGATATCCTTTTCCATACACAGCTTTAAAACATTTTGTAACTCCTTCAGCATATTTATCTGTAAACCGCTCTATAACAACTTTTTGTTTAGGTTTTACATAATATTTAGACATTTTTAAATACTCCTATCTTTAATAATCTATGTTTCATTGTTTAATTGCCAATAAATATCAGAACATTTTATACATAACAGGTATTTTTTCCAAATAATTAAAATTTTTTAAAATAAATTCATAATTAATTTCATTTTCAGGGTATTTTAATAAAATAAAATTTGCATAACTATTCTTTTTAAAAGCATGGTATTTATCAGATAAAAAGAGGGATTTTACTCCATTAACTGTTAATGCTTTAAATAAACACTCTGAAATGTCTTTTTGATAATTTTCTAAAATAAAGAGCGCTTCATTTACCACATTTAAATCATCATTGCTTGCAATGCTGTCTGTACCAAGTGCAAAAGGTATCTTGTTTTGAATAAAAAAGTCGAAATTCAACCTGTTTTTCAATTTTACATTACTTCTTGGACATAATATTGGAATGATTTTATCTTTGAATTTTTTTAAAAAATTTTCAAAAAATGAAGTTAAATAACATAAGTGAACAAAATTAACTTTAAGATGGTATTTGTTTATTAAATGCAGAATAAATTTCTCTGTATCAGGTTTGTTTTTAAGTGGTTTTAACCCTGTAAATCTATACAATTTATTAATAATATCCCCTGAGTTTTCATAAAGATATTCTATTTCATATTTTGATTCAAACAAATGAATAGAAAGAGGTTTATGCAATGAAAAAATTTTTTCCATTAATAAAGGATGAACAGTAAAAAAAGTATGAGGTGATAATTTTTGGAAGTTTTTAATTTGTTCAAATTTTAAAGAAATATCTTCTTCTTTGTAGCAGATAATTTCAGCAAAATTAAATTCATTTAAAGCATAAAAAAAGGGTGATACAATGTTTCCATAATAAAAAGTAAAGTATTTATATAATTTTTCTTTGCCTGTTTTTAATGCATTTTTAAAAAAAACATTATCTTTGCTTCTTTTTTCTTTGATTAATGAAAGCACCCAATTAATATGTGATGAAAAATCCAAATTCTTTTTGTCAAGATTTGTAAGCTCAAGATGAGTATGGGCATTAACAATAGGTGGTATTGCAATATAATTGCCAAAATCTTCTGTTTTTTTATCAGGGTATTTTCTAAATATATTGTTAAAACCACCTGTATCTTTTATTAATCCGTTTTCTATAACTATACCTATATCTTTAATTGGATTTTTGTTAAAATCAATTATAAATTTAACTCTGTAAATCATTTTTATTTACTGCCACCATCCCAAATTTTTAATTTTATTAAAAATTGCATTTGCTGCTACTTTATGCCCTGTTTCATTCCAGTGAACAACATCAAGATACATTTCATATCTTCTGGGATGATTCCAGAATAGTTCCATAAAATTTAAACCTGTAGCAGAAAGCTCGCTGCTGAATTCATTTACCCAAAAATCGCTAAATTCAATCATAGGCAAACCTGTGGTTTTAAGGCTTTCACGCCAATTGCTTTGAATTGTATCAAGTTGAGGCGGAGCTTCTTTCAGGCTATCTGGAGAATATGCCATTGTTCCAGTTGTTAAAATAACCTTTGAGCCCATACCTTTTGCCTGATTTATAATATCCATTGCTTTTTCAAGAATAATGTCCTTGCATTCATTATATTTAAACACATTTGAATTGCTCTCAAAACCTTTTCTTTCTGTAATTTTTTTTCTTCTGTAAACAAAATATAAACAACTATGAAAAAGAAATTTTTTCCACCATTTGCTTTTTTTCTGTTGTTTTAATATAAAATCCAATGGCCAAGACATGCCAGGCTGCCATTTGTCACCAAAAACATAAGCTTGAGTAATATCATTTAATCCCATTTGAATTAATAAAATATCAGGTTTTATGGATTTTAAAGTATTTTGCCACCATGTTAAATATTGAATTACATTATACCCTGGAAAGCCTGCATTTAAAATATCCCAATTATTAATCCCATTGTTTTTAAGTATTTTTTCAAGCTGATAACACCATAATCCTTTCTCATTTAAAAGTTTTGAACCAAAAAATAATGATTCTCCAATTAAAAGGAGTTTTTTTTTATTCTTGCCTGTTTCCGGCTCTGAACTCCTCATTCCAAAACTGTTGATATTTACAAGTTTAGAGCAAAAACCTCTTTTAAATTGAAAATATAAAGGTGGATCTGCTTTTTCAAGAAATTCATTATAAGGATATTCTCCTATACTTTTTGAATGCCATGGAAGCCTGAACCTGTTTTTATAATATATTCTTGCTCCTATTTCCATGCATAATCCTATTCCTATAATACAGCCTAAAATATTAGTTGTTATACTCATAATTCTCCTTTGTCTGGTAATATATATAAAATATTAATCCTATTGATATTAAGCAAATTATACCGCAAACAAGGAAAATTGCTTCATAGTTCCATTTGCTTAAAATTATTCCACCAATTAAAGAACCTATAAAAAAACCTCCCTGAAACATTTCTACACCTATGTTGCTATTAAAAGCTCTTAATTTTGGTTTTGATAAATCAAATAATAAACTGTTAATTAGGGGAATTGCAATGCCTATTCCCAAGCCAAATAACACTGCAACAAATAGAAACATAATCACACTGTAAAACATTGCAAGGATAAAATATGACACTGCCATTAACATCATTGACACACCAAGAAATGTAATTTTGTTTACACGGTCAAAATAAGAGCTGCAAAAAATCCTCACGCCTATTTCCATAAAAGTGGAGATTGTAAAAAACCACCCGGGATTGGGCATATTATGTTTAATACCATAACCTTTTATATAAAAAAAAGTAGCTGCAAAAGATGTAAATAAAAAAAGTGAAATTAAAAATAACAATATTATGTTAATGTCAGTTAAATTTTCAATAAACTCTTTTTTTGTAATTTTAGCTTTTTCCTTTTCTTTGGCTGAAATTTTTTCAGTTTTTTTAAGAAATAAAATTAAAAAAGTCCCTATTAACAGCAATAAACCAAAATATATTAAAATTGAAACAAATGAAAATTTTGATGTTAAAGGTTTAAGAAGCGGTGGAAGCACTGCAAAAGGCAAAATAGTAATTATGCCTATAATACCAAATGCCTTGCCACTTTGATCAGGAGGCACTGAAGCAACAATAGCTGACATAATCCCAGTGCCAAGAACAACATAAGCTAAGCCGTGGAATATTCTTACAATAATTATTCCTGTGATATTGATAGTAAATGAATATAAGATTAAAGATAAAACAACTGCAATTGAGCTGAAAATAATAATTTTTTTTGCATTTAAAGGAGTAATAACAGCGCTGATTAATGGTCTTATTATTAAACCTGTGAGAGAATAAACACTTATAACTATACCAATCCATTCAGGATTAATTCCAAGTTTATATTGAAGGTAAGATGGAAATTGGAAAAAAACAGCTATATTGCAATATGAAAGAAAAAGAAAAATATTTAAAATAATGAAATTATTATTAAAAATTTTCTTTTCTACAGCCATAGCTGCTCCAATCTTAAAAGCAGATTTTTTGATAAAGCCAATCTGTAAGTTACACTTGCTCTAATATCATCAATTGGTGAAACAGTGTCATCAATTAATGGGAAAACTGATTTTATTACTTTCTCACTTAATTTTTGCCCAATTAATTTATTTTCTATTTTTTCAGATACAACAACTGTTGGAGCAACACTTCCCCATGCAATTTTAATTTGTTCAATTATTTTTTTTGAAGAAATATTTGCAATAATGGCTATTCCAGCAATGGAAATAGAAAGAGCATTTCTTTGGCCAACTTTTTCATAATATTGAAAATTATATTCAGGCTTCTTTTTTATCTTTATTCCATAAATAATTTCGCCATGCTCTAAGTCAGTTTTTCCAGAACCTAAGATAAAATCTTTAATGGAAACTTCCCTTTTGTGACTTTTACTTCTTATTTCAAGAACAGCTTCAAGTACATAAAGAGGTGGCAATGTGTCTCCTGCAGGAGAAGCTGTGCAAATATTTCCTCCAATTGTGCCCATATGTCTGATTTGAGGAGAGCCGATTACATTAAGCGCCTGCATTAAAACAGGAAAATTTTTCTCAATAAGATGATTTTCAGTTAAAGAAACAAAAGTAGAGCCAGCTCCTATAAATATTTTATCTTCTCTTTCTTTTACTATTTTTAATTCTTGAATTTTTTCAATACAAATAAGATTTTTTTCATATGGAATAATTTGTTTTCGCCTTTTTGTTAATATATCAGTACCTCCTGAATATAAAATTGCATCAGGATATTTTTCCATAATATTCCATAATTCATCAAGAGTTAATGGTAAAAAAACTTTGGCTTTTTCATTAAATCTATCTTTATTAATCAGGAGAGGAGTATAATCCATTTTTTCAAACTTATCTATTTTAGCTGATTTTTCTGAAGCTGCTTCAATAGCATCGACAATTTTCTGATAACCTGTACAACGACATATATTTCCACTAATACCTTTTCTGATTTCTTCTCTTGAAAGAATTTTTTTTCTTTTTAATAAATCAATTGTGCTAATAATCATGCCAGGAGTGCAAAAACCACACTGTACAGCACCTTTTTTAATAAACTCTTCCTGAATGGGGTGAAGTTTTTCTTCTTTTCCAATTCCCTCTATAGTTACAACCTCTTTGCCTTTTAGCTGGGAAGCAAGCATTAGACACGCTAATTTACTTTCTCCATTAATTAAAATTGTGCATGAGCCACACTCTCCTGAACCGCACGATTCTTTTGTACCTGTCAAATTTAAATGTTCTCTTAAAAGGTCAATTACCCTTAAATCTGACGGCACATTATAGCATACATTAACACCGTTTAAATTAAAGTCTATATTCAAAACAAAACTCCTATTTTAAATTAGTTAGCCAATAGCTAAATAACTTTAAAATCTTACATCACTAAATCCCACTCCCTAAATCCTACATTCCAACTTTTCAATAATCTTTTCACTACTTATTGGAAATTGATTTACTCTAACACCGCAAGCATCATACACAGCATTTGCAATAGCAGGTAATGGTGCATCTATTGCAACTTCACCTGCTCCTTTAAGCCCATAAGGACCATACTTTTCATCTCTGTCAACTGTAATTGATTGCATATCGGGAATATCAAGAGAAGTTGGCAAAATATATGTAGAAAAATCTTGTGTTAAAATTTTTCCTTGTTTCACAATCATATTTTCATACAAACCATATCCTATGCCCTGAGCAACTCCACCATGCACCTGCTGCTGAAAAATCTGCGGATTAATCATTCTGCCGCAGTCACTTACAACAAGGTATCTTTTAACTGAAACACTGCCTGTTAAAATATCAACTTCCACACCTGCAAGATGTGCTCCAAAAGAAAAAATATAATGTGGAATTCCATGAAGCTTCAGCAATTCATCTTTTGTAGGTTCTTCTCTGCTTATGGGAACACGATATCGCGATGTTACATATCTTTCTGAATTACTAAAAAACATTGCTATTTGTTTAAGAGAAATTTCCTTGCCTGATGGAAGATGAATGACTTTGCCTGGTATTAAATCAAAGTTTTTAATATTTTCTTCCATTAAAAGATCTGCACATTTTTCAATTATTTTTTCTTTTAAAATATTTGATGCTTTAATAAGCGCATTTCCAAATGTAAAAGTTGTCCTGCTTGCAGAAGATGAGCCTGATGGCAGTGTTTTGTCTGTATCAGGTAGGACAGGCTCCATTGCTGATATATGCTGGTTTAAAATATTACCAGCTATTTGAAGATAAGTTGAAATATTTCCCTGTCCCATATCAACAACACCGCAGTAAACTTTAAAACTTCCATCTTCAGTGAGCTCTATTTTAGCATTTGCAATATCAGGCACCTTTGGCCCATATCCAATTCCATGTATTGCACATGCTATCCCTACACCTCTTTTTTTATTTAAAGGAGCTTCTTTTTTCCAATTCTCCCTGTTTATCCAGAAATCATGTTTTTCTAAAATCTCAAGGCATTCGTCAACACCTATGGAAGTAAGCATACTTACGTTTATTGCATTTTTATCGCCTCTTTTTAAAATATTTTTTTTCCTAATTTCAACAGGGGATAAATTAAGTTTTTCAGAAAGCATATCCATTACTTGCTCAATTCCAGATGCAACTTGTGGCACACCAAAACCTCTGAAAGCACCGCCAATTGGATTATTTGTATATGCAACCACTCCTTTTAATTTTGTGTTTGGAATCTTATAAGGTCCACCTGCATGTTCAAGCCCAAGAGCCATTACAACTCCTCCAAGATGATCATGAGGACCTGTGTCATATTTAATATCAGCATAAAGAGCATTTAAAGTCCCATCTGACTTTGCTCCTATTTTAAAATAAATTTTTGCAGGATGTCTTTTAACTCCAGCAATAAAACTTTCTTCCCTTTCATACCAAATTTTTACAGGTATTTCAGGAAAGTTCATAGCTGCAAGTCCTAAAAATGTTTGAACAGTAATTCCGTCTTTTCCACCAAATGCTCCACCGCAGTATGGTGCAATAATTCTAACTTTATTAACCTCAAGGCCTAATGCTTCTGCAACTTCTGCTCTATCACGAAAGGGTGTCTGAGTTGATACTGTTATTTCAAGGATGCGGTCTTTTGTAAATATCGCCCAGCCTGTTTCAGTTTCAAGATATGCATGCTCCTGCATTGGAAGTTGAAACTCTGCATCAATTACTACATCTGATTCAGAAAAACCTTTATCAATCTCACCTTTTTTTAATTCTCCCTTTAATAGAACATTGCCCTCTTTATGAGTTTTATGTATTATAGGTGCATTGGTTTTTAAAGAATCTTCTATACTTAGCAAAGGTTGAATCTCTTTAATCTCAAGTTCAATTGCGTCAATTGCTTTTTCTAAAGAATATCTGTTTTCTGAAATAACAAGTGCAACAGGAGAACCTCTGTGAGTTATAAAATCAGTTGCAAGCACTTCCTGATCTTTTTGAACAACTCCTTGTGCGTTAGAGCCTGAAACATCTTTTGCAAGCAATATTTTTTTTACACCTTCCACCTTAAGAGCTTTTTCAATATCAACCGATAGTAATTTCCCGCAAGGCACATTCCCTCTTTTAACACCAACCCACAACATTCCATCTTTATAAAAATCAACTGCATAACGTGTTTTACCTGTAACTTTTTCATAAGCATCAAATCTTGGAATATTTTTACCTATTTCACATGATATATTTTTCACCAAACAAGCTCCTTTTATCTATTGGGAAGTATTTTCTCAAAAGATTCAATAAAAAGCTCCATTGCTTCATGAGAGCCTATACTTAATCTAATCCAGTTAGGATATCTGAAACCTGTCATACTACGTACAATCACACCATGGGACAGAAGTTTTCTATAAGCAAGAGTATCACTCATTGGAACTTTTATCATAATATAGCATCCTTCTTTTGCTACAAAAGTGAGATTTAACCTCTGCAACTCCTTAGCTATAAAAGATTTTTCTTTTCTAATATGTTCTCTTGTTTTAAAAATATGCTCATTATCATCAACAGCAGCAAGAGCTGCTTCTTGAGCAAGTGTATTTACTGAATAAACAACACATGTACGCCTTATAATATCAACAACTTCCATGCTTCCTGCAAGATAGCCTATTCTCAATCCTGCAAGCCCATACATTTTTGAAAAAGTTCTAAAAACAACAAGGTTGGGATATTTTTTCAAAAGTTTCATGCCATCAGGATAATCATCTTTATCAACAAACTCAAAGTATGCTTCATCAACTACTACAATTTGCTGACCATTTATTTTATCAAGAAAATTACATAATCTTTTTGTGTTCCAGTATGTGCCTGTGGGATTATTGGGATTGCATATAAATAGAATTTTAGTTTTTTTATCAATAGCATCTAACATTGCATTATCATCAAACTCAAAATTTTTTAAAGGTATAAGCTTTGCATCAAATCCTGAAAAAGTGGCTATCCATTCGTAAACTGCAAAAGTTTTATCTGCTGTAATAATATTGTCTCCTTGCTCGCAAAATGCTTTTATAACAAATGCAATTACTTCATTAGCTCCATTGCCAACAAGAAATTGGTCAGGATGTAAATCAAATTTTTCTGCAAGTTTATTACGTAAATGATATGCATCTCCACTGGGATATATTGCAACCTTTGCTGGATTATGATTTTTCAAGATTTCTCTTGCTTTTAAAGGAGGACCAAGAGGATTTTCATTATTATTTAATCTGTGTAATCTGTTTACATTAAATATTTTCTTTAAAACATCATCAGGTTTTGAAGGAATATATGCTTGAAATTTTTTTACATACTCAGGGACAAGTTCTGATAAAGGAATCTGTTTCATAAATTATATCTCCATTTGAAATATAACAATGTCCCCAACTCCTGCGCATGGTACAAGAACTTTGGAAGAGAAATTAATTTTTAAAAGAGCTGGCACAATATAAGCCTGTTCTGGAATCCCTGTATCTATTTCAAAAAATATGTTATTAAATCCTTCTTTTCTTAAAAGATTAATATGGGATAATAAATTGTTTTCAAAATCTTTACCATATAAAAATAGTTTTAAGGTAGCTGTTTTCATTGATCTGTCAAGAGCTGTAGAAATCACTGAAGAATCAGAAAGAATTTCACCCATTTCATGGACAACTTCTACTTTTCTTGGTAAAAATAGCATATTATAATTATTATCAAGAAAATTTTTAAGTTCTTCATGACACCATGCAATAGCTCCAGTATCTTCTTTTAGCTGTCTGAAACATACTGGCATTGAAATTTTATCATTATCTCTATAAATTAATAACCTGCCTATTTCTTCAAAATATTCTTCTGATACTGCATCAATATTTGTTTTGGAATATAAACCTATTGCATCTGACTTGCCAATATTTTCAAGACATGCAATTATCAATTCTTCTTTTAAAGGTTTATTAAAATTGTTTTTAAATTCAAAGGGTCCAAAAAACTCTATTAATCTTTTATTTAAACTACACCATACAATACCGCCAATAATTTGATTTTTATTGTCAATTGCAATTAAAGTATCATAATTAGAAGAAATAACCATATCAACAAGCTTACCTGGATATGAGAAAAAATCAGGGAGTGGTTTTTCATTATAGAAATATTTTACTCTTGCAGCAAATAATTTTAATTCATCTTTATTAGGTTCTTTTATAAAAAAAGAATCAGAATCTTCATAGAAAATATTTAATTTTTTATTATCAATAGATGGATAAGATTTTTCTTTAATAAGTTGTAAAAATATAGAATCCTGATTTTTGGTAATTTTAAAATTATCAACCATTCTTGACGCAATAAGAAGCCCCATTTGTTCTAAATCCTGCTCTTTATTAGGTGAAATTGTTGCAGTTAAATTAAAATTTTTCAAAGAAATATTGCCTTTAAATATAAATTGTAATTCAATAAAATATATACAATTAATACAAACAATTTCTATATTTGTATTTGTTAAAACTTTACTCAAATATGAAAACAGCTCTTCAACAGCAAGCCTTACTGCAAAAGTCTCTTTTTTTCCTAAACCAAAGGCTCTTGCAGATTCTTCTGCAAAACTTAAAACAATAGGTAAATACTTATTATTACATAAAAGTTTTAAAGTAATGTTATCCATTGTTATTCTCCTACGTAAACAATTATCTTAAGAATATTTTTACCAGCTATTCTTTTATATTCAATACTTTTTGCAAGCTGTTTGACAATAGATATTCCCAAGCCTCCTATTCTGGCTTTTTCAATATCATGTTGGAAATTATCCTTTTTTTGTGTTGGATCAAATTCAATGCCGCTGTCTTCAAAAATTAATGTTATATTGTTATTTTCATAAAAAATCTCTAAAGAAAAGTCACCATTGCCATTGGGATAGGAATAAGAACAGATATTAACAACTATTTCTTCAATTATTAGGTAGATATTAAATAAAGTTTTTGGTGACAATTTTATTTTTTCAACAAATTTTTCAACAAATAAATTAAGCTTTTTTAAAGATTCTTTTTTAGCTGAAAGAGTTATTTTTGCAGTGTTTTCCAATTAATAGGGCCTTTAATTATACTTATTTGTTTTTCATTGAATTTCAGCATCTTTTTAATGTTAAAACCGTAATATCATCTGCTTGAGGGATTCCTTTGGAATAATCGAAAATTTTATTAGTAATAATTTTTAGCAATGCTTCGGAAGAGTTAACATTAGCTTCTTTTAAAAGATTTTCCAATCTATTATGGCCAAACAGCTCTTCCTTGCTATTGAAAGCTTCTGTAATCCCATCAGTATAAAA
>CAZBLP010000059.1:0-10460 GCA_964492825.1 uncultured bacterium
TTCCCGTATCATATACAGTACCTTCAGGGCATTGAGAACCATCTGCTACACAAGTACCTTTAGCCTCGTCATATTCCGTACCTTCAGGGCATTGAACATTATTCGCAACACAAGTGCCTTTATCCTCGTCATATTCTGTACCTTCAGGACATTGAGAACCATCTGCTACACAAGTGCCTTTAGCCTCGTCATATTCTGTGCCTTCAGGGCATTGAAAACCATCTGTCCCCTCATTTCCGCTATAATCAGTATTCTCTCCTGCATCAACCAAATCTAAAGAGATTGATCCGTCTTCTTTTTGATTCAATTTTAAATCCAACCAATACACTTTTTCACTAACTTCTGCACAAGGAACCCTCATAATACCGGTTAAAAAATTATAAGTTGCAAGACAGCTATTACTCATTACAGATTGATCTGAAGCAAAGGCAGCAGGTATTGCATTGCTTTCAGTCTTCTGCCCAGCTAAAACTAAGTTGCTAAAAACAAATAAAAAACTTAACACTACAAAAACTTTAAATAATTTTTTCATTTTTTCTCCCCTTTCCTATTATTATTTGTCAGAAATGAATAAATCTATTTTTTTAATAAAACAAAAATAATAATATGTATGTAATCTAAATTACACAAATGTTCTTTAAAAAGGTAATTGAGCTGAGAATTTGATACGATTATAAAAATGGCTCCCCAGGCCGGACTCGAACCAGCGACCCAATGATTAACAGTCATTTGCTCTACCGACTGAGCTACTGGGGAGCATCAAGAGAGATGTCACTTATAAAAATAATTCTGATTTGTCAAGAAAAAAATAAAATGCCTAGGGCCGGACTCGAACCGGCACGGAGCTAAAACTCCGAGGGATTTTAAGTCCCTTGCGTCTACCAAATTCCGCCACCCAGGCATTGAATTCGTCACGGGCTTAACACAATAAATTTTAAAAATCAAGAAAATTTTATAAATAGTTTAATGCTTCTTTAGCTTCTTTTCTAACTATAAATGCCCTGTCCCATTCATAATTTTCATCTTCGCCTAAAAGTCTTTTGCAAATTATTTTAAGTTTTTCTTTTTTTTCACTACTTAAAAAATCTGATTTAGCTATCTTAGCCAGACTTCTTACAGCTTTGGCTCTGATTGGCGCTTTAAAATCAGCAACCCTGTTAATAAGAATATTAAAAATAGTTTCAATTAAAATTGGGTCAACATCATTAGGTTTGAGAGTTTCAAAAACTTTTCCAAGAGTTCTGGTAGCCGTATCTCTGATTTCGTCATTTTGCGAGCTTGCTTCTGAAATAATCAAAGGTAAAGACTTAACAATATATTTATCTTTTACTTTACTAAGAGCATAAAGAATAAAAGATCTTGTATCTCCTGATTCTGTTTTTTGATATTCCTCCATAAGAGGATCCACTGCATCTTTGCCAATCAAGCCTAAAACTCTCGCATAATCAAGAGCTGCTTTCATATCTGTCTCTGCAAGATTTTTTATGCAATAGGGAATAATTTTTTTACCAAACTGACTTAAAACTTTTATTGCTTTATCTTTTACTTCTATCATCTCAGGGTGATCACCAAGGTCAATAAAGAAAAGAGCACTAATAACATCTTCTATAACTTCAGCGGGAATAATCCCTATATTGTTTGCAACTTCTTCAAGTGCTGCTAAAATCTTTTCTTTGTTTTCGCTTGAAAGCATGTTAATTAAATTATCAACATCAATTTTCTTTCCCATCAGTATCCTCCTTTGAATTTATTTTTCTTTTTTAACATAATTTTATATTTTTATCAAACAAATATTATTTAAAATGGCACGTAGTAAAGACATATTGACCATCGTGATTGGAAACTAAATAATTATTGTCTTAAACAGTTTCAAAAAAATTTAATTGATTTATTTTTAAAAACAAACTATAATATGATTTTTTAGTAAAAAAGCAATAAATGAACCATTACAGGAGTTTCATAATGTATGTTGCATTTTTATGGCATATGCATCAACCTTTTTACAAAGACTTGATTAAGAATAACTATGTTATGCCATGGACTTTTTTACATGCTATAAAAGATTACTTTGATATGATTGAAATTGTTAATGAATTTGACAGTATAAAGTTAAATTTTAACTTTGTTCCATCTCTAATAGAGCAAATACAAGATTACTCAAAAGGCTCCAATTCTGATTATTTTCTTAAAACTTTAAAAAAAGATGTTGCTTTTTTAAATGAACAAGAAAAAGAATATCTTTTAAAGCAGCTTTTTTGTGCAAATTATGACAATATGATAAAATCATTTCCAAGATATCGGGAACTATTCATTAAAAGTAAAGACAATTCTGTTTTCTCAGATCAAGACTTTCTTGACCTTGAAATTTTATACCTAATCTCATGGTGCGGATTTTACATTAGAAAAAAATCAGAATTAATTGGAGAACTAATTAAAAAAGGTAAAAATTTTTCCGAATACAATAAGCAAGTACTTATAGACGAGTTGTTCTATTATGTTGGAACTATTTTAGACAAATATAAAAATTCCCAGATAAACAGTAAAGTAGAAATTTCAACTTCACCTTATTTTCATCCAATATTGCCGCTTTTAATAGAGCCTTCTGTTGCAAAGGTTTCAATGCCTAATGTAAATCTGCCCAACATTAATAACAACTTTAAGGACGATGCTATCAACCAAATAAAAACAGGTATAGAAAAATATCAAGAAGTATTTTCTGTCACACCAAATGGTATGTGGCCGTCAGAAGGTTCCGTTAGTGAAGAAACAGTTGCAATTATAGGACAAAACAACATTAAATGGATAGCAACAGACGAAGATATTTTATTTTTATCTCATAAGCATTTATCTAAAAAAGAGCTTTATTATCCATATAATTTTAAAGACGTTAATATTTTTTTCAGAGACAAAGAATTGTCAAATTTAATTGGCTTTAAATATTCAAAATGGGATTATAAAGATGCTGCAATAGACTTTTACAGTAGATTGAAAAAAATAGAAAATGAAGTAAAAGATGATAATGCTATTATAAGTATTATTTTAGATGGTGAAAATTGCTGGGAATTTTACAAAGATAACGGTATTCCATTTTTAAGGGAAGTCTACAAATTAATTGAAAAAGATAATTCCCTGGCATTTACAACTTATTCAGATTATTTAGAATCATATCAAAGCGACAGGTTTTTACATTATCTCCATCCTGGCTCATGGATAAATGCAAATTATGGGATTTGGATTGGACATCCTGAAGAAAACAAAGCATGGGAGCTGCTTTCAGATGCCAAAAAAGTTCTTATGCAAAGAAAAGAAGTTGTTTCAAAAGATAAATTCAGTTTAGCTTATAAAGAATTACTGATTGCTGAAGGCTCCGATTGGTTTTGGTGGTATGGCGATGATTTTTATTCCCAAATGAGTGATAAATTTGATTCATTATTTAGGAGCCATATTGCAAATGTGTATTCTTTTTTAAATGAAGATATACCATTTAATGTTTTCCAACCAATAAAGAATTTTTTAAAAACAGAATATATCAAAGAACCAGTTGATATAATTAATCCAATAATAGACGGACAGGTTAAAAACTATCTTGAGTGGCTTTCAGCAGGTATTTATTACTTATCCCAGAATAGCTCAACAATGCATTACGGAGACGGTTATTTCACAAAGCTATATTTTGGATTTAACACAGAGTATCTTTTTTTAAGAATTGATACCAAAGGAGATGCAAAGGAAACTTTAAGAAATAATATTCTTGAAATTAATATTGAAAATCATCATTATTACAATTTATTGTATGATTTCAACAATGATAATGTGAAGTTGTTTGCAGATAAATTAGAAAAAAAACACAACATTAAATTAGCTTGTGATAAAATTTTAGAAATAGCAATCCCATATAGCGATATTCTCGTTAATATGGGTGGAAAATTAAATATTACACTTGAGTTAATTAATAAAGATAAAATAATTGAACGTGCTCCCTATGAATCTGCTGTTACAATAAGGGTTCCTAAAAATATCTATCTTGAATACTGGAGTGTGTAATTTGGATATTCTTTTTGGAATACATTGTCACCAGCCTGTAAATAACTTCCACCAAGTGGTTAAAGAAGCCACTGAAAAGTCTTATTTCCCCTTTTTAAATATTTTAAAAGATTTTAAAAATATAAGGATCAACGTTCATATTAGCGGCTGGCTCTTTCAATGGTTTAAAGATTACCATAATCCCACTTTCAATCTTTTAAAAAAACTTTCAGACAATAATCAGATTGAATTTTTTTCAGCTGGTTTTTATGAGCCTATCTTAACTGTTATACCTGAAAAAGATGCTGAAATTCAGATAAAAAAATTAAATAAATTTATTAAAGACAATTTTGGACAGTCCCCTCAAGGTTTATGGCTTACAGAAAGGGTTTGGGAAGATAAATTAATAAAGCTACTTGTAAATTGCAATATAAAATATGTTGTTGTTGATGATTATCACTTTTTTGCATCAGGTTTTACTGAAAATTCTTTAAAAGGTTACTATTTAACTGAAGATTCCGGTAATGAACTTGCAATTTTTCCCATTAGCCAGAAATTGCGCTATTTAATACCTTTTAAATCAATTGATGAAATAGAAAATTTTTTAAGAACACTCGATTTTGGTGTAATTTTTGATGATGGTGAAAAGTTTGGATTATGGCCGAAAACTTACCAATGGGTTTACGAAAAAAACTGGTTAAAAGATTTTTTCCATTTATTGGATAGCGGTGATTTTATTAACTCTCTTACTTTTCAGGATTATTTTCATAATAATAAACCTACTGGTAGAGTATATCTGCCTGAGGTTTCATATTACGAAATGGGTGAATGGAGTTTAGATTCATCGTTTATTGAGGAATTAGAAAAATTTAAAAAAAATTTTAATTTATCTGAAAATGAAAATAAGTATCTCAGAGGCGGTATATGGAAAAATTTTTTAATAAAATATGAAGAAGCCAATAATATACATAAAAAAATTATTTACATAAGTAATAAAATAAAAAACAAAAATCTTAAAGATAAAGCATATAATCTGCTTTTACAGGCACAATGCAACGACTGTTTATGGCACGGAATCTTTGGCGGCATATATCTTCCTAATTTAAGAGATAATGCCTATCTGGCATTAAACGCTGCTGAGAATTTATTAAAAAACAACAAATCTGAATCTGAACTACTTGATGTAAATAAAGATGGATATGAAGAACTAATCTTAAAAAATAGCAAAATAACTGCATCAGTATCATCTAAATTCAGTGGTGCATTATTTGAATTTTCAGATAGAAACTCATGCTTTAATATTTTAAACACACTTACAAGAAGAAGAGAATTTTATCATAATAATATTTTGAAACCAAAGTCTAATAAAGAGAATAGCAACAAAATAGCAACTATCCACGAAATAGACTTTGAAGTTACAGAAGAAATAAAAAAAGATTTGATTTTTGATAAATTTCTGAAATATAGTTTTGTAGATATCTTTTCGTCAAATGATATTACTTTTAATGATTATAAAAACAACAAATTTAGTATAATTTCAGATTTCCACAACAAACCTTACAAATTTTTCAGTAACAACACATTATTTTGTAATGGGAATATAAAACTTTTTAATTATAATTTCCCTGTTAAAATAGAAAAAGCCTATTATTTAAATAATAGCTCTCTTAATGTATCAATTACAGCAAAAAATTTAAGCTTTTTATACTTTGACATTTTTTACATTGTGGAGCTAAATTTTTTCTTTCCTGGGCACAGTAAAAAACAAAGTTACATTAAATTTGCAAATAATAAATTCAAAGTTGAAACTGAAATTGAAATTGAAAATTTAAATGAATTTTCTGTGTATGACGATGTTATTGAAAATAGTTTAAAAATTGAAGCAGACAAAAAATTTAAGCTTTTTTCTTATCCATTCTATTCTGTTTCCAAAAGTGAAAAAGCATATGACAAAATATATCAGGGCTCTACATTTGCCCTTATTTTTCCATTTGATTACAAAAAAAATGAGGAGAGAAATTATAAAATTAATGTTGAATTTGAATACTAAAAATCAGGAGCTTTAATGAAAGTAGCTTTTATATCATCAGAGGTTTATCCATTTTCCAAAACAGGCGGTCTTGCAGATGTTGCACAATCTTTACCTGCTGCTTTAAACAAAAAAGGCATTAATACTATAATAATTACACCATTTTATTCATCAATAGATAAACAAAAGTTTAACATTAGAAAAAGTTATATCTCTTTTTCTGTTTTTATAAATTTCAATATTGAATATATTGAAGTATTTGAAACTGAATATAAAGAAACAAAGGTTTATTTTTTTTCTAATAAAAACTACTTTCAAACTGATAATTTTTATGAAGGTAAAAACGTAGGAATAAGATTCGCACTATTTTCTTATGCTGCAATAGAACTTTGTAAAAAAATTAATTTCAAACCTGATATTTTTCATTTAAATGACTGGCAAACTTCTCTTATTTCAGTTTTATTAAAAACCAATTATTTAAATGATAAATTTTTTCATAAAACAAAAACTCTGCTTACCATACACAATCTTGCTTATCAGGGATATTTTCCTAAAGATATACTAAGTAAAATAGGCATTTCTCCGCATATTTTCCATTATAAAGGAATAGAATTTTACGGACAAGTGAATTTTTTAAAAGGCGGAATAGTTTTTTCAGATTTTTTAAATACCGTATCACCATCTTATGCCAATGAAATTTTAACTTATGAAGCTGGTAGAGGGCTTGATGGAATTTTAAAAGAAAGAAAAGAGTGCCTCTACGGAATTTTAAATGGTATTGATTATGAAATTTACAATCCTGAAACTGACAAACTTATTTTCCAAAACTATAATCCATCCTTAATAGAAAAAAAATTAATTAATAAAGTAGAATTGCAAAAAAAACTTAAATTAAAAGTTGATTCAGATACAATACTTTTTTCATTTATTGGCAGACTTACAGAGCAAAAAGGCATAGAGTTAGTTGCAAATATAATTGAAAATTTTAAATTTTTAAATGTTCAAACTGTTATTTTAGGCGAAGGTGATGTATATTATAAAAATTTTTTCAAAAAATCTGAAAAAACTTTAAAAGGAAAATTTTCAGCAAACTTTACTTTTGATGAAAAATTAGCAAGGCAAATCTATGCAGCATCAGACTTTTTTCTTATGCCGTCGCTTTTTGAACCTTGCGGAATAAGCCAGTTAATAAGCATGCGATACGGGACAATCCCCATAGTCAGAGAAGTTGGCGGCTTGAAAGATACTGTTGATAGTCAAACAGGGTTAATATTTAAAAACTTTTCAAACAAAGAATTTTTTGATATTATTTTAAAATCAATTGAAACATATTATTCAAATAAAAACTTTTTTAAAAAAATGCAGATTAACTGTATGTTAAAGGATTTCAGCTGGGAATCTTCAGCTAATGAATATATTAGAATATATAAAAAACTTTTAAACTGAAAATAAACTAAATATTAAGGAGGAAAATGCATGAGTAAGTTTGTTGTTGAACCTTCAAAAAGGATAAAAACATTACCGCCATACCTTTTTGCAAAAATTGATGAAATGAAAGAGGAAGTAAGAAAACGAGGTGTTGACATTATTGATCTTGGCGTAGGTGATCCTGATATGTCTACACCTGAGCATATTATTGAAAAATTAAAAAAAGCTGCTGAAAATCCTGCAAATCATAAATATCCGTCATATGTAGGATTATTATCTTTCAGAGAAGCTGTTGCACAGTTCTATAAAAAAAGATTTAACGTAACTCTTAACCCAACTTCAGAAATTATATCTTTAATAGGCTCAAAAGAAGGTATTGCACATTTTCCTTTTGCATTTATTGATGAAGGAGACTATGCTCTTGTGCCTGAGCCTGGATATCCTGTTTATGCAATTGCAACTAAATTTGCTGGTGGCTCTGTTCATTATATGCCTTTACTTGAGAAAAATAACTTCTTGCCTGATTTGGAAGCAATCCCCGAAGATATAGCAAAAAAAGCAAAAATCATGTTTATAAATTATCCCAACAATCCTACAGGTGCTGTTGCTACAAAAGAATTTTTTGAAAAAGTTATTGATTTTGCAAAAAAATATAATGTAATTATTCTTCATGATGCAGCTTATACTGAAATGTATTATGACAATCAGGCACCTCTTTCATTTTTAGAAATTGATGGTGCAATGGAAGTTGGCGTTGAGCTTCATTCTTTATCTAAAACTTACAATATGACCGGCTGGAGAATAGGATGGGCTGCTGGCAATAGTGAGATTGTTGGAGCTCTTGGCAAAATTAAAACAAATATTGACTCAGGTGCTTTTCAAGCTATTCAGGAAGCAGCAATTGAAGCTCTTACAGCTTCTCAGCAATGTGTAAAAGATATGCAAAAGGTTTATCAGGAGCGTAGAGACGTTCTTATTAAAGGATTAAAAGATATTGGTTTTGAAGTAAATTCTCCTGTTGCTACTTTTTATGTATGGATAAATGTTCCAGAAGGATTTTCTTCTGCTGATTTTACAGCACTGCTGCTATCTGAAACTGGTATTGTAACCACTCCTGGCAATGGTTTTGGCCCATCTGGCGAAGGATACATAAGAATGGCCCTAACAGTTGATAAAGATAGATTAAAGGAAGCTGTGGAAAGAATCAAAAAGATTAAAGAGAAAATCTTCAAATGATTTTAACTTTTGATATTGGAGCAACATCTGTAAAAACAGGCATATTTGATAAAAATTCAAACTGTTTTTTAAATGAAAAAACTTATAAAACTGAACATGATACAAAAAATTTTAAAAATTTAATAAATAAAATTGTTGAAGATTATCTTAATGATTTTAATTTTAAAAAAATAGGAATTGGTTTTCCTGGTAATATTACAGATAACGGAGAGATTATTTTCTCTCCAAATCTGCCATTTTTAAAACATGAAAATATTATCAAACTTATTAATAATAATTCTTTTTCAATAAAATATGAAAACGACGCTAACTGTGCTGCTTTAGGCTCTTTGCATGTTTTTAATAAAAACGATATTGTGACATTAACACTTGGTACAGGTATTGGCGGAGGAATAATAATAAAAAAACAATTGCTTAATAATTTCACAAACACCGGTTTTGAATTTGGCCATATAACTGTAAAAGAGAATGGTGCTATTTGCAGTTGCGGTAAAGCAGGTTGCATGGAAGCATATTCATCTGCTGCTGGAATGATATCTCTTTTTAGAAAAAATTCAGAGAAAAAAGTTAAAAATTTCAAGGAACTATTTGAATTATACTCTAATGGCAATGTTGAAGCAAAAAAAATTATTGAGCAAGGTTTTCATTATTTAGGAGTGGGAGCTTCAATAATTGCAAATATTTTTGCTCCTGAAATTTTAGTTTTTACAGGTGGCATAACTAATAAATTTAAAATTTTTAAAAATTCCTTTTCTGAAAGTTTTAATAAATACACTCTGCCTTTTTTGAGAAATAAAATTAAAATTGAAATATATACAAAAAATAATCTGGGGTTAATAGGTGCAGCAGCTCTGTTTCTATAATATTTTTGTTTTTTTAATAGGTTTATGTATTGGTAGTTTTATAAATGTCTGTATATACAGACTGCCTCTTGAAAAGTCTATTATTTTTCCATCATCATTTTGTCCTGAATGCAAAAATAAAATAAAATGGTTTCATAATATTCCGGTTTTTAGCTATATTTTTCTTAAAGGAAAGTGCGCTTATTGCAATTGCAAAATTTCAATAAAATATCCGTTAATAGAACTTTTAACAGGTATTGTTTTTTTTATTAATTTCAATCTCTTCGGTTTTTCTCTTTTATTTTTTGTAAATACCCTTTTTATTTTGCTTTTAATAATAGCTACATTTGTTGATTTGGAACATATGATAATACCTGATGAAATAAGCATAGGCGGGATAATTATAGGTTTTATTATATCATTTTTCAGAAATGACATTACCTGGCTACAGTCTCTAATTGGAATAATTCTCGGCAGTGGAATTTTACTTTTAATAATCAAAGGTTATTTTTTACTTACAAAAAAAGAAGGAATGGGTGGCGGAGATGTAAAACTTCTTGGAATGATTGGAGCTTTTTTGGGATATAACTCAATATTTTTCGTTATTTTTTTCTCCTCAATGGTAGGAACCGCTGTTGGAATTCCTTTTATTTTATTGAAATCAAAAGGAAAAGGGTATGCAATTCCATTCGGTCCCTTTCTTTCAGTTGCAGCAGTTATTTATCTCTATTTCGGGCAAACAATTATCAATTGGTATTTAAAATTAGTTATACAATGATTTTACAGATACAATACAATTGTCAATTAAAATCTCAATAATTTCTTCCATACTGTAACCACTTTGAGTAATCATTGAAGGGACAATACTGTGCTCTGACAGCCCGGGGTGGGTGTTAACTTCC
>CAZBLP010000060.1:0-10081 GCA_964492825.1 uncultured bacterium
TATTGTTTCATTACCAATGGAAGATATGTATCCTTTTCTTAATAGGGAAGCTTTGAAAAGAGAGATGTTAGTGCCTATTTTGCCAGAAAGTAAATTTTAATTTTAAAAATGGAAATTAAGGATATTTTAAATATATTAAAAGGTAAAATAAAAAATCCGGAAAAAGGTTTAGGTGATGAATTATTCAGATTTATTTCAACTCTAACCCCTATTGTTAATGTTGATTTATTAATTAAAAATGAAAAAGGAGATACTCTTCTTACATGGCGTGACAGAATGTATCATTTTAAACCGGGTTGGCATATCCCAGGTGGAATTGTAAGGTATAAAGAAACATTGAAACAGAGAATTTTCAAAGTTGCTGAAATTGAACTTGGAACAAAAGTATCTTTTAATGAAAAGCCAATTGCAATAAAGGAAATGATGGTGCCGGAGTTGAGAGAGCGTGGTCATTTTATTTCTTTTCTGTTTTTTTGTAAATTAGAATTACCATTAAAAAAAGAATTGGAATTTAAAGGTAACAGACCTATTCCCGGGCAATGGAAATGGTTTTCAAAATGTCCGGAAGATCTAATAGAAATTCATAAGAAATATTATAAACAATTTTTTTAGAAAGGGTATAACTGTGACTGAGAAAAAATTAAAAAGTTCTGAAATAAGAAAACGAAACAAGTTAAAATTAGAGAAACCTTATGTTTATGAAAAAATATTGAAATTTGAGGAAAAATTGCGTCAAGGAGAAAGTATTGCAATTATTCAGTTTCAATTTAACTATAGTTGCAATTTTAGATGCATCCACTGTTCTGCAAACAGATTTATGAATAAGAGAAAAGCACGTTCCTTTACAGTTGATGATGTTAAAAATTTAGCTGAACAGGCAGATGAACTTGGGCTTGCAAGATTTGTTATGACAGGCGGAGAACCTTTAATTGCAAAAGAACTTGACGAATTTGTAGAAGCTATTAATCCTGATAAGTTTTACATTAATTGTGATACAAACGGATGGTTGCTTGACAACAAAAAAGCAAGGCATTTAAAAAATATAGGTATTGACAGAATACAACTGAGCATAGACAGTTTAAATCCGGAAGAGCATGATAGTTTTAGAAACAGAAAAGGTGCTTTTGAAAAAGCTTTAAGAGCGGTTGATGCTGCTGTGGATGCGGGGCTTGATATTTTTATACAAACAGTAGCAACAAAACAGAGACTTTATTCGGAAGAATTTGTCAGATTTATTGAGTATTTTAATAAAAGAGATATAGGAGTTTTTGTGTCGTTTGCAAAACCTGTGGGAGTATGGGAAGGCAAGTTTGATGTTATGATTGATAAAAAAGATATAATCTATTTTGAAAGAGAGTTGGAAACAAAATACAATGTTTTCAGTCATTTGACCCCGGCATACGGATTGAATATGGGGTGTATTGCGGTTAAAGGGATGATTTCAATAACTCAATATGGTGATGTTATGCCATGTCCATATATTCATGTATCGCTGGGAAATGTTTTTGAAGAACCACTGGAAAAAATTATAAGGAGGGGACTTGATATAAAATTTTTTGGCGAACATGTTAATACATGTCTCATAGCCGAAGACAGAGAATTTATAGAAAAGTATATTGTAAAAAATGTATATAACAAGCCTTTGCCTGTTCCATATTATGATGTTTTTACATTAGAAGATAAAACTGAAATATATTTTAATAAAAGTAAGGATTTTTTTAAATGAAAGCAAAAGATTTAACAGGAAAGGCGCCTGGTGGAAAAAGAAAAAAATTAACAGATATTTTACCACTAAAAACTCCTTTAATAATAGAATATTATCCAATTTATGCATGCAATTTTAAGTGTAATTATTGCCTCTTTTCTTTGCCTAAAAATAAAAGGCATTTTATTTCAAATGTTACTGTTATGGATTTGAACCTGTTTAAAAAAAGTATTGATGATATAAAAGAATTTCCCGAAAAGGTAAAAATGTTGAGATTCGGCGGTATTGGCGAACCTTTAATGCACAATAATATTTCTGAAATGGTAAAATATGCATATGAAAATCAAGTTGCTGAGACAATAGAGATAATTTCAAATGGCTCATTGCTTAACAAATCATTGTCTGATAAACTGATTAATGCCGGATTAACTCGTTTGATAATTTCAGTTCAAGGAGTTTCAGGAGAAAAATATAAAAAAGTTTCGGATGTGGATTTAAATTTTAACAGTTTTATAAAAAATATAGAGTATTTTTATAAGAACAAGATAAATACTCATCTTTATATTAAAATAGCGGATGTTGCTCTTGATAATGTTCAGGAAGAAAAAACCTTTTTTGAGTTATTCGGTGATATTTGCGATTCAATTGCAGTGGAACATATTGTTCCCATTCAACAACATATTGATTATAAAGGGATAATAAGGGAAGATAACTTAGATATTACACAGTTTGGTCAAAATGCAATTGATGTGAAGATTTGCCCCCAACCGTTCTTTACTTTAAGAATCAACACTGATGGTAAAATATTGCCATGTTACTCTTTTGAATTTCCTTGTTTTGTAGGAGATTGCAATTTGAATTCTGTTACTAAAATATGGGAAAGTAAAGAATATAACAATTTTAGATTGAAAATGTTACATGGAAGAGAAACAGTTTCTGAAATTTGCAAAAAATGTAAAATAATAAAACATAGAATTTTTCAAGAAGATATTATAGAGCAAAAAGATGCTGATAGATTGAGGATATACTATAGTGTATAATTTAGCAATATTAGGTGCAAATTCTCATATAGGAAAATCTTTGATATTTAATTTTTCTAAAACTAATGAATTTTCATTGTATCTTTTTACAACCAGAGAAAAAATATTAAATGAATTTTTAGATAAGAACGGGATATTAAATGCGAGTATTTGCAATAACTATGAAGATTTTCATAAAAATAATCTTGATATAATAATTAACTGTATAGGCATTGGAACTATTAATAAGTTTCAAGGTGAGTATTACAAATATTTTACTATTACTGAAAAATTTGACAACATGATTATTGAATATCTGATAAAAAAACCGCAAACACTATATATTTCTATTGGAAGCGGAGCGGTTTATGGCGGGAACTTTAAAGAACCGGTTAACTTTGAAAGTAAAAACTGTATTAAAGTAAATAATATTCTGCCAGAAGATTATTATTCCATTGTCAGAATAAATTCCGAAGCAAAACACAGAGCATTTTCAAATTTGAACATTGTAGACATAAGAATATTTTCTTTTTTTAGCAGATTTATTGATGTGATTAATGATAAATATATGATAACAGAAATAATAACCTGCATTAAGACAAAAAAGAAATTTATAACTGATTCCAATAATATTATTAGAGATTATATACATCATGAAGACTTGTTTGCGTTCATCTTGAAACTTGTTGATATTCAAAGACTAAATGCCGCTTTCGACATATTAAGCAAAAAAACTATTGAAAAGTTTGAGCTGTTAAATTTTTTTGCAAATCAATATGGACTTGAATTTGAGATAATGGAAAATTTTCATTTCCAAAGTGCTACAGGTTCTAAAATTAGATATTACTCAACATGGGAACAAACCAAGACAATAGGATTCAAACCGAAACATTCATCGTTGGATACAATACGAAAGGAAATGAATTTTTTATTGTGATTTCAGTTATGAATAGACCATTACTTAGTATTTTAATAACTACATTTAACAGAGCTTATTTTTTAAAAAAATTGTTAAAAAGTATTTCGGAAAATTGCAGCAATTATGATGATATAGAGATTGTAGTGTTTAATAATGGCTCTACAGATAATACACAAAATGTTATTGAAGAATTCAAGAATAAAATCCCAGGGATAAAGACAGACAGTGTAAAAGATACTCTTGATTTTACAGGGGGATTTTTTAAACTTGCAAGTATGGGAAATGGAAAATATTTTTGGTATATAGGAGATGATGATTTTATTACCATGCAAATAGATGTGTTAATTTCTTTTCTCAAACAAGAACAACCTGATATAGTTTTGTTAAATCATCTTTTTTATATTCAAGAAAAGGAAACTGATAATGAAAAAATAATAGATAAAAAAAATTTTTTATTTAATAGGAATGAAAAAGCAGTTTTTAGCAATTATATGGATTTTATAAAAAATATTAAACATGTTAACGGATTTTTCACTCATATAGCAACTTGTGTTTTTAAAAAAGAAAAGTTTACGAAATTTATTTCTAATGAAATTATAGAGAAATATAAAAAATCGAGAAGCCATCATATATTCCTGTTTCTTTCTGTTTTAAAAAGTTCCGAGAAAATTGTATATCTGGATGATAAGCTTATATGTCTTAGAATCGGAGCTCCTTTTGCAGAATGGTTTACTCTTAAAGGAAGAGTTGAAAGAATAAAAATGAGTACTGAATATTTTGTGGAAATGGTTAAAGATGTATTTGAAGAAGGAGAAGTAATAAGTCATTTTAAAACTTTAATTCTTAAACAAGATGTTTTTGTGTTGATAATCGGAGCCAAATTAAAACTTGAAAACACCAACTTTAATTATTTTTTAAAAATTTTTAAAATGCTGAAAAAAAATTACAGCGAATTTTATTTTTTATGGTTTGCCATTTTGCCAATGATTTTAATTCCGTCATTTTGTTATAAGATTTTGTATAATATTTATTTAAAATTTAGATAAAAATTTATATCTGATATTATCAACAGATTGTAATATGGTTTGACAAACATAGATTAAGAAAATATATTTGATTTCATGTAATTACAGATATTTTTGTAAAAGTTATATGGTGATACCGGGATTAATCTTGATTCAGGCATTAAATTATTATAGAATGACATGGTAACAGGATATAAAAATGTGTAGGAGGAAAAATAATTGAATGTATTTGTAATATATGCTGAACATAATGCAACTGTAGGTTTTTTTTCAAATGGTAAATGCCGTGAAATTATACACGAAGAAAAGTTTACAAATATAAAAAATTATCATGGATTTCCTATGAAATCCATAGAATATATAAGAAAAAAATATAAAATTCGTACATTTGATAAGTGTATTTGTGTTTTAAGGAAAAAGTCCATTCCTGAAGTTCAAAAAAAAGTTTCATTAATAGAAAGAGTATATCCAACAAGTTTCTCCAATTTTTTTAGTACTGTAGATTATTATTTTCCAATACTTTTTAAAGTTTTTTACAATCCTATTAGAATTGTCTTAAACTTTATTTTTGATACTATAAAAAAGGAGAAACTGAAAAATTGGTTAATAAAAAAGAAATTAATATCTTCAAAAGATGATTTAATATTTTTGGACCATCATTTATGTCACGGTATGACTCCGCTATATTTCTATTTAATAAAAGAAAGAACATTAGTATTAACTTTGGATGGCCAAGGAGATTATTATTGTGGTAAAATTTTTGTCTATGAAAATAATAAGATTAAAGAGATTCTGAAAATGGATGATAGAGCATCTTTAGGAGGACTTTATGCGAGAATAACAAGTTTTTTAGGTATGAAACCTGTTGAACACGAATATAAAGTTATGGGATTATCAGCGTATGTAACTGATGAGAATTATTATAAAGAAATTTTAGAAAAGTTAAAAAAAATAATCAAATTTAATAAAGAGGAATTACAATTTTGGTTTAAATATAGATTTGACTATGGACTGTTAACTTTTTTTAAAAAACAATTAATAGGTTACAGATTTGATAATATTGCAGCAGCAGTTCAAAAGTTATTAGAAGAATATGTAACAGAATGGATACGAGAAGCAATAAAAAAAACAGGCATTAGAACAATAGCTGTTAGCGGTGGAGCTTTTATGAATGTTAAATTGAATCAAAAGATATTATTTATGCCTGAGGTAAAGAAGGTATATTTTCAGCCAAGTTGCGGGGACGATAGTTTGTCCATAGGAGGCTCGGCAAAGGTATTTATGGATAACAACATAAAACTAAATCCTATAAAAACGATGTATTTAGGCTTGGAATATACAAATAAAGAGGTTGAAGAATTTTTGGGAGAAAATAATTATTTCGAAAAATATCAGATAAAGTATTATGACGATATAGAGAAAATGGTTGCAGAGATGCTTGCAGAATTTAAAATAGTTGCAAGGTTAAAAGGAGCAGGAGAATGGGGTGCAAGGAGCCTCTGTAACAGAGCAATTTTAGGTAATGCAAGTGATTTAAAAACTTTCTATCAAGTTAATGATATGATTAAGATGCGGGATTTCTGGATGCCGTTTGCACCAACTATATTGGAGGAATGGGCGCCGGAATATATAAAAAATTGGAATATAATTAAGGAAAAAGCGTATGAATCCTCTAAATATATGATTATAACATTTGATAGCACAAAACTTGCACAGGAGCATTTAATAGCTGCAATTCATCAAAAGAATAAAACATTAAGGCCTCAGATATTAGCTGAAGAAGATAATTATGATATGTATAAATTGTTAAAATATTATGAAAAACTAACAGGGATGGGAGGTTTGTTGAATACTTCGTTAAATCTACACGGTTATCCTTTAGTGGGAACATTAGAACAATCTATGTTTACTTTTGAAAATTCCGGTTTAATGTATATGGCTTTAGAAAATTTTTTAATTTGTAAAAAATAGATTAAAGTTTATTTAAAAGCAAAAAAATGAAAATATTTTTCGACTTTGACGGAACTATTGTTGATACAAGCGAGGGGATTATTAATGCTGCTCTTTTTGCATTTAAAAAATATGGATACAGTGATTTTTCTATCAATGATTTAAAATCAAAACTAATAGGCCCTCCATTGCACAACGGCTTGAAACAATTAACAGGTTTGAATGATGAAAATGTTGAAAGATTAGTGTTTTTTTTCAGAGAATATTATTCATCCCAAGGTGTTTTTGAAAATAATCTTTACAAAGATATATTAAAAGTTTTACAATATTTAAAAGACAGAAAATATTATTTAAATATAGTAAGTTCCAAGCCTGAAAGATTTATAATTAAAATTTTAAATCAGCATAATATAAAAGATTTTTTTGATTATATTGGCGGTGCAGGTGATACTGACAAAGCTTCAACCAAGACAGAAAAGATAAAAAATTTAATTAATAGAGATAGTAAAAAATACTTTATGATTGGCGACAGAGCAGAGGATATAGAAGCAGGAAAAGAAAATCAGATTGTTACTATTGGAGCAGCCTATGGTTATGGGGATATTGAAGAATTGAGCCGTGCTGATTTTATAGTTAACAATCCGTTGGAAATAATAAATTTATTTGAGGAAACAAATGCCACAAAAAAACAAAATTAAGGAAGAAATTTTTAATCTTGTCAAAGAATTTTATGAATTGGTACATAAGCCTGTTAAACTTGAAAAAATTAACTATGCAGGACGTGTTTTTGATGAAAATGAAATACTTAATCTTGTTGACTCTGCTCTTGATTTCTGGTTGACACATGGGAAATATTCAAGAGAATTTGAAAAAAAACTTGGAGAGTTTTTGGGAATAGAATATGTTTTAATGGTAAATAGCGGTAGCAGCGCTAATTTACTTGCTTTTATGGCTTTGACTTCTCCGTTGTTAAAAGACAGGCGTATAAAAAGGGGTGATGAAGTTATTACTATTGCTGCAGGCTTTCCTACAACTGTTGCTCCCATTGTTCAATTTGGGGCAATTCCGGTATTTGTAGATATTGACATTGAAACAGTTAATATTGATATAAATTTGCTTGAAAAAGCAATTACAAACAGAACAAAAGCTATCATGATAGCACATACTCTTGGTAATCCTTTTAATGTAGAAGAAATTCAAGATATATGCAGAAAATATAAACTATGGCTTATTGAAGATAATTGTGATGCTATTGGAAGTAAATTTAACGGAAAATATACAGGTACTTTCGGAGATATTGGTACAAGCAGTTTTTATCCTGCCCATCATATTACCACTGGTGAAGGCGGTGCAGTATATACAGAAAACCGGTTGTTGAAAAAAATAATGTTAAGTATGAGAGACTGGGGGAGAGATTGTTGGTGTGATAGCGGCAAAGATAACACCTGTGGCAAAAGGTTCAACGGACAATTTGGGAAACTGCCTTTTGGGTATGACCACAAATATGTTTATTCTCATTTTGGTTTTAATTTAAAACCTACTGAGATGCAGGCAGCTATTGGCATTGCCCAGCTTGAGAAATTGCCTGAATTTATTAAAAGAAGAAAAGAAAATTTTGATTATTTACTTAAAAATCTCAGGAAATTTGAAAATTATTTTATTTTCCAGACACCTTTAAAACAAAGCGAACCTTCATGGTTTGGGTTTTTAATAACATTAAAAGAAAATGTACCTTTTAAAAGAAATGATATTGTTGAATTTCTTGAAAAAAAAGGTATTCAGACAAGAAATCTTTTTGCAGGAAACATTACAAAACATCCATGCTTTGAGTCATTAGCAGAAGGAGAAGATTACAAAATTGTGGGTGATTTAAAAAATACTGATAGAATTATGAATGATTCATTCTGGTTAGGTGTTTATCCTGGAATGAGTGTGGAAAAACTGGATTTTGCGGTAAGCAAAATTACTGAATTTCTTGAGAGATAATTAAGTTCTTAAAATGAAATTATACAATATTTAATTACTGATACCAAGGAATATTAACTTTGTTAAAAAACCTTTCATATGTTTCCATGTCATTTATTTATGTGAATCTTCTTGGTTATATTTTCCATTTCTATGTTAGCAGAAAGCTTTCTCCTTCAGGATATGGAGAGTTTATGGTGCTGTACTCGCTTATGTTGACTGTTGGAAATATAAGTGGCATTTTCAGCATAATATCTGTAAAAACAATTGTTGAAAACATACAAGAAAAAGAGAAAATTCTCAGGTTCTTAAGAATTTTTGGAATTATTATCGGCTGTATTGCAACTTTAATAGGAGTGACAATATCTCCTCTATTAAAAGAATTTTTAAAAATTTCTTACCTTCCATATGTGTGGGTAGTATCTTTGTGTTGGCTGTTCATGTTTATAAATGCCGTAGAAAAAGGATATCAACAGGCAAATAATAAATTCGGTATTTTTGCATTTTCATCTGCTTTTGAACTTACTGTTAGGCTTATAATTGCAATAATTCTTCTTTATCTCGGATTTTATATATGGGGAGCAATATTTCCTTCATTATTTGCAATTATTTCAACATTAATATTCTTGTTATTTGTTAATAAAAACTTATTTGGAAAAATTAAGAAAATAAGTTTTAAAAAGATTATGACTATTGCTGCCTATTCATCTCCTTCCGGTTTTTTTGTATATATGGATGATATTTTTATTAAAAGAATTTTTTCTCCTGAAGTTGCCGGATATTATGCTTCTGCATCTATACTTGGCAAAGCTCTTATGTGGTTTTCACTTACTCTTTTTTCCGTTTATTTCCCTAAAATGATTGCATCTGAAGAGGTTAAGGAGTTTAAGCATTTATGTTTAAATATCATTGTTTTGGTAATAGGAATCTTTATAGTTTCAGATATAATGGTTATTTGTTTAGGGAAAAAGATTTTTCTTATGCTTTTCGGAGCAAAATTTCAAGACGGATTTATAATTTTACCTTACTATATTATTGCTGTTTTGCCTTTAACTATCTCCACTATTTTTATCGGTATCAATACTGCAAGAGAAAAATATCTGAAAATAATTTACTTGCAACTTGTCGTTTATATGATTGGCTTGATTTTTTTTAAATTTCACACTGTTTATTCCTATATAGTTTATATCTTTTTAATAAATTTTGTGTTTGTTTTAATATATATCTATCTGATTTTTTTTAAGAAAACCCATACAGCTGTTTAATACTTTGCAGCTATTGGGATTCTTTTTCCTACGCCAAAAGTTTTTGAAGTTACTTTCAGGTCTGGAGCAGTACCGTTAGTATAAGCCATTGGGTTTTCTTTTTTTGAATGTTTTTATTACTCCATACGAATTAAACTGTCCAATATATTGACATAGATCCAGGTTTGTTTTGCAATTATTTATATTATTGCAAATATAAGACTGATAATTGCCATAATAATTAGGCCTGCTCT
>CAZBLP010000061.1:0-9973 GCA_964492825.1 uncultured bacterium
CAAATTAGGCTGATCGCGAATCAATTGCTGAAATGCATCGCGAAAAATCGCGAATCAAATTTGGCTCTAAGCTTACTACTATTACTGTGTGAGCAGGAATCTAGTAGTCTCAGAACTGGGTAAGGATAGCCAACTCAGTGCACTGCCACTGTGTGTGTATACGCACACACACAGAAGACAAAACATACATACATACACAGATACATATTTAGATCAACCCTGTTGTGACACCGTCACTTGACCTTGTCTGGGTTTATGACATGTTATGTATACTTATCCTTTGCAGAGCTTATCCCCCCCACACACACACACTGCGCCTATAGCCACCCACGCTCCCCTTTCTCCCGCGTGAAAGCAGCATTAAAAGTAACAGTTCATGGCTACCCCCCCTCTCTCTCTCTCTCTCTCTCTCTGAGGTGGTGAGTTGTCTAACATTTAGTAATACATTTTCAGCAGAAAGCATCTATGAGTGAATTGCGAAATGTTAGCAGTTAGGTGAATACCATGAAACATTGTCAGAGTTTTGATTATTTGTGGAACATTGTCAGACTGACAGGATGGCTGGGATAACTTATTGTTAGCCATCATCTATTTTTTTTTGCGAAAGGGCGTGACAGGTCTGACGAATTTGACATACTTTGATGATGCAGTGACACTATATGTGACTGTTGGGTTGCGGTCATTTGCCACCCTTTAATATGAAACAATTTTCTAGCAAAGCTTTGGACAACCTCGGTTACTAGTGATAATTTCCATGTTGAAGAGATCTGATTTTCTGAGATATCTGGCTGGCACACCATGTTATACAGGGAATTTTGTCTTCCTAGATTAATGATAATTGCAGTCATAGATGTAGCCCTGAATGAATGCAGGGTATCCACGCATCCTGGAAAACCTGGAAAATAGCAAATTAATTTTCCAGGTCCTGGAAGAGTACTTGAATTTTACAAAATCAGGAGAAGTCCTGAAAAAAATATTGCCTGGGACCACTTAAATGAACCAAATAAGGGGATTTGTATTTGAGTAGCCTTGCATTAACAAAATAAACCATTTATATTGTCAATATTAAAAATAATCCCCAATACATTGTAAAAGCTTTAAAATGAGACCAATAAAAGTATTGGTATCCCAAAAGTGGATGGATCGGTCTTTGATATTAAGAAATCCATGGGTCATGGTTTCATCCACCTGAATTACAATTAATATCCTTATATCATTGATTAAAGGATAATCTTAGCTTTGTTACAAAAGGAAGCCAAATGTTCATAGCCTCATGTATTTTAATAAGCCAATTATATCTAAGTAACACTGTTTACATTGCCAATCAAAAGTAATAAATTGCAATTAGACTGATCTACATACAATTATTAAGTTGGCTAATTTTGGTTTATGAAATCAATACTAAAGAAAAAAATATTAAATAATTTACACAAGCATACATGTTCTTAAAAAGAATTTGAAAAAATATTGAGCAGTGGGGCAAATGACCGGATTCTGAATAAGCAAAGGGGCAAATGTCAGTGGGGATGATCTGGACTCGTGACTATTACGATAATCAATTCAGTCCAGGAATTGAATTGAATTTGTACAAGATTTGAATTATTGGTCATACCATGTCAAATAAATCTGAAATCATACATTATGCTAGGTAAGTTTATAATGTTAAACAAAATGTTAAACACGTTAAGGTTTTTGCAAAAAAAAGGAATTATGTCATACTTGCCATAAAAAATATCGCTACACAAAATATGCAATCGCTAATCAATTTCCAGATTGATTAGCAATTGTCGCTAATCAAAATTTTCAAAACAAAATGTTCCCTGCATTGTCAATCATAGAGCATGATTTGTATGAATATAACTATTGCAGTAAAACAGGGAATATAAAATTTTCGTGCCTATTACTGTAATGCTCTTAAGTATAGGACCTTTTTTAACTTTACTACAAAATATAAGATAAGGGATTTTTTATGAAATATTTTAAATTTATTTTTATTTTTATTTTTATTTTAGAATCACTTCTATTTTCTGAAAGTTTTATAATAAAACATAAAAAAGCTCATTCTTTTAAAGAATTCTTGCTATATTACAAAAAGGTCAACAATCTTAATATTAATAATTTTTCCGGTAAACCAATCCCAAACAGAATCCATAAATTTCACTTTTTAATAAATAAAAATCTCCATACTGTCTTATATAAAAATAGTTTTTCAGAAACAGGAGATCCACTATTGTCAGAACAAGATTGGCTAAAAGCTGTTGACGGTCTGGAACTTATAAATATGAGCAAAGGTGACGGTATTGTTATAGGGTTGTTAGATTCTGGTGTTGAAATGGAACATGAAGATTTAAAAGGTCAATTTTTAAAATATTACAATGTAGCAGAAGATTCTTATGATGTTTCTGATGGCTTTGGACATGGGACATCAGTTGCAGGTATAATAGGCGCAATTGCCAATAATGGTATTGGGATTAGAGGAGTTGCTCCTGATGTAAAATTTGTAGTTGCTAAAATCAACATAGGAGCATCTCCTACTTTTGATGACTATTCCGTTGCCAAAGGAATATATTATCTTGTTGACAATGGTGCTAAAATTATCAATATGAGCATACAGATGGACCAGAGCAACGAGGTAATTGATGATGCTATTAATTATGCAGAGGAAAAAGGAGTCATACTTGTAGCTGCATCAGGTAATGCAGGAGAAGATGAAGAGAGTTATCCAGCAAGAAACAGTTATGTGCTTGGTATTGGTTCTGTTAATAACGATTTTGAAAAAAGCAGTTTTTCCAATTATGATGACAACCTTTTCATAATGGCACCAGGCGAACAAATTTTAACTACATATATTGGCAATAACTATGCCCGTCAAAACGGCACTTCATTTTCTGCACCTATAATTTCAGGAATAATTGCTGATATGCTTTCATTAAATCCATACTATTCATTAAATGACATAAAAAAAATTTTACTTCACAATGCTTATAATGACTCTTCACTCCAGTTTAAAGTTGTTGACATGGATAATGCTATACTTGGAACAGGTGTGCAATTTGTTACTAAAAATGAATTCCATTATGGAGAGACTTTTCAATTGTCTATGACACTGCCTCCTTTTAGCAATAGTTTTGACTTTTATTTCGGTTTTATAATGCCAGACGGACAAGTTGCTATTTTACAATACAAAGACCATTATTATTACGATGTTTTTTATTCTGATTCTCTGCCTACCTGCTCGCTTTCTCCAATAGACGATTACATGCAAGTTGATGTTTATGGAGGTGATAATGCAGTGCTTTCTACATTGACATTTGAAGAGGACCTGCAATCAGGGACATATGAAGCTTGTGCAGTATACAGTAAAAATAACAAAAGTTTAGGTTATGTGCAGTGTAAAAAATTTAATCTTTTACAATAAAACATTAGAGAGGACAGTATGAGTTATTATATGGGACTGGATTTAGGCTCATCAATGAGTAAAGGCATTATCATAAATGACAATAACAGCATTGTTTCAAAATATATGGTAAAAACAGGTTACAGTTTTTCTGAAGCAGCTTGTTTAATAAGAGACAATCTTTTATTAAATACAGGTATTAAAATGGAGGATATTGTCAATGTTGTTTCTTCGGGATATGGGAGGAAAAATGTTGAATTTGCCAATAGCTATAAAACAGAAATAATTTGCCATGCAAAAGGTGCATATTTTTATTTTAAAAAAAACGGAAAAATAATTGACATAGGCGGACAAGATAATAAAGTTATAACAATTGATAATGAAGGCAAAGTCTTAAATTTCAAGATGAATCGTAAATGTGCCGCAGGAACAGGTGCTTTTATAGAAGAAACTGCCAACAGACTGGGCATAAAATTAAACGAATTGGAACACTATGCAAGAAAAGCTGATAAAGATATTACTATTGCAAGTTTTTGTACTGTATTTGCACAAACAGAAATAATAAAACTGATTAAAGAAGGCCATTCCATTGAAAATATTTCAAAGGGAATTTTTAATTCAGTCTGTCAGAGAATTATAGAAATGGATACTTTTAATGATTTTATGATATTAACAGGAGGAGTAATTGCTAATTTTCCGATAATAAAAGAATTAATTGAAAATAAAACCAACTGCCAGGTTTTAATTCCTCCTGCCCCTCAATATTGTGGAGCTTTTGGAGCTGCATTAATTGCTAAAAATGAACTTTAAGGTTTTTTGCCTGTTAAACCAAGGGCAACCTCTATCCATTTCACGTTAATAAAACCTGCGTTTATCAATCTCTTTTTTACACCTTTAGGAATATTTTTACCTAACTTCTCTCCAGGTTTTCCTGTATAATGAAATAAATATCTGTTGGATTTTAAAATCTTGAATAAATTATTATAGAAATTCTGCGAATATAAAAAACCTGCTCTTTTTAATCTTGGCGGATCATGAATAATTGCATCAAAATAATTTGCAGGAAAACAGTCTATAATATCTTCTGCATTAGCAATTATTTTTAAAATATTTTTCGAACTGAATAACATTTCTGAGGCAATATTTTTTTTAGCCATTTCATGCATATAAGGATCGTTGTCAATTGTATATACTTTATCAGCCTTTTTAGACGCTTCTATGGCAGTATATCCGAGGCCTGTGCAAATATCCAGAACTTTATAATTTTTTTTTATTGGTATTGAAGCCACTTTATTTCTTGCATCTTCAAAAGGTGTTAATTTTACAGTTTGATGCATTCTGATTCCGTCAACTTCAATACTTCCATCAATTAATTTGTAATAAGAGTATCTTTTAAACATATTGGAAGGGTTATTTCTGATTTAAATCAAAGATATATCTGAAGCCTGTATAAAGGTAGTTGTTTTGAGCCCTTTCATCTTCTTTGACATTTTGCTCTAATGAATATAAAAGAACTAATGAAAATTTTTTATCAAATGATACTTCATAAGAAAATGAAAATTTCTGCGATTTTTCATCTTGAAGCATATAAATATTTTCATTGTCACCGCCAACATCAGTATCAATGTATTGATATAAAAAGTCAAATTTGTTGTTATTGAAAAATTTTGTAATATTTATCTTATATCCTTTTTCTGTAATATTAAATTCTTTTATTTTTTGAAAATAATCTTTTTGATAAAAATAGGAAAATTTGGAAGCTATATTGTAACCCAAATATTGCTGTAAATCAAAATTATACCCTCTTTTAAAAAATCTTTCCTGATTTTTTGCAACAGGTATAAATTCTGAAGATTCATCATTATAGCCTATTTTCAAAGATAAAGACTTTGGAATATTAATTTTGATATTAGGAGAAATTGTTTCACTTTTAATGTCAAAATATTTGTGCAGTTTATCATTTTCAAAAATATTTCTTTTTTTATTTTGAATTTTTAAATTGATTTTTTTAGAAATTATGTTATTTCCTATTATGGACACAGGTAAATTGTAATATTTAATTTTAAAATTTTCCTGATGCAAAAGATAGCTATTAAAAATATTATCTTCTGCAATAAGTGTTCCAATTAATATGAATATTAGTAAGAGTATTGTAAATATACTTCTCATACTTGTTTATTAAAATATTTTTAAAAAAAAATCAACAAAAACTTGACAAAAATTTAAATTGGTATTAATACCGCACACCTAACCATTAACTTATTGAAATGAAAGGAGTATAAATATGACAAAATCGGAAATCGTAAAAAAACTGGCAGAAAAAGAGAATCTCAAAAGAAAAATTGCTGAAGAAATTGTTGACATAGTTTTTAACAGCATGAAAGAAGCTCTTGTCAATGGTGATAAAGTTGAAATAAGAGGTTTTGGCACTTTCAAAGTAAAAAACTATAAGCCATACGAGGGAAGGAACCCCAGAACAGGGGAGGTGATCAATGTATCAGAAAAGAAATTGCCATTTTTTAAAGTTGGCAAAGAACTTAAAGAAAAGCTTAATTCTTAGTATTTGTTTTATTGTTATTTGTGTATTACATTTACACTCTAAAAACTTATATATCTATAAAAACAGCAATGGTAATATTTTACTTACCAATGTTAACACATTTAATTTAAACAAAAGCTATACGAAAATCAAAACCATAAAGCTAACACCTGTAAGATTTAACATTGTTAAGAGCTATCAACTGCCCAATGTATTGCATATTTTAAAAAAAGTTGCGCAAGATTACAATATTGATTATAAATTACTGAAATCAGTAGCTTTAGTAGAATCCAATCTTAAACACGATGCTGTATCAACAAAAGGTGCTGTAGGTATTATGCAATTAATGCCTGAAACAGCTTCAAGATTTGGCGTAAATAATTTAAACAATATTGAAGAAAATATTCGAGGTGGAGCAAAATATTTAAAATATTTGCTTAAAAAATTCAATGGTAATACCAAACTGGCAATAGCAGCATATAATGCAGGTGAGAATACAATAGCCAAATATAATGGGGTACCTCCATATCCTGAGACTAAAAGGTATCTGCATAAAGTTTTATCATTATACAGGCAATTTTTGCACAATGAAAACTTTTTTTAATATATCTAATTGTTTAACTTTTTCAAGAATCTTGTCTATTATTCCTGTTGTTATTTTATTATACTTTGAAAATAGAGTGACATGCTTAATAGCAGGAATAATTTTTTCATTAGCCTTTATAACTGATTTCTTTGACGGTTATCTTGCCAGAAAATACAATCAAGTTACAACATTTGGTAAATTTATAGATCCTCTTGCTGACAAATTAATGGTATTGGCTGCTCTAATTATGCTTGTGCACATTGGACGAGTTCCTGCATGGATTGCTATTATAATATTATCAAGAGAATTTGCTGTTACCGGTCTTAGGGCAATTGCTGCCTCAGAAGGAATAGTTATACCTGCATCTCCGTCAGGTAAAAATAAAGTGGGATATCAGATTGCAGCTTTGATTCCGTTAATCATCCATTACCCTTTTTTAGGTTTAAATTCAGAAGCAATTGGAAATCTTTTTCTGTATATTTCCCTTGTTTTAACAGTATGGTCAGGTGGCAAATATTTCTATACTTTTTTTAAAGAAATACATTAATGCTTGTATCAATTGTTATTCCCGTCTATAATAGAGAAAATTATATTTTCACCGCTGTTAAATCTGTTTTATATCAAACCTTCAGACACTGGGAATTACTGATTGTTGATGATGCTTCAACTGATGACACTTATTTCTCTGTCCTCAACTTAGTTGACAACAAAAAAATATTTTATTACTATCTTCCTGTTAATAGAGGAGTTAGTTATGCCAGAAATTTCGGGATAAAACACTCAAAAGGAGAATATATAGCTTTTTTGGATTCAGACGATTTTTGGCTGCCAGAAAAATTGGAAAAACAAATAGATTATATGATTAACAGAAATTTTAAAATTTGCCAAACAGATGAAATCTGGATTAGAAAAAACAGATTTGTTAATCCTAAGAAAAAACATAAAAAAATAGAAGGAGATATTTTTTTAAAATCACTGGAACTTTGTATGGTTAGCCCGTCTGCTGTTATGATTAACAGAGAAGTTTTTGAAAGAGTAGGAGGCTTTGATGAATCTTTAACAGCATGCGAAGATTATGATTTATGGTTAAGAGTTTCTTTAAAATATAAAGTTGGACTATTAAATGAAAAATTAATAGTTAAAAGAGGGGGACATGATGATCAGCTCTCAAAAATTCCAGGAATTGACAGATACAGAATTTATTCTTTAATAAAACTTCTCAATGAGCATAATTTGGATAATTTTAAAAAAAAGGAAGTATTAAAAATTTTGGGAAAAAAAGTTCATATTTATATGAACGGAGCTTTAAAAAGAGGTAAAAAAGAAGAATATAACAAATATGCAGAACTGTTAAGGAGAGTAAAGGAACAACATGGAAATTAAAAAAATACCGTTTTTGGAAGAGATTTTTTTCTCTTATACAGATGATTTTCAAAATTTAAAAAACTCAATAGAGACAATCGGTTTGCAACAGCCTGTTACCTTAATTAAAAAAGGGGACGATTTATTTTTATTAGATGGATATAAACGGTTTAATATACTTAAACAGATTGATTTATTTATGATAATTGAGGGATATTGCAGTAATGAAGATATTTTATTTGAATATTGCAAAAAAAACTCTTTTAGGGGTTTTAACAGTATTGAAATGTCAAATATTTTAAAAGTTATTAAAAAATATTTCAATAACGACAAAAAATTAATTAAAAAAATTTTCAAAATCAATAATATGAAATATTCTGAAAAATTAATTGAAAAATTTTCAAAATTAGAAAGTCTAATTTTTAAAGGCAAAGTTAAATTTTTAAATGAAACTTTAAATAAAAATATTGCTTTAAAAATTTCAGAAATTGATGAGCTTTCACAGAAAATCATTTTAAACCTTTTTGAAAACTTAAGATTAAATAATAACAAGCAGAAAAAAACCTTTGAAATGCTTTTTGACTTATCAAAAAGAGAAGATTTAACTATCGGAAAATTAATTGAAAAATATTTTAAAAGTTTTTTAACAGAACCATATTCCAAAAATTTGGAAAATATTTTTTTTGAAACTTTGACAAGGAAACACAGTCCGAATTTTCATTCCTTTAACAAAAAATTTATTAAATTTAAAAATCAGTTATTAGCAGGTCAAAATAGCAAAATAAATCTGTATTCCCCATCTTTTTTTGAAGATGAAAATTTAAAACTTGAAATATTTTTTAAAAACTTAAATGAATTGTCGATTAAATTAAAATTATTGGACAATAATGTAAAAAATCTATTAACAGAAAAGGATTTTAATGACTTTTCCAATTGAAAAAATATATATAGACATTAATTCAGTTAATTCTGATATTACAAAGAATGTTTTAAATATTCTAAAAAGCACACCTTTCGAAGTTGTTGATTCAACGCCTCCTGCAACAAAATTAACCAAAGGTAAAAAAATATTATATTTAAAAGAAAATAAGCAGAATTTTTTAAAAAAATGTCCTGGCACTCCTATATACCTATGTTGTCTTTACAATGTTCTTCATGTTGCAGAGCATTGCCCAATGGATTGCAGCTATTGCATTTTGCAAATATATTTCCAGAATCCCTATCTCACAATTTTTACAAATATGGATAAAATGATGGAAGAATTAGAAACAGCTGAAAAAAAGAGCGAAATAGTAAGAGTAGGCACTGGAGAATTCACAGATAGTTTTGCTATGCAAAGATTTGGGAAATGGAATGAAACTTTAATTCCTTTTTTTGCCAAATCAGAAAAAATGTTCCTTGAATTAAAAAGCAAATATATTGATAAAGATTTTTTAACATATAAAGACCATAACAGAAAAATTATCATTTCCTTTTCGTTAAATACCCTTAAAATCAATCAAATTGAGGAAAAATTCACATCTTCAATTTATGATAGAATAGAGCTATCAAAGTTAGCCTCTGAAGAAGGATTTATCAATTCTTTTCATTTTGACCCTATAATTGATTATCCTGGCTGCGAAAAAGATTATGAAGCTGTGGTTAATCTGATTTTTGACAACATCCCTGATAAAAATATTTGCTGGATAAGCCTCGGATCTTTAAGATTTATTCCTGCTTTAAAGGAAATAGCCACTGAACGATTTCCTCATACAAAAATTTATTATAATGAATTTCATTCTGGTATGGATGGAAAATTAAGATATTTTGTGGAAAAAAGAATAGAATTGTATAAAAAAATAGTTTCTTACATAAGAAAAAGAAGTAAAATTGTGCCACTCTATTTTTGTATGGAAAATCAAAAAGTATGGAAAAGAGTGTTTGGCTATGCACCAAAAAATAATTTGGAGCTTTCAAAATTTTTAGATGAATCTGTAATTAAAGTTTCAAAAAATTAAAATTTATATATTAATAGCTTATATATTCTTTGGCTACTTTGGGAAAAAGTATAGCAAACAACACAAAAATTTGTGTCCAATATATTGACATA
>CAZBLP010000062.1:0-9740 GCA_964492825.1 uncultured bacterium
CAAAGCTTCCCTATTAAGAAAAGGATACATATCTTCCATTGGTAATGAAACAATACTCCCATCTGAAAGCTGTTTTGACGAAACTCTCGGTAAAGTCTCCATATTAGGTGAAGTAAAAACTTCACACAATATTGGTCCTTCATGTTTTAAAATATATTCCACTGTTTGTTTTAAATCTCTATTTTTTAATTGGACATATTCCACGCCAAAACTTTCTGCTATTTTTGAAATCAAAGGCAACGTCATGCCTGTTTCAGGAGAACTTGCACATAATCGTCCAAAAAATCTCTTTTGAGTTCCTCTTATTGATGCATAGCCATTGTTGTTTAATACAAAAAATTTTATTGGCAAATCTAATCTTTTTACAACTTCAAGCTCTTGGATATTTAACATAAATCCACCATCTCCGTTTATACATACTGTTCTTTTTCTTCCACTTCCAATACAGGCGCCAATACTTGCAGGTAATCCGAATCCCATGGCTCCTAGCCCTGGGCTATTTAAAATTCTTACTCCTTTTTTAACCCTAAAAGCTTGCATTGTTCTTTCACTGCATGCACCTGAAGAGCCTGGCACAAGAATATCTCCATGTCCAAGTAACTCTGATAAAATATCAATTAATTCATAGTCATTTACATAATCTGTTTCAGATAAATAATCATCTTTCGCAACAGGATATTTAAGTTTCCATTCATAAATCTTTTCAAACCATTTACTTCTGTCAATTTTTTTAACCAAATACATATTTTCAAGCATTTTCTCAATAAAATCCTTAGCATCTGCAACAACCGGAACATCTACTTTCATATTCATCTTTTTTATTTCATTCTCATCAATATCAATTATCACTTTTTTGGCATTCCTTGCAAAATATTTATGGTTGTAAGCAGTAAGGCCAAAATCAAGCCTTGAACCAATACTTATTAACAAATCTGCATTTTGCAAGGTGAAATTGGCAAATCTTGAAGCTACCAGCCCTGGCCTACCGGCAAATAAAGGATGAGTATCATGTAGAATATCAATGGTTTTCCATGTTGTTTGGACAGGTAGGTTTAATTTTTCTATTAATTCAAAAAACTTTGGTAATGCTCCGGATAATCTTATTCCATTACCTGCCAATATAACCGGACGTTTGCTTTTATTGATTAAATCAATAATTTTTTTAATTACATTATCATCTATTTTTCCACTGTTATTTGCAGGATTATAACTGGAGAGCTTCTTAGGGTCAATATTTTTTGCCTGCACATCAAGTGGAATATCTATCCAAACAGGACCTGGTCTACCTGACTTTGCTATAAAAAATGCCTTTTCAAGATAATATTTTATTTTATCCGGGTTTGTAACTGTTACAGCATATTTTGTAATAGGTTTTACAATATTTACAATATCAACCTCTTGAAAACCAAACTGTCTTACTCCTTTATCTACTAACAAATCACTTGTTTTTACCTGCCCTGAAATAAATAAACAGGGAATAGAATCTATCCATGCTGAAGCAACACCAGTTATTGTATTTGTACCCCCAGGACCTGTTGTAACTATTGCGCAGCCAATATTTTCACTAATCTGTGCATAAGCTTCAGCGGCAATTGACGCACCTTGTTCATGTAAACAGCAAACATAATTTAAACGAGCTTTTCCTACTGCATCAACAAGGTGTATTGCACCGCCTCCAGGAAGTAAAAAAACATCTTTAATGCCTTTTTCCAATAAAAAATTTGCAACAAAGTCTGCAACTCTTATTTTATTCATAAAGTACTATCCAACCAGAAAGGAATAAATGTTTTTCTGTTTTTATTAAAATTTATTTTTTCATCAGTATAAAATGAATCGTCTGAACAGTGTGTTGATGAAATTTCCTCAATTATAGCACCACTATCTGTATAAATTATATGTTTTGTCTCTGGTTCAATTGTCACAACATCTCCGGCACTATAATCTTTTTCTACACCATCAAGAGTCAATTTAATATTTCCGAATAACACATGAAAGGTTTCTTCCTTAACTTTGTGATACTGTTCAGGATGACATTGACCTGGAAGTAAAATAAGGAGCTTTTTGCAATATTCCCTATTAACTACAGTAATCATCGAAAGTCCGAATTCATAGAATTTTTCAATTCCATAGTGATGAGAAAGTTCTAATTCTGTATTTTTGGGAACAGTTACATTTGTATTTTTTACAAACCTGCTAATTTTATTTACAATTTCAGAGACATTTTCAAAATTATTATAATACTCTGAATTGTCATTTGTTATTGGTTCATTTAACTTTATCTCTCTTAATGCACAAATTTGAGAATATTTAGACATATCATTTGCAGTTAATTGCTGCTCACCTGTCGGAATAGCAAAAAAAACATCCTCTTTAACAAGAACTTCATTCTTTTTTATATGTTTCTTAGCAAATATTCCTCTTTGAAGAGATTTTAAAGTTTTTAACTCATCTTCACCAAAACTGTATCGTTTACCATTTACGCCACACATTTCAACTGCATAAGCGGCGTTTTCAAGCCATTTTGAAATTTGGGAAGGAGTTGCTGAATAATTGTTAATATTATATTTTTCTGTGGGAATTCCAACGTGTTTTTCAAAAATTTTTGCTCCTTTGGCAATTGCTATTATAATAGATTTGAAATTTTCAGGACTCTCATGTGTAGAATAACCAACGGGAATATCTGGGAAATTATTCTTAAAAAAATCTATCTGATTTAACTGAAGATTTTTATCATTAGTCGGATACTCAGCCACACAGTGCATAAGTGCAAATTTCTTTTTTCTATGTTTTAAAAATAATACTACCCTTTTAATATCATCAAATGACACTCCAGCAGTAGAAGCAATAATAGGCTTATTGCGCTCTACAATATTTTCTAACAAAGGCCAGTCAGTAAAAGAGCAACTCGCCACTTTTATTATGTCAAAATCATGCTCAACAACTTTTTCAACACTATTTTCATCAAATGGCGTACAAATAGCAATAAAACCTCTTTCTGTAATATAATTTTTTATTTTATTTAATGTTTCCCATGAAAGTCTTGTTTCAGTAAATCTTTTAACATATTTTATGTCAAATCTGTCTTTAAAATCCGGGTGAATGAATGTATCAAGGTCTCTGTACTGTAATTTAATAGCAAAATTAAATATATTATCATATATTTCTGTAACTTTTTTCAATTCGTCAACAATTCTTAAAGCATGATTCACATCTCCCATGTGATTGTTAGCCATGTCGAAAATAAATAAAAGTTTTTCAAACATTTTTTACTCCAGTGTTTTACAGTATTCTTCCAATAATTCTTCAGATATACATTTCTGCTTTTCATAAAAAGCCTGATACCACTCTGCTGTTTTTCTCAAAGTCTCATCTATTGCCATTACCGGTTGCCACTTTAACTTGGCAACAGCTTTTGAACAATCAAGTTTCAAACTTACTGATTCATGTAATGAATTATCCTCTTTTATCTCATAATTTATCTTTTTCCATATATTCTTTAAATATTTAACAACATCAATAACACTCATATTATTTTCAGTAATTGAACCAAAATTCCATGCTTCTGCAAAATCTTTTTCTCCTTGCAGTAATTTTTGCCCAAGCATTAAATATCCTCTTAAACAATCAAGAATATACTGCCACGGCCTTATTGCATTAGGACTCCTTATAATAATTTTTTTATTTTCTGAAACTGCTTTAACAATATCAGGTATGAGCCTGTTAATTCCCCAATCACCGCCACCTATGACGTTTCCTGCTCTGCAACTTGCAATTAAAGTATTATGTTTTTTTCCGTAGTCATTTAAATTAAAATATGAATTTCTGTATGTTGATGTTATTAATTCCGAACATGCTTTACTGGCACTGTACGGATCATAGCCGCCCACTGGATCAATTTCCCTGTATCCCCAGCACCACTCTTTGTTTTCATAACATTTATCTGTAGTAACATTAACAATAGCTTTTACAGAATCAATTTTTCTTGACACCTCAAAAAGATTAATTGTACCCATAATGTTTGTTTCAAAAGCTTTCAGAGGTTTTTCATAAGACATCCTTACAAGCGCCAATGCTGCAAGATGAAAAATAATATCCGGTTTAAATTCTATCAAACATTTTTGTAATAATTCTCTGTTTCCCAAATCTCCTCTTACTGAAATAATATTTTCTTCAAGATGTAAAATGTCAAAATGGTTTGGCTCTGTAGGTGGCTCTAAGGAATATCCAATCACTTTTGCTCCGAGCTTTGTTAGCCAAAAAGCAAGCCATGAACCTTTGAACCCGGTATGACCGGTAATTAATACAGTCTTATTTTCATAAATATTGTTAAATAACTTTTTCATAATTAATATGCTCTTTAAAATTCAACTTAATTGTTTTATGAAAATTTATTATGTTTTATTTAAAAAATTTTTATATATTAATTTAAAAGGAAGAATTACCGCTTCCCTAACAATTTTTTTGCTCATTTTTGAGCCGCCTGTTTCACGTTCGTAAAATATTATTGGTATTTCCGCTATTTTCAAACTATATTTATAAGCATAATATACCATTTCTATTTGAAATGCATAACCATTTGAATTAATTTTATCAAGATTTATTTTTTTAAGTGCATCTTTTGTGTAACATCTATAACCGCTTGTCAGATCAGTATATTCCTTTAAATTCAATAAAGTCGATGCATAGAAATTCCCAAATTTTGAAAGTAAAAGCCTTTTAAAATCCCATCCAACAACACTAATTGTTCCGTTTAAATATCTTGACCCCACAACAACATCATAACCTTCTTCTATTTTTTTTAAAAAATTCGGAATTTCAGATGGGTCATGACTCAAATCCGCATCAATTTCAAAGAATATATCATAACCTCTTTCAAGACCCCACTTAAATCCGGTAACATAAGCAGTCCCAAGCCCTAATTTAGATGGTCGTTCAATTAAAAAAAGCCTTTCATTTTCTTTAATAAAATTTTTAACTGTTTCTTGTGTTCCGTCACTGGAATTGTCATCAATAACAAGTATATGAAGAAAATGGTAGCTCAATAACAAACTGAGAATCTTTTCAATATTTTCATATTCATTATAAGTTGGTAAAATAATTAAAATTCTCATAATAATTCTTTTATTGCATTTACTACATCTTCTGCCATAAGTTCATTTAAACAGCTATATTTTTTTTTAATTTTACAAGTTAAAGGTGCCGGAGAGTAAACAAAGCAAGGTGAGCATTTTAAATTCATTTTTACAATTTTATGTTTGACTCTCCATGGTTTTACCCATAATGGATTTGTAGGGCCAAAAATAGCTACTACAGGAGTACCAACAGCAGCAGCTAAATGCATTAATCCTGAATCATTAGAAACAAATAAATTCATACATTTAATCAAAGATGCTATTTCCCTTATGCTTTTGTTTGAAATTTTTTTAACATTTTTACTATTACATTGTCTGTAAATATAATCACATACATCTCTATCTTCATTACCAGCAAAAATAAAAAAATTAAATTCAGGTAACTGATTAATAAGTTCAACAAACTTATCTCCCGGCCATCTCCTATGCACATGATTTTTGAAAATACTTGAGCCAGGATGAATCCCTATATTTATATTGTTCTCTGAGTTCATAGATTTTAAAGAAGCTTTTAAAAAGCTCTGGCTCTTTTCAATTTCTTCTTCTTTAATATGAATTTGCAGTTCGGGAATTTCTTTTTCTGGAACTTTTATATCAAAAAATTCCAATAATTTTACATTTTCTTCAACACAATGTAAAAGATTATTTTCTTTTATTGTAAAATTTTTTAACCAGTTAAATTCTTTGAAATCAAAATTGTTATACCTATGACCAACTCTTTTGGGAGCAAAACTTAAAAATGAAAAAAAATTATAATCTTTTCTGTTGGATGGATAAAAATTTATTACAAAATCAAATTTAAAGGAAAAATTTTTCAAAATATAAAAAAGAGATGTTACTTTTCCTTTTTTAATTAAAGGATAATATAAAAGTCTGTCTATATTAGGATTATTTTTAAAAAGTTCATATGTTGCCAAATTAAATGTAAAAAAAGTTATATGAAATTCAGGATAATTGCTTTTTAATATTTTTAATGCAGGTGTTGTTAAAAGAGCATCACCAATTCCAAACAAGGGAGTTATTAATATTTTTTTATTTATATTTCTCTGCAATTTTCTCTGTTTCAAAAGTTTTTGTTAATATTTCAAAGTTATTTAACAAAAAAACATATCATAATCAATAAATTATTTTCTCTTCTATTTTATCAAGTATTAAAACCAAAACAATGACATTATCCAAATCAGAAAAAACAACAAATAACTTGCAAAAGATATTAATATTATTTTTTTATTAGCCTTCTCATATTTAAATCCTTGCAAAATCATAAAAATAATACTCCCAATCCAAGCGACAAATGACAAACATAATATTAAGCTGCTGATAGTAGACGGAAAATCATTGTGTTTCAAAATTTTTAACTGTCTTTTGTATTCATCCTCTGCATTATTTGGTCTATTTTCATTTTTCAAAATTTCCACTTTAAGTTTTGCAATTTTATAATTTAATTTATCAATCAAATCCTGTCTCGGCTGGTAAAAGCTTCTAACTTGAAAATAAGATGCTCTTAAAGTTTCATATGCAAACAAACTTCCATATAAATCCTGTTTTTGTTGAAACATGTCCCCTAATTTTAAAATATTTTTCTCTGCTTTTTTCATATATGGAGAAAATGGTGTATATGATAGAATAACATAACTGTAATAATCTATTGCCCAAATATACTTTCCCTGTTTTACTAAATTATTCCCCTTTGTTAAATCTCTATACTGATGATAAATTAGATTTAAATAAATAGCAGTTAATAAAGTAATAAATAGAATTAAAAAAAATTTTTTACTTAACATAATCTTCCATTGTAAAATTTTTGCTTAAATTCGAATCTGTCAATATATACGGCATTAAAGAGCTATTATATTTTATCAATTTAAATTTAATATCCTGAGAGATAGCCTGATTGTTTATATACGTGGAATAACAACTTCCATAGGTAAAATAATCATCAGTACAGTGTTCAAGGCATGGTAAATAATTGTAAATTTTTTTAAATTTATTTTTCATGCTTTCAATGCTTTTTCCGAAATTTTCACTCACTTTGAATTTAAAATCACTATTTTTTTTAGTAAACACATTAAAAATATCCTTTGAATTATCATATTCTTCAAAATAAAAACTATCTTTTTTGTCTTTATTTTTAGCAATTAACAAATAATCAGATAAAAATTTAATATCAATATATCTGTTAAACTGGTTTGTAACATCTGTAGTAGCAAAAAATATTGGAAAACTATAGGAATAATATTTATTTAAAAATTTATTAAAGTTTATATTTTCATATGCATCAAACAAAGTCCCCTTTTTATTGAAACAATTTATAAGATAATTGGCCTTTAAAGATTTTCGAGAAATTTGACAAATATCATTTCTAAAATTAGCTATTTTTTTTAAATAAGCTGTTTGAAAAATAGGATTGTCTCCCATGGTTATATAGTAACCATTCACCGGTTTGGTAAATAAATGATCTATTCTGCTTTGATATATGGCAATATTGTTGCTCCACAAATTATCATGGAACCTAATGGGAAATATTATAAAATAAAAAAAAGGTAATATAGTAAAAAGATAATATACGTATTTATATTTTCTTTTTATTAAAGAGCTTAAATAAAAAAAACCAAAAGCGCTTAAAACAGCAAAAATTCCGAACATAGGCAAAAAATATTGATTTGCAGCAATATAGTAATCGACTATTGTTGGGTGAATAGCTGAAAGAGTTAATTTCCCAATTAATATCGAATATGAAAAAAAAGATAATATGAAAAATATAAAAAGTTTTTTATTAATCTTGAAGAGAAAAAATACTCCTAAAATAAAAAATAAATATGTAAAATAAAGGGGAAAATTTGTTTGTATGACTTTAATATTATTAACAATTGTATATAAATACCCGTCTAAAAAAGAATATGTATTTTTCATTACAGATATTGAGCTGCCGGAATACACCCCTCTGAATATATAGTAGTTAATACACTCCCATAAATTTACTTTCATTGGAAAAAAAGTAAAAGCTTGTTTTGACAATTTTATAAAAATATAAAAATTTATCACTATACCTGTAAGAAAATATAAAAAAGATAATACAAAATTTTTAAAAAATTCACGTCTGAAAATTACAGCTAAATAAAATGCCGGAAATATCATGAACAATGCCGTGTGGTGACATGAAAAAGCCAAACCTAAAATAAAAAAATATAAAAATTGTATTTTTCTTTTATATCCGTCCAATATGACAGTAATACCTAAATATATTAAAATGGAAACAATTAACATATTTAATGTATAAAATTTTTGAACAAGTGACTGGTTAAAAAAACTGTATGATAGAAAAATTGAAATACCGGCAAATATGGAAGCTAAATCAGATTTTGTTATTTTTTGAACAATTTTACAAAAAAAATAAATGGATAACGACGCAAAAACAGAAGAAAAAAAAGATATTCTGAAAGCAATTGTTCCTAAAGGTAAAAATGTTAATAATTTTGCCAGTATTGTATAAACAGGATATCCTGAAGGGTGAGCTATTCCGTTTAATGCTATTGATGTTACAAGTTCAGCACCGTCACCTGATGTTATATTCAACGGCAGAAAATAAATAAAAATTAACTGGAACAGCAGTACCAATAATACAATCATATAATTAACTTTAAATTATTTTTAAGGAGATACAGAGCAAGATACTTCGTTGTAATAATTGGAGAATGTAATATTACAACTGATTGAAACAGATGAAACCGTTAAATTATTACTTGATAAACTCATAGAGCCATTATTGTTTAATGTTACAACTATATTATCAGAAGATTTAGGTATTGAACATTGAAGGGTTGTTATAGATGAATTATCAGCATTTTCAGCTCCAAGTTGGCTTAAACAGCTTGCTATTGCCTGTTGTGCTGCAGCTGCAGCAGATTTTCTTTTGTATTTTGAAAATTGAGGAATAGCTATAACTGCCAAAATACCGATAATTGCAACAACAACTAAAAGCTCAATTAATGTAAAACCCTTTTCTCCATTCATTTGTTTTAAAAAGTAAAAAGCGGGAAATTCCCGCTTTTTACCTAATATTTTGGCAATTATCTAATAGGTACAGCTAACTTCATTATTCGAAATCGTACAAGTTACAGTTACTCCAGAAACAGCACCCGAACATGCACCACTAAAATCAATATTACCACTGGTATCTATAGTCAAAGTACATGTAGCACTACCTTTTGGCAAGTTACAAGTTAAACTGGTCATGGAACTGTTATCAGCATTAGTGGCAGCCAAATCACTCATACAAGTGGCAATTGCACTTTGTGCCGAACCTGCTGCAGCTTTCTTTTTGTACTTTGAAAATTGAGGAATAGCAATAGCAGCTAAAATACCGATAATAGCAACAACAATTAAAAGCTCAATTAATGTAAAACCTTTTTCTTCTTTGATTTTTTTTCTTACTTCAGAAATCATTTTTTCCTCCTTTTTAATGATTTTTCTTTTTATAATTTAATAAAACAAAATAGTATGTAATTCAAATCACAAATTAATAAAATTTAACAAACATCTTATTGGGGTAAATTAAAACATTATTATATAAAAATCAAGTTAAATTTTTTTTTTTTCAATTTATTT
>CAZBLP010000063.1:0-8815 GCA_964492825.1 uncultured bacterium
TTTCTACCAAAAGCTCAACAACACTTCTTGGTGTGTAAAATTGTCCACCTTTTTTCCCTTCTGCCAAAGCAAATTGACCTAAAAAATATTCAAAAACATGACCTAAAATATCAGCGCTTTTTCCCTTTGCTTCATTAAAAGCAATATTGCTAAAAAGATCAATCAAACCGCCAATACTGATAGGATCAAGATTTCCTCTTGCATAAACTTTTGGCAATACACCTTTTAAAGAAGATGGATTTTCTTTTTCAATTAATTCCATTGCTTTATCAATAATTTTCCCAATTTCAGGATTTTTTGCATTTGCTTTCAGATAGCTCCATCTTGCTTTTTTTGGAACAAAAAACACATTTTCCGCATGATATTCATCAACATCTTCAGGATCAGCACCGGCGTATTCTCCTTTGCCTTTTTTCAATTTTTCATACAAATCTTCAAATGCGTCTGAAATATATCTTAGAAAAATCAAACCGAGCACAACATGTTTATACTCTGCTGCATCAATATTTTTTCTTAGCTTATCCGCAGCTTTCCAGAGAGATACTTCCAAATTATTATTGTTATTATTTTTGCCCATTAAGCTTCTCCTTATAATTATACAAAATACTATTAAATTTAACTTATCAGAATAATTATGCAATTTCAAATAATTTTATTTATTGAAATTGTTTGATAAATTTTAAGTATTGCTGTGAAGGGGATAAAAAAGATTTATTTTCATTGAACTATTGATAATTAACTGTATATTTTTTAGTTGATTTTCCTCTGTTTGCTATGAATAAAATTTTTTATATAAAATTCTTGACTTTTTTTTCTTTTTATATTATTGAATGATTGTTCAGTCAATAAAAGGGGGAAGCAATGGAAAAAATAAATTTAGCAGCCAAATTTATTAAAAATGCGGAATTAACGCCTGAAAAAGTTTTTATTAAATCCAAATTTAACGGTACTTACAAAGATTTTTCATGGGAAGAGATAAAATTATACGTTTTTAAAATTGCGTCTTTTATTATTTCCAAAAATGTTTCTTTAAAAAGTAAAGTAGCGTTGCTTTCTCATAACAGGTTAGAGTGGTTGTGCTGTGATTTTGCCATTTTATGTTCAGGTTGTGCAACTGTTCCTATTTATCCTACGAGCACTTCAGGACAGATAAAATATATTTTACAAGATGCAGATGTTAAAATAATTTTTGTTGAAAATAAAGAGCAGTATGAAAAAGTAAAAGATTTTGATTTTTTAGAAGAGATAGTTTTGCTTGATGATATTCATGAAGATATTACAACTTTTAATAATATTGTAAAATCGCAGGAAGTTTTTTACGATAAAATCAAAGAAATTGTCAAAGCAATAGAAATGGAAGATTTGGTCACCCTTATTTATACTTCAGGCACTACAGGCCCTCCAAAAGGTGTTTATCTTACACATAATAATTTCTTGCACAATATTATAAGAGGCGGTGAAGTTATAGATATTAATGAAAATGATATTTTTCTTTCCCACTTGCCGCTAAGTCATGTTTTGGAAAGATGTGTGGGACATTTTGTTCCAATGTATTATAGTGCTGTTATTGCCTATGCTGAAGATATAAATACCATTGGAGACAATTTAAAAGAAATAAAACCTACGATGTTTGTTAGTGTGCCTCGTGTTTATGAAAAAATTTTAGAAAGAGTTATTGAAAAAGTCAGAGAAGCATCCAGATTCAAGCAGAAAATGTTTTATGCTGCAAAGGATACAGCTTTAAAATATGCTGAGCATAAAGCTTATGGAAAGGGTTTTTCATTTTTTGACAAATTGAAATACAATTTTTTTGAAAAAAAAGTTTATTCCAAACTTAGAGATGTTTTTGGCGGCAGAATGAAAACTATGATTTCAGGCGGAGCAAAGTTGCCTTATGAAGTCGGACTTTTTTATAATGGAATAGGGATTAACCTGCTTGAAGGATACGGCCTTACAGAAACATCTCCTGTTATTTCCGTTAACCTCACTAATAAAAATAAAATAGGCACTGTTGGAAAGCCTTTAAAAGATGTTGAAGTTAAAATAGCTGAAGATGGAGAGATTTTAGTTAAAGGTCCAAATGTTACAAAAGGTTATCACAACAAGCCTGAAGAAAATAAACTTGCTTTTAAAGACGGTTATTTCTGCACAGGCGACATAGGTGTGTTAGATAATGACGGTTTTTTAAAAATTACTGACAGGAAAAAAGACCTACTTGTAACTTCAGGAGGTAAAAATATAGCGCCTCAACCTATTGAAAACATATTAAAGGAAGATCCTTTTATTACGGAGGTTATGGTTTACGGTGATGGTAAAAAGTTTTTATCTGCATTAATAGTTCCTCATTTTGAAGCAATAGAGCAGTGGGCAAAAGAGAGAAAGTTGACTTTTAAATCCAATAAGGAAATGGTGGAAAATGAAAAAGTCAAGAGACTAATAATGCATAGAATAGAAAGAAGAAGCGAGCCGCTTGCAAAATTTGAAAAAATAAAAAAATTCATACTTCTGGATAAGGAATTTTCAATGGAACAAGGTGAAGTTACACCTACTTTAAAACTTAAAAGAAAGATTATTACAGATAAATATAAAGAGCAACTTGAAAAATTATACGAGGATTAAAATGCCAAAAATCAAGGATGAATTTAAAGAGCAACTTATTATTCAATCTGCAATAAAAATAATTTCTGAAAAAGGTTATTTCAGGTCAACTATTTCAAACATAGCAAAGGAAGCTAATGTTGCTGATGGCACAATTTACACTTATTTTAAAAATAAAGAAGAGCTTTTAATTAAGTCATTTGAATATGTTCTTGAGAATATTCTAAATGAAATAATTGAAAATATTAAGGAAGAGAAAGACATTTTTGGAAAAATAAAAGTAATTATAAAAAAACACCTTGAATTTATGTATAAAAACCCTGATATTGCAAATTTTCTGCAAATTCAGCTAAGACAGTCCAAAAGAGAGATTAGAATTAGCATTAAAAACATAATGAGGAAATATTACAGTATTATAGGCGGAATATTAAAAGAAGGTATTGAGCAGGGTAGAATCAGAAATGATGTTAATTTAAGAGTAATAGGCCATATGATATTTGGTACAGTGGATGAAATAGTAACATCATGGATATTAGCTGAGAATAGATGTGATTTGGTAAAAAAAGAAGAAGATATTTTAAAACTTGTAAAGTCAGCTATAATGGCTTAATAAATTTTTTTGAATTAAAAATGAATGATTAATCAATCAATTTTAGAAGGAGGAAAAAATGGGATACTCAATTAAAAAAGCAGCGGTTTTAGGTGCCGGAGTTATGGGCAGCCAAATAGCCGCTCATCTTGCAAATGCAGGTATTCCCTGTGTTTTGTTAGATATTGTATTACCTGAGCTGTCTGACGAAGATAAGAAAAAAGGTTTAACAAAAGAGTCAGCAGCTTTCAGAAATAAGCTTGCAAATAATGCAATAAAGCAGCTTGCCAAAATGAAACCATCTCCTGTTTTCAGTAAAAAAGCATTAAATCTTTTAACTCCGGGAAATTTTGAAGATGATATGGAGAAGATTAAAGATGCAGACTGGATAATTGAGGTTGTTGCAGAACGAATGGATATTAAAAAATCTCTGCTTTCAAAAGTTGCTGAATTTGCAAAACCAGATGCCATTATTTCAACAAATACATCTGGATTGTCTGTAAATGAAATGGTTAAAGATTTTCCTGAGGATTTTCAAAAAAGGTTTCTTGGCACACATTTTTTTAATCCGCCAAGATATATGAAACTTCTTGAAATTATTCCAGGGGAAAAAACTTCAAAACAAATCATTGATTTTATGGCTAAATTTATTGAAAACAAACTTGGAAAAGGAATAGTTTATTGTAAAGATACAGTTAATTTTATTGGCAATAGAATTGGTGTTTTCGGAATGGCAAATACTATACAGGAAATGGTGAGAGCCGGTTTAACAGTATCTGAAGTTGATGCAGCAACAGGGCCTGTGCTTGGAAGACCAAAAACAGCATCATTTAGAACTGCTGATTTGGTAGGAATTGATATTATGTATCATGTTTCTATGAATGTGTATAATTTGGCTGAAAACGATGAAAAAAAGGATGAATTCAAATTGCCTGAATTTGTGGAAAAGATGCTTGAAAATAAATGGCTCGGCAATAAAACAAGGCAGGGTTTTTATAAAAAGGTTAAAACAGACCAAGGAAAGCAGATACTTGAATTAAATTATAATACTCTTGAATATGAGCCAGTGAAAAAAGTCAAGTCAGCATCTTTGGAAGCTGCCAAACAGGCTGGCGGAGTTAAAAAAAGAATAAAAACTTTTGTTTATGGCAAAGATAAATTAGCCCAATTTGCATGGAAAAATATTTCATCAATATTAATTTATGCTGCAAACAGACTTCCTGAGATAGCTGATGATATTGTAAATATTGATAATGCCCTTAAATGGGGTTTTAATTGGCAATTAGGGCCATTTGAAATATGGGATGCAATTGGAGTAAAGGAATCTGTTGAAAAAATGAAAAGCGAAGGGCTTGAAATACCGGAAAAAATAGAGAAATTTCTGGCTTCAGGCAATGAAACATTTTACAAAGAGGAAAAAGGAGTAAAATATTATTACTGTTTTCAAGATGGAACTTACAAACCTGTTCCTGTAAATAAAAAATTTATTTCACTGCAAAATATTAAAAAAGATGAACAAAAAATTATTAAATCCAATTCAGGAGCATCTCTTGTTGATATAGGCGACGGTATTTTATGTCTGGAATTCCATTCAAAAATGAATGCAATAGGAGCGGATATTGTAAATATGATTAATCAGGCAGTTGATTTGGTTGAAAAAGATTATGAAGGCCTGATTATTGCCAATGAAGGAAAAGCTTTTAGTGTTGGTGCGAATTTAATGCTTGTTTTGCTTGAAGCAGAAGATGAAGAGTGGGAAGAGCTTGATTATATGGTAAAGGCTTTTCAAAAAGCCTGCATGAATATAAAATATTGTTCAAAGCCTGTGGTTTCCGCACCTTTTGGCTATACTTTCGGTGGTGGGCTTGAAGTTTGCCTTGCTACTGATGTTATAAATGCTTATGCAGAAACATATACAGGACTTGTTGAAGTTGGTGTTGGAGTTATTCCTGCTGGCGGCGGAACAAAGGAACTGATTTTAAGAAATCTTGACCTTGTGCCTGACAATGCCCAAGGTGTGGATATATTGCCATTTGCAAGAAGAGCATTTGAAACAATTGCAATGGCCAAAGTTGCAACAAGCGCAGTTGAAGCAAAAGAATTTGGATATTTTAAAAATTGCGACACAATGACAATGAATAAAGATTTTCTCATTCATGATGCGAAAAAGATATGCCTTACACTTGCAGAAACAGGATTTCAGCCAAAGAGATACAGAAATGACATTAAAGTGCCTGGTAAAACCGCATTGTCTTTATTTAAAGTTGCAATTTATACAATGAAAGAAGCAAAGCAGATTTCAGAGCATGATGCTTTGATTGGTGAAAAATTGGCTTATATAGTATCAGGTGGTGACCTTGATGAGGGAAGTGTTGTAGATGAATGGTATTTGCTTGATCTTGAAAGAGAAGCTTTTCTGAGTTTATGCGGTCATCCTAAAACTCAGGCAAGAATGAGACATATGTTAAGATACAATAAACCGTTGAGAAACTAATAAAAGGAGGAAAAAATGAGAGAAGCAGTAATAGTATCTGCTGTTAGAACACCAATTGGCAAGGCTAAACGTGGCAGCCTTGTAAAGTTCAGACCAGATGATATGGCAGCAATAGTTATTAAAGAAGTTGTTAACAGGACAAATAGTGCAGTTAAGCCTGAAAATATAGATGATGTTATTATAGGAAATGCTTTTCCAGAAGCAGAGCAGGGGTTGAATATGGCGAGAATTGCCGTTTTCAGAGCAGGATTTCCTGACAGTGTTCCTGCAGTTACAGTAAACAGATTTTGTTCATCTGGGCTGCAAAGTATTGCAGATGGTTGTTTTAAAGTAATGAGCGGCCAATATGATATTGTAATTGCAGGTGGAAGTGAAAATATGTCAATGGTTCCAATGACAGGAAACAAATTGACGCCTAACCCTTATCTTGCTGATAATATGCCTCAGGCCTATATTAATATGGGATTAACTGCTGAAAATGTTGCTGAAAAGTTTAATATTTCAAGAGAAGAACAGGATGAATATGCTTATCAGTCAAATATGAAAGCTGTTGATGCAATAAAATCGGGGAGATTTAAAGATGAAATTGTTCCTGTTGAAATTGAAAGCATTGTTCTTGAAAACGGAAAAAAAGTTGTTAAAAAGAAGGTTTTTGATACAGATGAAGGACCAAGGGCAAACACTACAATTGAAGGACTTGCAAAGTTAAAACCTGTGTTTAGAACAGGCGGAAGTGTTACAGCAGGGAATTCTTCTCAGATGAGTGACGGAGCTGCTGCTGTTTTAATAATGAGCAGGGAAAAAGCCGATGAACTGGGGTTAAAACCTCTTGCAAAATTTGTTGCATATTCTGTTGCCGGTTGTCCGCCTGAGCTTATGGGAATAGGACCTTCTGTGGCAATACCAAAAGTGCTAAAAGCAGCTGATATGAAGCTTGAAGATATTGAGCTATTTGAAATAAACGAAGCTTTTGCTTCACAATTTTTATACTGTTGCAAAAATTTGGATATAGATTTGAATAAAGTAAATGTAAACGGTGGAGCAATTGCATTAGGTCACCCATTGGGCTGCACAGGTTCAAAATTAACAGTGCAATTAATCTATGAAATGAGAAGAAGAAGTTTGAAATATGGAATTGTTTCAATGTGTATAGGCGGTGGAATGGGTGCAGCAGGAATTTTTGAAATGATTTATGAATAAAAATAAAGGAGGATAAAATGGAGTATAAAAAAGGCGGTTCATTTTTAATTGAAGAAAGCAAGGTTGAAGAGGTGCAGATTCCTGAAGATTTTGATTCTGAACTCAAAATGTTTGCAAAAACTGCAAGAGATTTTGTTGAAAAAGAGGTATGGCCTAAAAATGATGAAATTGAAAATCAAAATTTTGAAATAGTCAAAGAATTAATGAGAAAAGCAGGAGAAAAAGGTCTGCTTATGGTTGATATTCCTGAAAAGTATGAAGGAATGGGACTTAATAAAACAAGTTCCACTTTGGTAGCAGAAGAGATTGCAAGAGCAGGTTCATTTGCCGTTACTCAAGGTGCTCATACAGGTATAGGGACATTGCCTATAGTTTTTTTCGGCACAGAGGAGCAAAAGAAAAAATATTTGCCAAAATTAGGCTCAGGTGAGTGGATAGGTGCGTATTGCTTAACAGAACCTAACAGTGGCAGTGATGCACTGGCAGCCAAAGCAACAGCTGTTTTGGATGAATCGGGAGATTATTATATTTTAAACGGCACAAAACAGTTTATTACCAATGGTGCTATTGCTCAAAGTTATATTGTTTTTGCAAAAGTTGATGGCGAGCATTTTACTGCATTTATAGTTGACAGAGATATGGAAGGCCTTGAAATAGGCCCTGAAGAGAAAAAACTCGGAATCAAAGGTTCATCCACAACTCAGGTGATTTTAAATGAAGTCAAAGTTCCAAAAGAGAATCTTCTTGGTGAAATAGGGAAAGGCCACTTAATTGCATTTAATATTTTAAACATAGGGAGATTCAAGCTTGGTGCAGCTGCAGTAGGCGCATCAAAGCTTGCATTGGAAGAATCCGTAAAATTCGGAAAGCAGAGATATCAGTTTAAATTACCATTGGTAGCTTTCGGAGCTATTAAAGAAAAAATTGCAAATATGGCTACAAAGATTTACGGAGCAGAATCCGCAACATACAGAACAGTGGGATTGATTGATGAAATATTAGAGCAGATTGATGAAAACGACCCTGAATATAATGCAAAAGCATTACAAGGCATAGAAGAATATGCAGTGGAATGTTCAATAATAAAAGTTTACGGAAGTGAAGTAGGTGATTATTGCGTTGATGAAAATGTTCAGATACATGGCGGTTACGGTTATTGTCAGGAATATCCAGCTGAAAGGCATTACAGAGATTCGAAAATTAACCTGATTTTTGAAGGGACAAATGAAATCAACAGACTTCTTATTCCTGGAATGCTTTTCAGAAGAGCTATGAAAGGACAGTTGCCACTTCTTCAAGCCGGGCAGAAGCTAATAGATGACCTTTTAAGCGGTAATTTAATGATGATGTTGCAGGAAGATGAAAGCAAAATCGATACATTAAAAAGAATAGTGGAAAATGCTAAAAAAATGTGCCTTTTCGTTACTGGTGCTGCTGCTCAGAAGTTTGGTAAGAAAATCATTAGTGAGCAGGAAATTGTAATGAGAGGCGCTGATATGATTTCAGAGACTTATATTATGGAAAGTGCGCTTTTAAGAGCAATTAAAATGATAGATAAAGTTGGACAAGAAGATGCGGAAATTTATTTAAATCTTGCTGAAGCTTTAATTTATGAAGGAATAGAAAAAATGCATCTATGGGGAAGACAGGCTCTATCATCAGTAGAGCAGGGCGATATGTTAAGAACTCAGTTGACCATGCTTAGAAAATTTACAAGATTTCAGCCTATTGATTTAATACATTTAAAGAGGAAAATAGCAGATTATTTTATTGATAAGGAAGCATATGTTTTACATATTTAACCAAACTTCTTTTCCCCCCTCCTTTTTCATATAAAAGGGGCAAATTAATTTGCCCCTTTTCTTTTATATTAATCGAAGAATTGTGTAAATTCGGATTGAATCTATGTCAATACCTTACAGAATTAATTTCAA
>CAZBLP010000064.1:0-8315 GCA_964492825.1 uncultured bacterium
GTAACAACAACAGGAACACCGAATAATTTAGCATTTTCAATTTGTTTTGCAAGGTTTGCACAACCTTTTTCAAGTGTCTGGAGATTACCTTCATCTTTAATAAGTTTTACAAGATTCTGAGCATTCAAACCAACAAGTTTTTCATTTGGGAAGCCGTGCATTGTAAGAGCTCTAACAGTACATGTAAGAACAACACAACTTGGCTTAATTCCAGAATATCTGGTTTTAATATCCATAAATTTTTCCATACCAAGGTCAGCAGCAAAACCACTTTCTGTAACAACATAATCAGCCATTTTAACAGCAACTTGATCAGAAATAACCGAACTGTTACCATGAGCAATATTTGCAAATGGGCCAGCATGGATAAATGCAGGGTTACCTTCAAGAGACTGAATAAGATTAGGTTTTAAAGCATCTTTCATAAGAACAGTCATTGCACCTGCAACACCAACATCTTCTGCTGTTATTGGGTCACCGTTTTTATTATAAGCTACAATAATTCTTCCTATTCTTTCTCTTAAGTCTTTTAAATCTGTAGCCAAAGCAAGAATAGCCATAACTTCTGATGCAACAGAAATGTCAAATCCTGTTTCCCTTGGAACACCGTCTAATTTTGTACCTAAACCAACAACTATATTTCTAAGAGCTCTGTCATTAACATCAACAACTCTTCTCCAAGGAATATTGTGAATATCAATATCAAGCTCACCTAATCTAATTCTATTATCAAGATATGCAGCACATAAATTGTGAGCAACTGAAACTGCATGAATATCACCTGTAAAATGCAAATTCAATTCGTCCATTGGAACTACTTGAGAATATCCGCCACCTGCTGCACCGCCTTTAATTCCGAAAACAGGTCCCATTGATGGCTCTCTTAAACATAAAAACGCTGATTTTCCCTTTGGTTTACCTACAAGGTTAAGAGCTTCATACATACCAATAGATGTAACTGTTTTACCTTCACCAAGTGGTGTAGGAGTAATAGCAGTAACATCAATTAATCTTCCTGTAGGCTTGTCTTTAAGTCTTTTAAGTACTGATGCATAATCAATTTTTGCTTTATACTTTCCATAAGGTTCAACTTCATCTTCTAAAAAACCAGATTCAAGGGCAAGATCCATAATTTTTTTCATCTTATCCGATTTTACATGAGCTTGTGCAATTTCTAAATCTGATGGAACATCTCTTGGTGGTAATTTGGGCATAACATCCTCCTTTAAAATAATTTTTTAAAAACAGTAAAAACACACGTGAAAATCTTTTTAAAACAAGCAAACATAGGCAAAAACACCGTTATATTTGCCTGAATTTTCTTAGAAAAATCAATTATATTAATATTTTATAAAGCATTTTCACTTATTTCAAAAAATATTATTTGTCAACAAAAAAAATAAATAAATATTTTCACAAGGTTTTTTTAATATTTTTGATGATAGCCACGAGGTGTAATAAAATATTTTCCAGACAAAATTTTTGATGTAGAATTACCAATAATTAATACGGAAAACATATCTATTTCAAATTTTAAAAAATTTTCAAGATTAGTTAAAACCACAGACTGATTATCCCTTAATGCATTTTTAACAATTGCAACAGGAGTATCTTGTTTTTTATATTTTAACAAAATATCTCTTGCCTCTTCTATTTGAGAAACTCTTTTTTTGCTTTTCGGATTATAAATAGATATAACAAAATCTCCTTTTGCAGCTAACTCTATTCTTTTTTTTATTGTATCCCAGTCAGTTAAAAGGTCACTTAAACTTATTACTGCAAAATCATGCATTATTGGAGCACCTATTACTGCAGCTGCTGCATTGAAAGCTGAAACACCTGGGACAACCTCAACTTCAAGTTTTTCTATCAGTTTCTTCTTTTCTAATAGTTCAAAAATTAATCCTGCCATACCGTAAATCCCTGCATCTCCTGTACTAACAACTGAAACTATCTTATTATTAAGTGCATATTCAATAGCTTTTTCAGCTCTTTCTATTTCTTTTGTCATTCCAGAAAGATAAACTTCTTTATTTTTAAGATACTCTCTTACATATTGTTTATATTTGGTATAACAAACTATCACCTCACTTTTTTCTAAAGCTTCTATGGCTCTTAATGTAAAATACTTTTCTCCCCCAGGACCTATGCCAACTATGTAAATAGAAGTTCCTGTATTGCTATTGTGACATTTCCCTGTTTTATCTTTGGAAGCAATTTCTTCCTCTTTAAACATTTTTTCATATCTTTTTTGGCACTCAAAATTGCTGCTGGCTCGCATACTCCCTTTACTCCTATAATTTTTTTTACATATTTGCTTGTTCTGTAGCTCTCATGAACAGAATTCAGTTCTTGTTTTGTGTAAAATTTAAGATTAATATTATACTTTTCAGCAAATATCAATAGGCACTTCTCATTGTTCTTAATGTCAATACTCGAAACAGAATTAATGGAATTAAACGACCTGTTTAAATGTTTCAAATTTGACTTAACAACAGAGTCAAGCTCTTCAAAAGAAGTTCCCCTGTTACAACCAATGCCCAAATATAAATTTTTAGGCCGTATTAACAAATACTTTTTATCCAAACTGTTTAAGTTTGAAACTATTACTTTGTTTTTTATTTTTGAATTCAGAAGGCCATTTAATGTTTTATAAAATTTAATGCTATTTAAAAATTCAAAATTATCTGAAAAATATTCTTTAAAAAAATCTTCAGGTATATTTATTGCAATTTTTTCATTGTTTAAAACAGCAGAATTTATATTTTTTATTTTTGAAGGATTTTCAATGCTCCAGCCAAACTTCCTTACCATATCATCTATTGCAAATTTTTTATTTACATCTGTTGCAGTGGTAATTACAGCAAAAGCACCTGTTTTGTCAGCAATAAATTCGGCAAGCTCGTTACCGCCTCCTAAATGGCCGGAAATCAGGCTTATTGCGAATTTCCCCTTTTCATCCATAACAACAACCGCAGGGTCAGTAATTTTTGATTTGATAAGTTTTGCAATTTTTCTAACAACAATACCTGTTGCCATTATTGCAATTATATTTTTATAATCTGAAAAACATTGATGAAAAATCTTATCAAGAGTATTTTTTTTTGTTAAAGTAAAAATATCAGAAAAGGGAAAAAAGGAATGGAGTGATTTTGCTAATTTCTCACCATTTTCCGTAATATAAACAATAGCTGTTTTTTTTTTATTTACCTCAATAAAATTTCCAAACATATAAAATGAATATCAGAATTAAGAAAAATAATAAAGACAATTTTATGATAAAAATTGCAAATAAAACATCTATTTTTTTCTGCTAATAAAAAATCTTAAAATAATAAAAAACACCAAACATATTACCATTAACCAAACTGCAACTGGCATAGAATATTTCAAACCGTATGATGTAAATCTTTCATAAATCAACACAGGAGCAACCATAGGATGGTATGCTATTATGATTACAGCACCGAATTCACTGATTGCACGTGCCATTGACATGATAATTCCCTCTAAAATGCTTTTTGAAGAAAGAGGAATTACAATCTTAAAAAAAGTTTGAAACTGTGATTTACCAAGAGTCCTTGAAACATACTCCATTCTTTCGGGAATGGCTTTAATTCCTGCTTTAACACTGTTTATATAAAAAGGCAGGGCAACATAAGTTAAAACCACTACTATCCCTACAACAGAGCCTACCACATCTATTGCAAGCCTGTTTAAAATTTTTCCAATCCAGTAATCTTTCGCAACAACCGACAATACTGCAAGTCCAATAACAGGATGAGGAATCATAATGGGTAAATCAATTATACCTTCCATTAATTTCTTAAAAGGGAATTCTTTTCTTGCAAGAATATAGGCAACAGGCGTCCCAAACAATACTGATAACACCGCAGCTATCACCGATGAATACAAACTCAAAATTAAAGCATGCAGAACTTCGTTATCTTTTAATGTACCGAATAAGTTTGAAATGTCAGGATATAAAAGAACATTAAAAAGCGGCAAAAATACAAAACAAATTACAACAAACGATAAAATGTAAAAAACGCATTTGAATTTCATCTATTCCTCTTTAGCAATTACATACTTTAATTGATAATAGATGCTTATTAATCACTACATTCATTTAATTCAGTTATTAGCCATTATTATATAATTTTCAATTTTTTCAAACAAGTCTTACATTTGTAGCTTTTATTACCACATAAACAAGCCTTCCTTTTTCCAAATCCAACTCTTCAAAAGCATTTTTAGTGAGAATTGCTTTTATTGTAACTTCACCTATTTTCACCATTATATGAAAGATTTTATTTTCAATGTAAAAATCTGCAATTGTGCCTTTTAAAACATTTCTTGCAGACAATTCCTTTGGCTTATTTTTGAAAATTATCAAATCTTCAGGCCTAAAAGCCAATTTAACCTTTTTGCCTTTATCAACATTGCCTGCACTGAAAATCAAAAAATTTCCAACTTTCACTGAGGTAATACCATTTTTACAATTATTAACAACTCCTTCCAGAATATTGGTATCAATAAAACCTGCAATGAAATCATCTTTAGGCCTGTACATAATATCTTCAACAGTTCCAAACTGCAGCAGACTCCCTTTTCTAACAACAGCAACTTTGTTTGCAAGTCCCCACACATCATCAAGGTCGTGAGTCACAAGAATAATTGTTATATTAAATCGTTCGGAAATTTTTTTGACAGTCTGCCTGATTAAAAATTTGGAAACATTATCAAGAGCTGAAAACGGCTCATCCATAAGTATAATTTCCGGCTCCACAATTAACGCTCTTGCCAGAGCCACTCTCTGCTTTTCTCCTCCTGAAAGTGTATCAGGCATTCTGTCCAGTAAATGTTCAATATTCAGCAATTTTGAAATCTCTTTTACTTTTTCGCTATTTTTACAATTTAAACCATACTCTATATTTTTATACACATTCAAATGGGGAAAAAGTGCATAATCCTGATATATTATACCTATTTTTCTTTTTTCCGGCGGCAAAATCGATATATCAACGTTTTTTAACAATATCCTACCCTCTTTTAAAGGATAAATTCCAAGTAATGATTCAAGCAGAATTGTCTTTCCAGCACCTGTTGGTCCTATTATGGCAAGGAAATCTCCCTTTCTCAATGAAAAGGAAACTTCATTAAGTTGAAACAAAGATAAATCTATTGATAAATTTTTAACTTCTAAAAAATTTTCCATGAAAACTTATACTCCCATTGCATAAAAAATCAATTGGCATGGTTGCAGGATGCTACGTTTTTTGCAAACTCACCGGGATTTTCCGTAAACAACTTCGCATTTTAGAAAAAACTATCAGGGTTTGTAAATAAAATTCTGACCGCACTGCTCAATTATTTTTCCGCCTTTGTTTTTGTCCAAAACAAAATTTACAAACTTCTTTGCCAAATCAATCTGCTCTGATTCTTTTAAATAGGTTATACCGTAAATAATTGCCTTGCCTTTTTTATATACAAATTCTCCCGGTTTTTTACCTGTCAGTTTAACCGCAGCCTGTTTATAAAAATTGCTGTATTTTAAATTTCTCAAATTTATTTGGTCAGGTAAAGCAACATATTTAAAATTATGCTGAACAGCTATTGATTTGTAGATAAATAGGAAATCAATAAACCCTTCTTTAAGGAGTGGAGTTAAATCTGTCTCCTTTGGCCTAATAATTATTTTGTTTCTATTTTTTGTGATATTTTTAAAAAAATTAGAAATTTTATAATATTTTTCAGCAAGTTTTAATAAAATTACTGTCCTGTATCCGCATGGGTCAAGATTTGGGTCCGAATGACCATACTTTACTCCGTTTTTTTGAAGTATTTTATACCAATTTCTTGAGTTAATCTTATCTGAAAATTTACTTTTATCAGTATAACAAATTACCATTTCATTTGATGCAAATTTAAAACTTTTGTCAGCATATTTAGGAACCATCATTTCATCAATTAATGTATAATCAGCTGATGCATAAACATCTGCATATTTTCCAACATCAACAATCATTCTTGCCAATTTTCTACTGCCGCCTATTACCCTTTGCACATCCACATTAGGATTTTCCTCTTCAAAGGCTTTTTCAATTTTCATAAAAGGCACACTTAAACTTCCTGCATGAAAAACTATTAGTTTTGTTTTTGCATAAATTCCTGTAACCAGGAAAGTTACACAAAAAAGAGTTAAGAAGATTTTTTTAACCATTTTTCCCTCCAAAATATTTTTGGGAGTTAAAATTACAAAAACTTACTTATACTAACCAATATTATTTAAAATGTCAATATTTTTTATAAAATTGCCTTTATAAAAAATTAAAAACAAACATTCCTGTTAAAAATACACTTCATAATACTGCTTGTAATTTTTCTAATGTTAAAAATTTTCCGTAATTATATTATAATCACTTGATTTCTTTTCTTTTTAAAGTTAAAATACAAGAAAGGGAGGATTGGAATAATAAATTTTGCAATTATTAGCATACTTGTCAAATTTCAAGCGCCAATATTAATAAGAACTCCTCTTATATTTACCTTTCGTTCCATTATCGGAAAAGAGCTGAAAAGAATATCATGCTTGTTTAAACAAAAAACTTCTTGTGAAAATTGTTCAATTAATCAGACATGTCCCTATTCTTTCTACTTTGAATCTTTTAATTTTGAAAAAGGCAGCAAAAAACCACATCCATACACTATGTTTATAAATTTTAAACACAATGAGGAAATTGTTGAACTTTCAATTGATATTACTTTAATTGGCGAAAAATCAATATCTTATTTTCCTTATTTATTCTTTTCAATTGTTAGAGCCGGAGAAAAAGGAATTTTTAGAAACAGAATTAAATTTAAAGTTGCAAATATTTTTGCAAATGAAGAAGCAATATTAGTGGAAGATGATAAATTGAATATGGATTTTGAAAGAAAAAATTTTCATATAAATACTGATATAAGACTAATAGAAAGAAAAAAACTTAAAATAGACTTTATTTCCCCGATAAGGCTTAGAAAAAATAGCAAGCTGATAATAGATATTGACTATATTTTTTTACTTAAAGCAATCTTTAGAAGAATAGACCTGCTTTGTAAAATTTACAATAAAAAATCAGTAGAAAATTATATTAATTTTTCAGATTTATCTGAAATAATTTATGAAAAAAATATTTTTGAAAAAGAAAAATACTATTATTACTCATCAAGGCTGAAGAAAAAAATTTTGCTTATAGGTACAAAAGGATTTATTGAAGTAGAAAAGAAATTAAGCAACTTAGAAAAATCTTTATTAAAAGGAGCAGAGATTTTCGGAATAGGCTCTAATACCTCTTTTGGCTTTGGAAAGGTAAAAATAAAATATTATGACTAAATCATTTTAAACCAATCACATAAATAAAGAATTATCCTCTAAATATTACAATGAACTTTTAAAAAAATTTTCTACTTTAAAATAAAAAAGTTTAAGATTCCTTTTAAATTTAATATTTATTTTCATAACAGCTTGGCCTGTTTTGCATTTTCAGAAATTCTGATTTTAATTTGTTTGAAAAATTATATGACTATTCTTTTATGAAACTTATGGAGTCTTTGATATTAGAAAAATTTTAATAAATTTTGACTTTTTTGAAAATAAAAAATATATAAAAAAGAGGTTCATAAAATGTCTGACCATGAAAACAATTCCAATGAAAAATTAAATCCTCTTGACCTTCCCGAAGAATCCGAAGATTCAGAACTTGATGAAATAGACAAAGAAATAATGGAAATGGGATTTTTAGAGGATGATATTTAAACTTAGTTCAAGTTTTAAAAGCACTTTGATAACAACTAATTAAAAATATTACAAATATTATTTCAAGTAGAAAAGTGTATAAAAAGGGAGGGAGCATGAGCTTTCACATTGGAAAATATAAAAATATTGAAAAAAAAGAGTATAATATAGAAGTAATAACCCCAATGTTTCTTGCAGGCGCTAATAATAAAGAACCTGAATTAAGAGCCCCTTCAATCAAAGGGATGTTAAGATTTTGGTGGCGGGCGTTACATCCTGATTTAGTTATTAATGGTAATAATTATATAAAATTAAAAGAATATGAATCAAAAATATTTGGAGATTCTGGTAAACAATTTGGTAAAAGTAAGGTGAGAATAATATTGAGTCATTTTAATTCAATGAAGATTAAAGATTTTAGACCAACAACTAAAAATTTTACTTTTAAAGGGATAGAAAATGGACAACGTTTTTCGTTAATAATTCTTGCTCCTGAAGATATTCATTATTTAGTGAAGTTTTCATTTATAGTTGGTGG
>CAZBLP010000065.1:0-7314 GCA_964492825.1 uncultured bacterium
GTCATTATAAAATTTTGTGCAAATGAATGATAAAGAGGTAAAAAGCACATTAATCTGTCGTGGATACCCATTCCTGTAGTATGATTAACGGAATATGCATGAGCAACTAAGTTTTCGTGTGTTAAAACAACCCCTTTGGGCACACCTGTTGTGCCAGAAGTGTAAATTATTGTTGCCTCATCGCTTCTATCAAGATTTACTGTTTTAAAATTTTCTGAAAATTGAGAAAAATATGAATTAAATTCATAATTTCCTTGTTTTGAATTTACTGTAATTATAGATGTAACAGAAAAGATTTTATCTTGTAAGGGAATTTCATTAAAAAGAGAATCTTCTACAATTAAAACCTTGCTTTCACTATCATTTAAAAAATATTCAACGTCTTTCTTTTTTGCAAAAGCGCTTATTGATACAGCTACAGCTCCTATTTTTAAAATTCCCCAGAAAGAGAAAATAAACTCAGGGATATTTGTGGTGAAGATTGAAACTTTATCTCCTTTGGAAATTCCAAGAGATGTTAATCCGTTTGCAATTTTATTTGTGATAGCCCAAATTTCATTGTTTGTCCATTTTTTCCCGCCAAAAATCAAAGCTTCTTTTTTAGAAAAAAATAATTTATTCCTGTCAATGCAATCTGCTAAATTCATTGCTTGCTCCTTTAATGTTTTTTTGTTAACCGACCGTTCGGTAGGTAATCCTAAAATATCTTTTGTTGCTTGTCAAGTTAAAATTTTCATTACTTTTTTCAGACTATGCACTTTACACTTGACAAGTCAGGTGTAATAAAGTAATGCATCCACCATGACAAAGGATGAAAGAAGAATCAAGATATTGGAAATTTTAAAAAATTCAGACCAGCCAATATCAGGCACAATGTTTGCAAAAAAATTTAATGTTAGCAGACAGATAATTGTTCAGGACATCAGCCTGTTAAAAGCTTCCAATCATGCTATTATTTCAACTGCACAAGGTTACGTATTTATCAAATCATCTGAAAAAGAAGTTGCTAAAAAAGTAGTTGCAGTTTGTCATACACCTGAACAAACCGAGCATGAACTTAAAATATTAGTTAACATTGGAGTAACTGTAGTTGATGTCAGGGTTGAACATCCTATTTATGGTGAAGTCATAGGAAAACTTTTACTTAAAAATTTGGAGCAGGTGGATATTTTTATTAACAGATTAAAAACCACAGGTGCCAAACTCATTAGTGAACTTACACACGGCATACATCTTCACACTCTTGAAGCTGAAGACCCGTTTAAACTTTTGGAAGCTGAAAAAGCATTAAAAAAAGCAGGTTATCTAATAGAATAATTATAAACACATTTTCAAAATAAATTAGGAGGGGAATATGAAAAAAATTATTTCTATTTTGATTTTATTAATTGTTTTCTCAAGCACCGCTTTATTTGCAAAGGAGTTTAAAATAGGCGTTGCAGTTGCTCTTACAGGAAAATTCGGAAAAGCAGGAAATCTTGTAAAAGATGCTTATACATTTTGGCAGGAACAGGTAAATAAAAATGGCGGAATTAATGTTAAAGGCAAAAAATTTCCAGTAAAACTTATTTTTTACGATGATAAAAGCGAACCTTCAACTGGTGCGAAAATGATAGAAAGGTTAATAATTCATGATAAAGTAGACCTGCTGCTTGGCGGATTCGGTTCAAGTCAGGTATTTGCTGAAAGTGCTGTTTCTGAAAAATACGGTTTTCCTCTTATAAGCGGAGCCGCAAGCTCAAACAAACTTTTTGAAAGAGGTTTTAAATATTATTTTTCAACTCTTGGTAAAGCAACAGAAGAAGTAAAAGGATGCGTGTATGCTTTCTCTGCTTTGAAAAACAAGCCTAAAACAGCTGCTGTAATCGGCGCTGATATTCTTTTTACTTCTCTTGCATGTGAAGGTTTTAAAAAATATTGCAAGGAAAAAGGCATTAAAATAATTCATTACGAACTATTTCCAATGAGATTGCAGGATTATAACTCTTTGTTATTAAAGATAAAACAGAAAAATCCCGATGTTCTGTTTGTAGGCTCGCATCTGCTTGTTGCAATGAGAGTGATAAAAGCTTTAAAAGAGATAAACTTTTCTCCAAAAGGTGTTGCTTTCAGTTATGGTCCGACAGTGCCAAAATTTGTAGAAGATTTGAAAGGAGATGCAGAATATGTAGTTGCTGCTTCAGAATGGACACCTAACCTGCCATATAAAGGTTCAGTTTTGGGAAGAGCAAAAGATTTTGCAAAAGGATATTTAAAAAGATTTGGCAGAATGCCTGATTATGTTGAGGCTGCAAGTGCTGCAGGAGCAGTGGCGTTGCAAAAAGCAGTGGAAACTTTGGGAATAGCACCTGACATTACTGATAAAGAGAGAGAAAAAATTGCACACTGGCTGCATAATAACGAAGTTAATACATTTTACGGCAAAATAAAATTTAATAAAAACGGAGCTAATATTTCACATCCTGCATTAGCAGTACAGATTCAAAAAGGGAACATAAAAACAATTTATCCTGCTAATGTAAAGGATGCTGACTTGATATATCCTCTTAAAGAATGGAAAAAAAGATAACATTAATTTTAAGGATTTAGCAAAAAAATCTAATAACTAAAAATTAAATGAGAAATAAATGGAAATTTTTTTTCAGGCATTAATTAACGGGATTTTTATAGGTGGAGTTTACGCTGCTTATTCAGCAGGATTTTCACTTATTTTCGGAGTTATGGAAGTTATTAATTTGGCACATGGCGACTTCTTGATGATAGGTGCTTTTACCGCTTATTGGCTTTACAATTTGGGACATATTGACCCGTACATAACTATTCCTTTTGCAGGGATTTTACTTTTCTTTATAGGTTATTTTATACAGAAATTTTCCATTAACAGAGTAATAGACAAACCGCCTGTTATGTCTTATATTTTAACTTTTGGTATTCATCTTGTAATAACCAATCTTGCCATAAAGTTATGGACTCATGATTTTCGTTCTGTAACCACCTCTTATTCAGGTATGAATTTTGAAATTTGGGGTATAACCGTTCCTGTGTCACGATTTATAACTTTTCTTCTTTCATTTGTTATTATAGGTTTTTTATTTTATCTTCTGGAAAAAACTAACTTGGGCAGAGCAATTAGAGCAGTATCTCAAAATAAAAAAGTTGCTGAGCTTCTTGGTGTGGATATTAAAAAAATTTATGCACTTACCTTTGGAATAGGCGCTGCAATTACAGGTATTGCAGGGGCGTCAATATCACCGTTTGTAATACTCTATCCTGAAATGGGTCTGAATTATACTATTGTTGCATTTTGTGTTGTTGTACTGGGAGGAATGGGATATATCCCAGGAGCATTAATTGGCGGTTTTATTCTTGGAATAATTCAAGCACTTACTGTTACATACCTCAATGCAGGAATCTCCGTGGCAATTACTTTTATTTTGCTTTATATTATGCTTATTTTAAAACCCGCAGGCATAACGGGAAAAGGTAACACCGTTTAACAGTTAAGGTTATTATGAAAAAATTTGTTTTTACAATTATATTTTTTTTGGCACTTGCAATTTTACCTTTTATAGGTATTGATAGATACTATATGAGATTTTTAACCTATTTGTTTATGTGGGCGGCTTTAGCTCAATGCTGGAATATATCCTCAGGATATACCGGTTATATAGATTTCGGGCCTGTGGCTTACTTTGGTCTTGGAGCTTATCTGACATCCATTTCAATGACATTGTTTCATCATACTTTTTTGTTTTCAATAATTTCAGGTGCAATTGTATCTGTTTTTGTTGCTCTTATTATATCTATGCCTACCTTAAAATTAAAAGGCGCTTATTTTGCAATTGCCACTTTTGCATTTGCAGAAAGCTTAAAACAGGTAGTTTTAAGTTTTGACAGAACTTTTCATGTAAATTTTTTCAACGGCAGCCATGGAATTACTTTGCCTATTTCCACTAATTACAAAATGTTCTTTTACTCAATGCTATTTATTTCATTTATTTTGTTTTTATTGACATTCTTTATTGCCAAATCAAAAATCGGACTTGCACTAAAAGCCATTGGAGAATCTGAAAATGTTTCTGAATTAATAGGGATTAACACCACATTGAATAAAATCATTGTATATTTGTTAAGTGCTTTTTTTATAAGCATTATTGGCGGGATTTATGCCTATTGGGTTACATATATAACACCGGACGATGTTTTTAGCGTTCACAAAACAGTTCAAATGGTTATAATGACACTGCTTGGAGGAATGGGCACTATTTACGGCCCTTTAATGGGAGCAGTTTTTTTAAGTGGAATATCAGAATTTCTTGGAGCTGAATTTGTGGAAAATTATTTAATAATAGTCGGATTTATAGTTATTTTTATTATTCTGTTGGAGCCTGAAGGGATATATGGTTTTAAAAAATGGAAAAAATACTTGAAATTAAAAATTTAACAAAAAATTTTGGTTCCTTAAAAGCTGTATCTAAGGTTAATTTAGATGTTCTTAAGGGAGAAATCTTAGGATTAATAGGGCCTAACGGAGCTGGAAAATCAACTTTTTTAAACCTGCTTACAGGTAGTATAACTCCTGATTCAGGAAAGATACTTTTTAAAAAAAGAAATATTACTGGTGAAAAACCGTATAAAATCTGCAGAATGGGTATTGCAAAGACATCTCAATTAGTCCAACCGTTCACCAGATTAACTGTTTTTGAAAATGTGTTTCTTGCAGCTACTTATGGTGCTGGATTAAGTTCTGAAAAAGCAGAAAACTTTGCAAATGAAATTTTAAAATTTACATCTTTATATAAAATAAAAGATAAATTGTCAGATAAATTAAGCGTTCCTGAAAGGAAAAAACTTGAATTGAGCAGAGCTTTGGCAACAGAGCCTGAGATTTTACTTCTTGATGAAAATATGTCCGGTCTTACTGTAAAGGAAATTGAAGAAGCACTTGATTTAATAAAGGAGATAAACAGCAGAGGTATTTCAATTGTTGTTGTGGAACATGTTATGAAAGTAATAAAAAGTATCAGCAAAAGAATTGTTGTGTTAAATTACGGTGAGAAAATTGCAGACGGCTTGCCTGACGAAGTGTTTAATAGCAAAGAAGTTGAAAAAGCATACTTTGGATAAAAAATGTTATTGAAAATAAAAGATATTGAGATTAATTACGGCGATATAAAGGTTATTTATAAAATAAGTTTAGATGTTAAAAAAAATGAAGTTGTTGCCATAATAGGCCAAAACGGAGCAGGAAAAACAACTCTTTTATCTGCAATTGCTGGTTTATTACCGTTTAGAGGCGATATTTTATATAAAGACGAAACCATTAAAAACAGAAAAATTTCAGATATTGTAAAAAAAGGAATAATTCTTGTACCTGAAGGTGCGGGAGTTTTTCCGAATATGAGTGTCTTTGATAATCTTTTAATGGGTGCATTCCATATAAAATCTGACAATATCAAAAAGCAAAATTTGGCAGAAGTTTTTTCTCTTTTTCCTCGGTTAAAAGAGAGAATCAACCAACATGCAGGAACTTTAAGCGGCGGCGAAAGGCAGATGCTTGCAATTGGAAGGGCTTTAATGGCAGAACCGGAGTTAATTCTTTTAGACGAACCTTCTCTCGGGCTTCAGCCGAGTTTTGTTGATAAAATATTTGAGATAATAGAGAAATTAAGAAATTTAGGTAAAACAGTGCTTCTTGTGGAACAAAATGTAAAAAAAAGTCTTGATATTTGCAACAGAGCCTATGTAATGGAGCATGGAAAGATAGTTATGCACGGAAAAGCCGATGATTTAAAAAACAATAAATATGTAAAAAATGCGTATTTAGGTATATAACACTATTTCAAAAAGGTTGACTTTTTTATGTTTTTAATACAAAAATATATATGAATTTGAAAAAATTTTACAGATTTCAAGGAATGGCAACTGTTGATGTAATTGGAGCATTAATCCTGCCCTTGATTTTATATTTTGTTGCTATTAATTATCTGTATTACTATATGAAGTCCAATAATATAAATGAAATCTCTGATTGGATAGTATATGCTATTTTTATTGTTGGAGCTGCTCCCACTTTTTTAATTATGGGAAATTTCTTTTTAGGCGTGGCAATTGATTATAAAAAGGGCAAAATAACATTTCCTGTATTTCTGATATTTCGCGGTTCAATTTTTTTTAATGAAATAGAAAACTGGAGCAAAAAAGATAAAAAATACACAAGGGTAAGTCAATTCAGGCCTACAATGAAAGATTTTTTTAAATATTTTGCAATTTGCAAAATGAAAAATGAAAAAAAAGAAAAAGTTATAATATTTCGAAACCAAAAAATAAGAAACGAATTTTTAAAAAACATTCAAAAAATCAAAGAAAAAAAATAATTACCTATTATTTATGCTAACAAACCTGCGTTGATTCTGATTTTCCATTTAATGATTTAATATTGATTATCACTCTTGACTTTTTTTCCGTTTAATCGTAATATTTTTTAATAAATTAAATTTTAAGAGGGTTAAAATGAAACTTTCAAAAAATGAAGTGCTTTATGTGGGAAATTTGGCAAGACTTTATGTAAATGAATCTGATATAGACAAATTTTCACAACAGCTCAGTGATATTTTGGTATATATTGAAAAACTTAACTCAATCAATACTGACAATATTGAGCCAATGGCTCATGCTGTTGAAGTATTTAATGCTTTTAGAGAAGATAATGTTACAAATTTTTCAGGCAAAGAAGCAGCATTGTCAAATGCACCTGATAAAGACGAAGATTCTTTTAAAGTTCCAAAGATAATTTGATAATATTATCTTTGCATAGTTAGGATATAGGATTTAGGGATTGGGATATAGTTGAAAAAATATTTTACGAAATCCCAACCTCTAAATCCCAAATTTTACTTTAACTTTGAACCAACTATTATGGGGGCGTATGGATTCGACGGGGCTCAGTAGGAGTAAGAACTGCATGCAGAGGTGCTGTATCCTCTTAAAACAACAGCTTTTAAACATAAGTGCAGACAACGAATTTGCATTGGCTGCTTAGAAGATAGCAGCCCGTGTTTCTATCTGATTCCTGCTAAGATAGAAACACGTCGATTAGCAGGATAGCTCTTTAGCTTCCCTCCCGGCAAAAAGAGCGAATTTTCAGGGAGGTCACCCTTAAAAAATCCTGCCTGCGGGAGTTTTTAAGGGAATTAAAAACACAGGCTAAGCATGTAGATGTTTTTGCTTCAAGAGTTCCGGACGCGGGTTCGATTCCCGCCGCCTCCACCATTATCTATTTGTAACCATTTAGAATTATTTTCTTTTTAATTG
>CAZBLP010000066.1:0-7054 GCA_964492825.1 uncultured bacterium
ATCCTTTACCTCCTTTATGTCTTTCTATATATTCCGCTAATTCTTTAATTGTTGGGTTTTCAAAAAAATAGATTACAGGTATTTCTACTCCAAATTCCCTGTAAATAGCAGAAATAATTCTAATTGAAAGCAGACTATGCCCGCCGATTTTGAAAAAATTATCCGTAACCCCTACATTTTTCATTTTCAAATAATGCTCAAAAATTTTAAGAACTTTATTCTCTGTATCAGTTGCAGGTATTTCTTTTTTATTAAAAGAATATATGCTACCAGTAACTTCTGAGGTTTCTAAAACTCTTTCAAGGCTCTCATATCCCATAACATAATAATATCTGATATAGAGCAGATTATCTTCATTTGTTAAAAATAGATTAAGTTTCTCAATTTTATCAATCTCTGGTTTAAAATCTTCAACATGTGCAGTTATCTCTTCTTTTGCAGAACTATCTTTCTTCTCACTATCTTCTTCAATTTTATCAATGGTAAATTCTACATACTCTGGTTTGTCTAAAATATCTCTTCCATAAACTCTGTAAATTTCCTCTCCCTTTTCATTTGTTTCAATTAGAGGCCAGTTTGTTCTTAAAATAAAATCTTTAAAAGGAGTGTTTCTGTCAGATTTTATAAATTTAGCTTCAAAATATTCATAACCCAACTCTTCAAGCTTCCTTTTTATGAAAAATAATATTGTATCTTCGACTTTTCTTCCCAATACCCGACAACTCAGTAAAAAGGTATCCAGAAAAAGATAATTCCCTCTATTTTCAAGAATCAACAAACCAACAACCCCATAATCACCAAAATTATCCTTTACCTTTAAAACATAAACAAAATGTGAATCAGCCTGGATAAGCTCTTTTATTTCTGGTATCTGTCTTCTGATTGTGCTCATGTTAAACTGATTGGTTCTCAATGTAAGCTGGGAGGCTCTCTCTATTTCCGAAGGTTTTACCGAATGTATATCAATGACAATTCCAAGTTTTTCGAGAAACTCTGTTTCCGACAATTTTGATGAGGTTGTTTTTCTCTTTTTCTCAGCAATATACATCTTTGTCCTGTTCTTATCTTCTTCAGTAATCTTTAGTTTATCACAACCCCAGAAATTCTGTAAAATCAACGGGATACTTTTCTCATTAGGAATTCTTAAAGTAAAGATTTCAGGTATTTCTGTCATTACTTCACTGCATTCCACCACGCTGTCATCTATAAAAACAAAACTGTTAATACCAAGGTTAAGCTCTTCCGCCATATCAAGCAAATTTTCACTTTTCCTTTTCCAGTTAATTCTGCTTGTTACAATATGCTCTTCTTTTAAAAGCATATCTTTGTTTTTTTCAAAAACATTTCTAACATCGTGCTCCTCATTTTTACTGCACAAAGCAATTAAAAAACCTTCTGAATACTTTTGAATAAGCCATTTTTGCAAATATTTATACCCACCGTAAATTTTAACATTTTTGTAACCTGCCTCGCCGACAACTCCTTCCCATAAAGTATTATCACAATCTACAACAATAACTTTGAATGGGTGGCCGAAGGTAGCAGAGATGCTCCTCGCCATATTATTAGCCATTGCAACAAAGTAAATATCTGAAAAAGGAATATGGCCAGCTAAATCTTTAGTTAAATCAAAAATGTTGTTTAATCCAAAACGTGTTTTGCAATCTCTAAAGTCAATAGCAAAAATATTGGGTAAACCTTTAACTGCCTTTTCCATTTTTTCATAAATCTCTTTTATTTTTTGCTGTAATTCTTTGTTTTTTAACTCCGGAGTTTCAAAAATCCCGACAAAAGTTGTTGCAAAAGCTTCGTAATTTTTTAATAAGTTTATAAAGTCAGAATATGTATCATCAAGTTTTTTAAGCAACACCTCATTGCTTTTTCCTGATAAATCTCTTATCCAGTCTTCAGGCCTTGTAAATATAAAATTTATACCTGTTTTGTTGGTATTTATAAGTGAATCTTTGCTTAAAAGTTCTTGAAATACATTATTATATTTTGCAAACTGAACATCAGGAATATAGTTAAAATTAAAAAGATAAGTTTCAAGATACGGTTTTAATTCTTCTGAGACAAATGAGCTTGTAATTTTTATATCAACTCTTTTGAAAAATTTGCTAAGGTTTTTATCAAGAAGCTTGAATGCTTCTGAAATTTTATGATTTTCCAATATAGATTCTGCAAGAAGTATTAAACAGGCTTTGATATTTTTTATAAAATCCCTGTTAATTCTGTTTTTATTAAATCTGATTCTGAATCTTAACCTTTTTTCGGGAAAAATCTGTATTTCAAAATTGTAATTTGTATGTTCATAAAGCTTAAAATCAACTGTTTTAAACCCTGCAACTGTTTCCTCTTCTGATTCAGGATAATTTTCAAATACGAATATGTGATCAATTAAATTATTTTTCAATTTTGAAATTGCCTGTATTTCAGCAAGTGAACAGTAATGATGCTCTCGTGATTCAATGCTGTCAATTTGGGCTTTCTTTGCAATATCTTGAAAAGTTTCATGTTCATTAAATAATATTTTAACAGGTATGGCATTTATAAATAAACCCACTATTTCATCCACTCCCTTTAAATCTGGAGGCCTGCCTGCAACTGTTGCGCCATACACACCATAATTGGTTCTATTGAAATATGCCACTAAAATACCCCACAGTGTTCTAACTAAATTGTTTAAGGTTATACCTGTTTTTTGAGAAAAGTTTTTTAATCTCTCCGTTAAATTTTCATTAAACAAAAATTCTGTCTCACCAAGCTCATAACCATCTTTAAAGTTTACTATTTGAGGTATTTTTGTGGGAACAGTGCATGTATCAAGATACTTTTCCCAGTATTCAAGAGATTTCTTCATCTCTTTTACTTTTAGCCATTTTACAAATTCTCTGAATTGCACAGGAGAGGGTAATTTGAAATTATTCTCACCTTTAAGTTTTGCATTATAGAGCTGAATAAACTCAGAATAAATAGTTTTCAGACTCCATCCATCTATTAAAATATGATGAAAGCTCCACACAAAAACAGAGTTATTTTCTGATAGTTTAAACAGTTTAATCCTAACAGGAGGCTCCTTGCTGATATTAAAACCTTTTTCAATATCTTCTGCTCTGTATTTTTCAACAAGTTTCTCTTGCTCCTCTTCTGGTATCACAGAAATATCTTCAAAGGTAACATTGTGCTTCCAATATTTTAAAACAATCTGGACCGGTTCCTTAACGTTTTTATAGACAAAAATTGTTCTGAAAATGTCATGTCTGTTTAAAACTTCATTCCAGGATTCCATAAATATTTCAGAGTCAATTTCTCCTTTGATAAAAATGCTTGCCTGTTCAAAATATGGATTTGCCAACTTTTTATTTAAATAATGAAATAGAATACCCTCCTGCAAAGGAGTTAATTCATAAATATTTTTTATGTTTTCTTTTTTTAAACCACTCATTTATGCAACCTTATATTAAGATTTATAAAAATTATTCAAGATTCTCCATGATACTATCAAGATCTTCCATATCAAGTGCCTTTGCATCAAAATCACTCGGTGTAAATTCAGGTGTCTCAATACTTAAACAATGTTGTACAATAAGTCTTAACTGGCTTTCATATTCATCTGATAATTTTTTTATTGTTTCATAATTGTATCTGGTACTGTCAAAAGAGAATTTCATTTTAAGAATTTCATTCTGAATTAGACCTGAAATATCTATTCCATGCAGGACATTAGCATTTTCATCTATCTCGTTTCCAACATTTTCAAAATCTATTTCAAATAGTTCTACTGAAGTTGAAGAGTCAAATTCACCAAGAAAATTAAATCCAACTTCATACTCAACATTATAATCTTTTTTAGCTAAATATTTTAAAATTCCAAAACCTATACCATTTAAAGGAATATTTCTTAGTGCCTCTTTTATATTTTTAATATTGTGCCCCAGACTTTTATTCTCGTCAATTTTAGAGTAAAATGGGAATATTGAAGTAAACCATCCGATAACTCCAGAAATATTATTACTATGTTCAAATTCTTCCCTGCCATGACGTTCCATTTCAACTGCAATATTAGGATTACCTGATAAATTATACAATGTATATCCAAGTGCAACTATTAGTATATCCTGAATATTCAAGTTATAAGCAACAGGCGCATCTATTGAAAGCTGCTTTGTAAATTCCCTGTCAAATTCTTTTTCTATAAGTTTTATATCTTTAAATTTACCATGTTTTTTTCTGAAACTTTCCGGAGAAATAATTGCAAAATTTTTGTTTGAAAGTTTTTCTTCCCAATATAAAGATTCTTTTAACAAAATTTCTGATTTGCTGTAACTGTTGATTGCCTTACACCATTTAATCAGGCCTTTTCTGTGCTCAAATTGAGGGATGTCAGCATTATTAATTAAATTGTTAATAATGAGGTTAATATCCTCTATTAAGATTCTCCATGACACTCCATCAACAGCAAGATGATGAATGGTTATAAAAATTGCATCTCCTTTTTCCATTTTAAAATGAATTACTTTTATTAGAGGAGTTTTAAAAATGTTAATACTCTTATAAGACTTTTCAATATATTTCATAGTGTATGAAAAATCTTTTACTTTAATATGCTCTACAAAAAAGTTTATTTCAGACGGATGAAGTACTATTTTCTTAAATCCACTCTCAATCAAACTATACCTTAATCTTAATGACTCATTACTTTTAACCAGTATATCAAAAGTCTTATCAATAATCCTATCTTCAAAATTTTTACTGCTTTTAAGTAAAACTGATTGGTTAAAGTGATGTAAGACCTCTCTTTGTTTACTAAAAAACCATAACTCTACAGGTGTAAATTCTGCTGTTCCTGATTCAACAATTTCTTCTTTTAATTCAGTATCAAATGCTCTTACTTGTCTTCTAAGACTTTTTACAGAAGGGTATTCAAACAACTGCTTAATATCCGCTGTTATACCGCTATCATTTAGTTTGCTAATAATCATTATTGCTTTAATGGAATCTCCGCCTATCTCAAAGAAGTTGTTATTAACCCCAATATCTTCTCTTTTTAAAACTTCTCTAAAAATTTTCAGCATTTTTTCTTCTATCTCATCTGAAGGCGTCTCATAATCATTTTTTCTGAATCTTCCTTTTCCATAGGTTTTTATTAACTTATTTTTGTCAATCTTTTTATTTTTGTTAAAAGGTATTTCTGTAACCTGAACAAAATAATGTGGTATCATATACTCAGGAAGCCATTTCTCCAAATAGATTTTTAATTCCGGGATATTTATATCTTTTTCTACCTGAATATACGCTACTAATTCTTTTGAATCACCCTCTTCGCTATCAAGAGCACAGACCACACTAACCAATACATCAGGATATTCATTTATTTTCTTTTCAATCTCGCCAATCTCAATTCTAAAACCTCTAATTTTTACCTGATTATCCATTCTCCCAAGAAAAACTATTTCATTATTTTCATTTATAAAGCCAAAATCTCCTGTTCTGTATAATCTATCTCCTTCAATAAATGGATTTGAGATAAATTTCTCTTTTGTTAATCTTCTATTATTAAGGTATCCTCTTGCAACACCTGCTCCTCCGATACATATTTCTCCGACCACCCTTGGTGGAACAGGATTAAGCCCTTTATCTAAAACATAGATATATTGGTATGAAATAGGATATCCAAGAGGGAGATAATCTTTGTATTCAATCTCTTTTGATACTGGATAATATGTTGCAAATGTTGTGGTCTCTGTTGGACCATATGCATTATAAAGCTGTCCTTTTATTATTTTTGCTCCTTTGTTGATATGTTTTAAAGAATGACTTTCTCCTCCAGTATACATTGAGTTGAAAAGTTTTAATATTTCCGGTTTAATATCAACAAGCTTATTAAAAAATGCTGTTGTGATAAACAGAGAATCAACTCCTGATTCTTTGATAAACTCGTATAATTTATCAGGTGAAAGCAATATATCCTCCTCTGCAATACAGACAGATAACCCGTTTAGCAATGCTGCAAAAAAATCAAAGGTTGAACCATCAAATGTGTATGTGGATAGATGCAAAGTTTTTCTGTTTTTATCTGGCTCAAAATAGATGTTATTTTTAACAAGAGCAACAATTCCTTTATGTTCAATCATAACTCCTTTTGGTCTTCCTGTGCTGCCACTTGTATACATTACATACGCAAGATCTTCTCCTCTTATCTCTATTCCTTCTGTACTACCTTCCATACCATAATTAAAATCTTCTATATCCAGTATCTCAACTATTTCCCCTATCTTATCCCTCAACTCTCTTACATATGCTCCCTCACTCAATACCTTCCTCACTCCACTATCTTCTATCATATATCTCAATCTCTCTGCAGGATAATCCACTCCCATGGGAACATAACTGCAACCACTCTTTAACACTCCCAGTATGCTCTTTATCGCTCCATAACCTCTTCCCATATACAGACCTATCCTCTCTTCCCTTCTCACTCCTCTATTTAATAACTCCATTCCTATCACTTCACTTTCTCTATTTAACATATCATAACTTATGCTCTCTCCTTTATAATACACTGCTTCTCTTTCTCTATTCTCTCCCGCTACTTCCTTAAATACATCCACCACACTCCTTCTGTAATCGTATCCCCCTTCTGTTTCATTTAATACATACACTATCTTCCTATACTCTTCCTCTCCAAGCATCCTGTATTCGCTTAACTTCTTACTGCTATCTTCTATCACCTCTCTCATTAAATTCTCATAATGGTTTATTATTCGCTCTATACTCTCCCTCTTATACAAATCTACATTGTAGTTTAATTCAATATATAATCCTTCTCCCTCAAAAAATTGAAATGTCATGTCAAACTGACTGCTTTTACGATTGTATCTCAACTCCTCTATCTCAAATCCTTCTCCTTTAAACTCCACTCCCTCATTGCTCTGCAATACTAACATTATGTCAAACAGTGGACTACGGCTCATGTCCCTGCTTAAGTCTAATTCCTCCACCAATAAATCAAACGGATAACTCTGATGCTCATAACCTCTCGTTGTCGTTTCTT
>CAZBLP010000067.1:0-5903 GCA_964492825.1 uncultured bacterium
ATTTCAAATTAATAACCGTATTAATATTCCTGAATGTAATTCTTTAATAGTTGAAAGTTTATATTCTTAATTCTGACAGAATAGATTCATTTGTAATATCATAAATTGTAATAATATTGGAATTTAAATCAACTATTGCACATGTACCATTTACATGATTTTTAGGAATTGAAGATGAGCCAGGGTTTAAATAAATTGTAGTGTTAATTTTTTCTAAACTATAATTATGAGTATGCCCTGAAATAATAATGTCAGTGTATTTATAAAATTTCCCTGGTAATTCTTTGTCTCCATGTGAAGCAATGATTTTTATTCCATCTAACATTAGATATAAATATGGAGAAGCAATCGGTAAATTAATCATCATTTCATCAACCTCACTGTCACAATTACCTTTGCAAAATAATATATCAACAGGAAGATTATTTAAATGCTCCGAAAGTGCAACAGGATTATAATTCTCAGGGATTTTATTTCTTGGACCATGGTTCAATATATCGCCAGTATGAATTATAAGATCAACATTGTGAAAAAAATTATCAAGTGCTGTTTTAAAAGAAAGTTCATCACCATGAGTATCACCAATTACACCTATTAGCATAATTTTACTCCTTTTGATATTTTTCTTTCAAAAGTTTTTCAACATAAGATGGTACCAATTTGGATATATCACCATTCAACATTGCTATTTCTTTAACTATTTTTGAACTAATATAGAGATTTTCCTCAGACGCCATCATATAAATTGTGTCAACTTTATTGTTAAGCTTCCTGTTAATTTGAGCAAGTTGAAATTCAAATTCAAAATCTGAAATAGCTCTTAAACCCCGTATGATTACTTTGACATTAATATTATCCAAATATTTCACTAATAAACCATTAAACGTATCAACAATAACTTTGGGGTTATTTTGAAAAACTTTTTTTATAATAGCAACTCTCTCTTCAGGTGTAAAAAGATGTGATTTTTGATAATTAGTAGCAACGGAAACTATAACTTTATCAAATATCATTGAACTTCTACAAATAATATCAACATGCCCATTGGTAATAGGATCAAATGATCCAGGATAAACAGCAACATTTTCCACATTACTCTCCTTTCATGACTATTATTCAATATAATTACCACACTATGTTACATGTTTTTGCTATAATATTTTTTTTAAAAAAATTACTTTGGTTTCCCCATATTTTTTTTCTTTTAAAAAATTAAAACATTCAGGTAAATCAAATTTTTCTTCTTTAAAACATTCCAGAATAATTAAATTATCCTTTAAAAAGAAATTGAAATCTTTTAAATAAAGCAATAATTTGTTAAGATAGCCTTTATTATACGGTGGATCCGCAAAAACAATATCAAAAAAAATATTCTCTTTATTTTGCTGTAAAAACTTTAAACAATCCTTCTGGAAAATTTCATATTCACTTTCAGGTATATTAAATTCTTTTAAGTTCCTCTTTATTATATTTACATTTTTTCTATTTTTTTCAACTAAGAAAATTTTTTTAGCGCCTCTGCTTAAAGCTTCTAATGAAACTGCTCCACTTCCTGAATAGAGATCTAAAAAAAATTTATTATTAATATATTCACCAATAATATCAAATATTGCTTCTCTTACAAAATCAGATGTAGGTCTGAGATTTTTGCTATCTTTAATTGAAACAAGATTTCGTTTTTTAAATCTTCCAGCAATTATACGCATTACGATTTTTCAACTAAAACCTTTGCTGTATCTTCTGCTCTAAAAGCCTTTATAAAAGCTTTTGCTTCTTCATATGCTTTTTGTTCTATTTTTTTCTTATATTCATCTGAGATTGAGTCTATTTCATCTTTAAATTGTTTTGTTGCAAACTTAATATTCTTTCCTTGTTTTTCAGCCCATTTTTTCATTTCATCAAAAAGATCTTCCGGTAACCCATCATGGGCAATATTTTGCCATAAAGTACCTACATTCCCTTTTCTGATTCCACAATCAGCAAATTGACCGACAAGATGTAAAGGTGTACCTGTAATACCATGTTGTGCAATTGCAACATCATATTTTTTTATTGCATTGTATATATCTTTAGTCCTTTGAAGATCTATATGAACTTCCTCTCCTTCAGCATAATTGCCATGTTTTGAACCATTATTAATTGCTAACAAATCTGGATGAACATCATTGTCGTTTAATCCTTCTATATACTCTTTAGCTTCATCAACTGTAGTTATATATTCACCTTCTTTACCCATTCCCTTAATTTCTCCAACCTCTGCTTCCAAACCTATATTTTGTGAAATAATTGGTTGAGCAAGATCTGTTGTGATTCTGATGTTTATCGGAATTTCATTAAATGATGCATCAATAGCAAAAGATGTAAAACCAGCTTTTAGTTGTGCATCTATTAATTTTCTACCTGTTTCTATCTCTTCTGGTGTATCTTTCTTTATTGTAATATGATCCGCATGTATAAAAAAAGGGAGTTTGAAATCGGTCATCTCTGCATATTCAAAAAGCATTTCAGTAAAAATATCAGGGGTCTGGCCTGTATATCCACCAGTAAGATCACCTTCTGATTTTGCAAGCTCAAAACCAACAATTGCATCTAATTCTTTTGCTGCTTTCATAATCCCTGGAACAACATGCTTTATTCTAATATTGCAGGCCATGAAAATAAGACTCTCATGCTTAAATATATTCATTATATTTTTTAAATTTATAGCACAAACTTCATTATTACTGCCAAATTTTTTTATAAAACCCTCAGGTCTGAATTGTAGTAATTTTTTTACACTCATTTTTTACCTCCTTTTTTATTTATTTTTATAACAATCTCTCCATTTTTAATCATATTATATTTTTCTCTTGCCATTTTTTCAATATACTTTTTATCACTTTTAAGCTTTTTTATATTTGTCTGAAGCTGTTTTCTCTCTTTCTCCATGTTTTTATTTGCATTTAAAATATCCATATATTCCTTTTTTATATGAAAATACTCCTTAACCCCTTTATTTTTAAATATTAAATAGAAAATGATTATAAAAAAAATAATAGAATAAACAACAAAGCGAATAATTAAAGACTTGTTCATTTCTTTTGTTTTGTGGCTATTGCAAAATTATTAAGTCCGTTCTGTTTTGCAATATCCATAACAGACACAACATTACCATAAAAGGAAAATCTGTCTGCCTCTATAATAACTAAAGTTTTTTTATCCTTTAAATTCTTAAATCTGTTATTTAATTTATTCAAATCAACAGGTCGACCGTTATAATATATACTTCCTGTTTTTGTAACAACTATTTTAATTTCTTTTTTTTGCTTTTGAATCTCTTTTGATGATGATTCAGGAAGGTTGACTTTAAGCCCGGGATTTATTTCAAAAGTTGTTGATAGCATAAAAAATATTAACAATAAAAAAACAACATCCACTAAAGGTGCTATATCTATAGTAAAATTTTCATTTTTCTCTCTTCTTTTAAATTCCATCTTTGCTCCTTAAAATTTCTATAAATTTGAGAGAAATGCCTTCCATTTTTATTACAAGCTTATCCACTTTTGAAGAAAAATATTTATAAAGGATAAAACTTGGTATTGCAACTATTAGACCTGCGGCTGTAGTTATTAGTGCTTCTGAAATACCTGATGACAATAACCCGGGATCACCCAATTTTTTGCTCACTGCAAGTACATTAAAAGTTTTAATCATACCTGTAACAGTTCCTAACAATCCTAATAACGGTGATACCCCAGCAATAGTCCCAAGAGTTGTCAGATATTTTTCAAGTAAAATTGCCTCTTGCCTTCCTTGGTCAGAAATAGCTTCTTTTAAAATTTCCACAGGTTTGCCTAATCTCTTTAAACCTGAATATATGATTCTACCAATAGAACTTTTTGATGCACTGCAAAGAGCAATTGCTTCGTTATTCTTACCCACTCTAATAAATTCTTCAATTTCTTTTACAAAATTTTCCGGAATAACTCTACCTTCCCTTAGACTCCACAATTTCTCTAAAAATATAGCTAATGTTAGAACAGAGCAAAGCAGAATAGGATACATTACTATCCCACCTTTTTGTATTAATTCCCACATCTTTAACTCCTATTTTTTTATTTTCAAAGATAATACTTCTAATTCTCTTATCTTCTGTAATACAAGATTTTTTTTATTTATTTCAAGATTGTAAAGTAACTCATCACCCTCTTCTTCAGCTTTTTTGATATTCTCATCTATTTTAGACAAAATTTTATTAATTTTTTCCAAAGATTTCTCTAATTCCTGCTCTGTAAGAGCTAATTCTTCATCACTTGTTTTAGATAATTTATTGAAGAAATCATTAATACTGTCTTTATCATACATGCTTTACCCCAATATATAAAAAATTTTCTATATTTAATTTATTAAATTAAACCTGAAAAAAATGCAAGTTTATTGTTGTTTTTTTTAAAAATATTTTATAAGTATAAAATCAATCAATTTTTTAAAAAAGGATACATTATGTTAAAAACAAAAAAAAATATTGGAATAATATTTTTTCCAGCATACGATTGGGCAATATCTCCAACACATCCTGAAAGAGAAGAAAGACTTCTCTATACTCAAGATCAGATTAAGGAAGAAGGTCTATTTGATATTCAAGGTATAAAAGAATTTAAACCATTAATAGCTGATAATATACAAATAGAAAGAGCTCATGTTTGCATCCCTGATGTTGACTCTCAGGCCACAGTATCACACAGAATTTCAGCTGGAGGTGCCTTAAAAGCAGCAAAAATAGTCATGGAAGAAAAGGTTAATGCAGCTTTTGCTCTTGTCAGACCCCCAGGACATCATGCAAGAAGAATTGTACATGGAAATAGAGGATTTTGCAATATCAATATAGAAGCGGTTATGATTGAAGAATTAAGAAAAAAATACAACAAAAAAAAGATAGCTGTTATTGATACTGATTGCCATCATGGTGATGGGACACAGGATATTTACTATCATGATCCTGATGTATTGTTTATCTCTCTTCACCAAGATGGAAGGACCCTGTATCCTGGCAGTGGTTTTACAAATGAATTAGGCATTGGTAATGGTTACGGCTATACAATCAACGTCCCCTTACCTCCTAAAACATCAGACAAAGGTTATTTATACGTTATTGAAAATTTAGTTTTGCCGATTTTGGAAGATTTTAAACCTGATATTATTGTTAATTCAGCAGGACAAGATAATCATTTTACAGATCCAATAACCAACATGAATTTAACTGCAGTAGGATATGCCAAACTTAATGATTTACTATCACCTGATATTTGTGTATTGGAAGGAGGGTATTCTGTAGAAGGCGCCCTACCCTATGTAAACACAGGTATAATTTTGGCAATGGCAGGTCTTAATTACTCTTACGTTATAGAGCCTAACTACAACAAAGAAAAACTCGAAGAAGGTGCTGATATTATGAGAAGAATCAAGCAAATTGTTCAGGAACAATGGAGCAAATGGCAATTCAGAGAGGAGTTAAAAGAAAAACACATAAAAAAAAGAGAAATGATTACCACTAAAAGAACAGTATTTTATGATGAAAGCGGGATTACAGAATATCAATATGAAAATCTTTTTATATGCAACAAGTGTAATTCTTTTTATACTGTAGAATCAACTGGAGATTTTTACAAAATATTGGCTTTTGTAATTGAAAGAAATATATGTGATAACTGTCTTGACAAAGCTGAAGAACTATTTAAAAAAGTAAACAAACATAGATTTGACTTTGTCTATTTTTATAATAAAAAAGATGATTCTTATGAAAGATATTCATAGATAATTCAGAGAGGTTTTATTTTATAAAAATTATCTCTAAATTCAAATTGAAAAATAAAAAATATGAGCGTGTAAAAAAAAGTGTGTAAACCTCTGCAGAAATATATTAT
>CAZBLP010000068.1:0-5113 GCA_964492825.1 uncultured bacterium
GTTGAAATAAGCAGGTACCAGGTTTTTAACAAATTTGACCAGATAAATGTAAAAATTATTTGACAAAGCAGATACTTTTCTGCTAAAAGCACTCCTCAAATTAATAAAAAGGAGATTAAAATGGTTTGTACTACAGTAAAACCTGAAAAAGAGTGCAAGTTTATGACACCAAAAGGCTGCAAATATAAAGACGGAGCTTGCAAACCAATAGTTGAAGAATGTAACGGCTGTGAAAGGACAGAAGAATTTAACGGTGTAAAGTATTGTAAAGTTTTTCCAGAACCTGCTGTTAAATGGAGACTCGGACTGTGTAATTTCGCTACTCATAAAAAGCCCGACTTTGTTGAGGCAAGCAAAAGAGTTAATCCTCTCAAAGCTTCCAAAAGAGGAGCTGGCAGATAATAATTGCAGGGCTCTAAATTTGAGCCCTACTATTTCATGCTTTTTGACACCTCGTCAAATTCAAGTTTAGCTTTTTCTATACCTAACAAGCTGCTTTTAAATATTTTTTTCCTTACCAAATTACCTCTAATCTCTGAATTTTCAAAATATCTGTCAAGTATAATTCTGTTTTTTTTTGAATATCTAATACCAGAAGTTGTAGAATATTCAAATATAAATTTTAATAAATTTTCTTCAAGATTATCTGAATAAATTTTTAAAATATATCCTGGCCTGTTTTTCTTTGTAATAGTTGAGATACACTGTACATCAACAATATTAAATTTAAATATTTCAGTTAGGAAATATCCAATTTGTTCTCCTGTCATATCATCAACATTAAATTCTATTTCATAAATATTTGAATTGCAAAATGTTTTATCTATTTCAGCTTTACCTATTAATATTCTTAAAAAATTCGGTCGATCTGTTATTTTTTGTTTGCCAAACCCGTATCCGATATTCTCCAATTTAAACACAGGTAATTCTGACTGAACAGCATTAACACCTTTTAAAACAGCTACACCTGTGGGAGTTGTTAACTCTGCATTAATATCTAATTTTCTAACATTAAAACCTTTTAACATCTCAGAAGTAGCTGGAGCAGGATTAGGGAATGTTCCATGCAAACAATTAATTTCACCTGAACCAACAGGAATATCAGATATAAAAACCTTATCTATTTTAAAATATTCAATTGCAGTAGCAATACCTACAATATCAATAATTGTATCTACAGCTCCAATTTCATGGAAATGAACTTTTTCAAGCGGCAAACTATGAATTTTTGCTTCTGCCAATGCTAATGTTTTTAAAAATTTTTTTGAAATTTCTTTTATATGTTTGTCTAATTTGGAATTTTGTATTGAATTTATTATCTTCGAATAACTTCGACTGGTTAATGGATTTTCCGAAATATCAACTTGTTTTCCTGAAATACCATGTGATTGGATGGTTTTAAAATCTATTTTATATTCATTGGCTGATAAAATATATTGAAGATTTTCCTTTAAAAGATTTTGCGGCAATCCAGCATCAACAAAAGCAGATAAAAACATATCACCGCTTACACCGCTGAAAAGGTCAAAATAAGCTATAATCATTACAGATATTTTTTGGTAATCTCTTTCAACTTCTTCCTCTCTGCAATAAATCTTTCCTTCATATTCATAAGCCATTTTCTATGTTTTTGGTTAGCTTCCGTTGTACCGTAAAAAGATTCTCCTGTCTGCTCCATATAAACATTAACACTGTTATCTTCAATAACTATTTTACCCTTATTTTTACAAACAATACATTTTACAAAGTTATTTTCCAGAAATTCGAAGTAGTTACTTCCGCAAATAGTACAAATATTTCCTTGCTCTTTTGAAAAAGACTGACTATCCTCACCAAATAAATTTTTTCCAAGCTTTTTTAATGTATCTTTATTTTCATCATCAAGCAATACCTCTCCTGGTAGGGCTCCATATAAAATGGCTGAACCTTTGACATCAAGGTTCAGAGCTCTTGCTGTAGTCTTTAACGCCAAATCAAGATACCCTTCTCCACTTGGTTTAACACCTGCAAGTGAAATTAATATTACAGGTTTTAAATAAAGTTTTTCATAAAAGTTGTAGGAAATTAAAAATCTGTCAATAAAAACTTTAAAGCTACTGTTAGGACCTAAAAAATAGCTTGGCACTGCAAATATTAGTCCGTCAGCATCCAATATTTTATTAAAAACTTCATAAAAATCATCATCAAGTTTACATTTACTACCTTCGAACAAACACTTATAACATGCTATGCATTGCTTAATATTATATTTATTTATTTGAATAAATTCAAAGTCTATATCTTCAGGAATATTATTAACAAGCTCTTTGATAGCTATCTCACTGTTGCCTAACTTTCTCGGTGAAAATGAAATACCTACAACTTTTTTCATATAATACTCCTCCTGAAAATGATATTTTTATTGATAATTAATTTTATTTAATATAAAATTTGCAAAAAAGCAAGGTTAAGTTTTTGCCTTTAACATTGACAAACAAATTGCTAAAATATAATATAAACCATGTTCAAAACAGTTATTCCGTTTTCAAGAGAAATTTTTAAAAATTTTAATTTTCATGTTAAATATTCAGAAACTGATAATAATAGTATTGTAGTTAACATAAATAGGTACAATTTTAGTTTCAATCATATTTCAAAAAATCTCAATCGCAGGCTTATAAGTTTTGGTTACTCTGATGGCCAAACTTTTTTTGTTAAGGAAACAGAACATATAGAATCAGGCAATGATTTTAGAAATATTATCAGCAAAAACATTTCTGAAAAAGAAAGATTTATAGCCGGTGTTGCTAAAGCAGTATTAACTTGGAATAATAATACAAAATTTTGCAGCTCTTGCGGAAATATTTTAACCTTCCATAAAACAGAATCAGCCAAATATTGCGAAAAATGCAAATCATTATTTTTTCCTAAACTTAATCCTGCAATTATAGTTGTTATAAAAAAAGAAAATTCTATTTTGCTAACAAGAAAAAAAGAATGGAAACAGGATAGATTCGGCATTGTTGCAGGATTTATTGAATATGGAGAATCAGCAGAAGAAGCTGTAATCAGAGAAGTTTTTGAAGAAACCAATCTGAAAATCAAAAACCTGAACTATGTTGCAAGTCAATTTTGGCCATTCCCTTATCAATTAATGTTAGGCTTCAAAGCAGAATATAAAAGCGGGAATTTAAATATTGACTCAAATGAACTTGAAGAAGCTCAATGGTTTAATATAGAAAATCTCCCAATTTTACCACCAAAGGCAAGCATTGCCAGATATCTCATTGATATGGTTTTATATAATCATCTTTAAAAAAACAATAATTAATTGCCTTTTTAAGATTAATTCTGTATTATCTAAAATAGATACTTTTTATAAAAATAATGACAATGTTGAAGTAAATATCTATTCCAAGGTGGCTTAATTGTGAAATCAAAAAACAGATTAAAAAATGAAAAAAGTCCATATTTATTGCAACATGCTACAAATCCTGTTGATTGGTACCCATGGTGCGATGCAGCTTTTAATCAGGCAAAACTTCTTGATAAACCTGTTTTTTTGTCAATTGGTTACTCTACATGCCATTGGTGTCATGTAATGGCAAAAGAAGTATTTGAAGATTATGAAACTGCTCAATTAATTAATGAGAATTTTATTCCTATTAAAGTTGACAGAGAAGAAAGAAAAGATATTGACAATATTTATATGCTTGCATGCCAAATAATGACCCAAAACGGTGGCTGGCCTTTAACAATTTTTACCACTCCTGAAAAAAAACCTTTTTTTGCCGGAACTTATATTCCAAAAGAGAGATTAAAGGAACTAATATTGCAAGTTAATAATCTCTGGAAACTTAAAAGGAATGTTGTTTCTAAAACAGTAGAAAAAATTATGTCAATATTTCAGGCAATTGAAAACCCTGCTCTTTCAAAAAAATGGGAATTAAACGATGAAATTATCAATTTTTGTTATGAAACTTTATACAATGAGTTTGATTTGAGAAACGGTGGCTTTGGTAAAGCTCCGAAATTTCCTGTGACACCAAATATAAGATTTCTCTTGAATTATTATTTGAAAACTAAAAATGAAAAATCTCTTGGAATGGCACTTAAAACTCTCGAATCAATAAAATTAGGCGGAATTTATGATCAGATAGATGGAGGCATCCATAGATATTCAATTGATGAAAAATGGTTTACACCTCATTTTGAAAAAACTCTTTATGACCAGGCTCTAATTTCAGAAATGTTTTTTAAAGCATACAATATAACAAAAGATGAATTTTATTTAAATTCAGGAATAGATATTTTAGAATATGTAAAAGAGAATTTGCTCTCTGAAGAAGGAAGCTTTTATTCCGGGGAAGATGCATTAATTGATTTTTATTTGTGGGAATATTCCGAAATACCCGAAGAAATAAAGACTACTTTAAAAATAGAAAAAAATGGAAATTTTATTGATGAGAAAACAGGAGAAAGAACTGGTAAGAATGTATTGGCAATATCCAATAGAGATGATTTGAAGAAATTTTTAAAATCAAGGGAAAAATTAAAAGATTTAAGAAAAAAAAGAAAATCTCCTGAAGTTGACAGAAAAATTTTAACAGACTGGAATTCTCTTATGAGTATTTCTTTTATTGCAGCGTTCAGAGTAACTGGAGATGAAAAATATCTCAAAATAGCTGAAAATAATTTAAATTTTATTTGGGATAAGTTATTTCAAAATAATAAATTATATCATAGAATTATTGATAATAACGTTAACATTAATGGATATATTGATGATTATATATTTTTTATAGATGCATTATACTCTATGTATGAAACAACTCAAAATAAAAAATATTTAGATAATGCTGAAAAACTATTAAACCTTTCAATAAAATATTTTTGGGATAATAAAAAAGGTGCTTTTTTCTATACTCCGTCTTTTTCAGAAGTTGTTTTAATAAGAAAAAAAGAGTTTTATGATACAGTAATTCCTTCTGGAAACTCAAGAGGATACAAAATTCTAAAAAAATTTGATAAAAATTTGGCAGAAAAACTAATAGATATTTATTCCTGCCTGATTCCATCACAACCAACTATTTATATGGAATTTTTATCTAATTTAATTGAAGGAGAATAAAAA
>CAZBLP010000069.1:0-4958 GCA_964492825.1 uncultured bacterium
ACTTCAATTAATGTAAAACCTTTATTTTTCAATATAAAACTCGAAATTATAAGTTTTTTTATCTTTTAAGATGTTAATAAAAACCTGATAATATTTTTCCAAATTAAGGTTAAAATTATTATTAATATTAAAATCAATATTTTTGACTTTTATTTTATAACTAATATTTTCAATTTCTCCACTTTCAGAATATCCGTTATCAAGGGGAATTTCATTTTTTTTCTTTATAAAGTTACTGTACACTTTTTTTGCAATATCGGTTACATATAAAACATCATTACCGCTTTTAGTTATTCTTATGCTCAAAGAAAAACCGTAATAAATCACGCTTAAAATAATTCCTGCTATGACTAAAGCAACAACCGTCTCTATTAATGTAAAAGCTTTTTTATCTCGAATCATCATTAAAAATTTATCCATATAAGGTTGAATATTGTGTTTCTATTTTTGAGTGAATATCACTCTCTGTATCAATTACCTTTACAAAACCTGATACCTGATCTATTAAAATTTTTTTAGCAAAATCTTTAGCATAAAAATTTAAATCAGCACCTGAAGATGAGCCGTTGTGGAAAAAATATATATAATAAAGACCTTCCTTTTCCACAATAAATTCTTCGGTAATTGTAATCTCTTTTGGGATTAATATTTTATCTTTTTTTAATCCTTTTATGTAAATTAATCTTTTTTCAGGATTAATAACAATAACAGTGTCAGCGTCATTCACTATACTGTTTGTTCTTGCTTTTTCAATTATTCTCACAACGTATGAAATGAATTTTTTATTGCTTATATTGCTGTTTGCTCTTACATTAATAAATATTACAGCAGAAGACACAGCAATTATAAAAAGCACAACAATCAATTCTATTAAAGTAAAGCCTCTGTTATCCATATGTGTCTCTTAATTATTTTTTACCAAATATAGAAGCAATCTATACAGTTGCATTTATACTGAAAATAGCGCTCAGCATAGATAAGATAATTCCGCCAATAAACACACCCATTATAATGATGGTAAGCGGTTCCAATATTGCCAAGTATTTTTTTAACAGGTCTTTTACAGATTTATTTGAGTTATTTGCTATATTTTTCAATGCTTCAGGTAAAAGTCCTGTTTCTTCTCCAATAGATACAATACTGACTATATCAATAGGGAAAACTCCTGATTCTCTCATTAAAGAACTTAATTTTTTCCCTTGTTTCAATTTTCTGTAAAAAATTTTAATTGCATCTTTCATATTTTCGAGAAACACAACTTTCTCACATAGAACAAGTGAATTAATAATAGGTACACCGCCATCTATTAAAATTGCCAATGTATTAAAAAATCTGTAATAATCAAATCTTGTTAAGATATTACCAACTAATGGGATTTTAATAAGGTATTTTCCAACATTACCTGTAAAATGGTATTTTTTGTTAAAATAAACAAATCCGAATATTAATAATATTATAACAATTAAAATTGAAAAAAAATATTGCTTGATAAATATACCTATGAAAAGCAAAATTTTCATAATAAAAGGTGGTTTTTGCTGTAAATCTTCAAAAACTTTCCCAAATTTAGGAATTACAAATACAATTAAAATAAGTGCTGACAATATACTTGTAATAAAAAGAAGTGCCGGATAAATTAAAGTGGAAACCACAAATTTTTTTGTTTCATTAATTTCGCTTTGGTAGTTGTATAATTCTTCGATAATTTTTATTAAATTACCGCTTTCTTCTCCTGCTTTAATCATATTCACATATATTTCATTAAAATATTCGGGAAAATCCTTAAGAGCTTCTGATAGTGTTTTACCACCTTTAATATTATTGATAATTGAATAAATGACTTTTTTAAAATCTTCATCATCAATAAATTCATAGATTAAAGTTAAAGCCTTTGATAATTCTATATTGGATTTTAAAAGGGAAAAAAGATGTTCTGTGAAAATCAATAGTAATTTTTTTTTATTGGATTTAAATTTGAATAATTTTTTCTTTTTTATTTTTTTTACATTAGTAACAATAAGATTATCTTCAGATAATTTTTTAATTGCTTCATATTTGCTTGTGGCTGTGATTGTGCCGGATTTTTCAATACCCTTTTCAGTAACTCCTCGATATTTAAATTGATACATTATCTTGTAACCCTTAAAACTTCCTCTATTGTAGTTACTCCTTTCATAGCCTTGTTAATACCGTCTTCACGCATATTTCGGAAACCTTTCTTTTTTGCAACTTGCAAAAAATCTGTTTCTTCATAGTCACTTGATAAAAGTATCCTCTTTAATTCTTCGTCATAGTATAAAATCTCATAAATTGCCGTCCTGCCTCTATAACCTGTATTTGCACATTTTTTGCAGCCTTTGCCTTTGAATATTGTGTCAGGCAAATTGTCAACATCAATTCCAGCACCTTTTAAAATATTCACATAACTATCATCAAGTTTTATTTCCTCTTTGCAATAAGGGCATATTGTTCTGAGCAGTCTCTGGGCAATTGATGCAATAACTCCTGATGTTAGAAGATAACTCTCCACTCCAAGATCAACCAATCTTGAAAAAGCACTTAGAGCATCGTTTGTATGCAATGTGGAAAATAACAAATGTCCTGTTAATGCTGACTGAATGGCAATAGATGCAGTTTCAAAATCTCTTATTTCACCTATTAATATAACATCAGGGTCTTGTCTTAAAATTGATCTTAATGCTGATGCAAATGTAAGACCTATTTGGGGTTTTACTTGTATCTGGTTTATTCCTTCCAACTGATATTCAACAGGGTCTTCAACAGTGATAATTTTTCGCTCCTGAGTATTGATTTCACGTAGCGCTGCGTAGAGTGTGGTGGTTTTACCTGAACCTGTGGGGCCTGTCACAAGTATCATGCCGTAAGGTTTATGAATGATTTTTTCAAAAATTTTTATTTGAGAATCATCCATTCCAAGACTTGATAAATTCAATATTTGAGTATCCTTTTTTAAGAGTCTTAAAACAACGCTTTCTCCATAAATTGTAGGTATACTCGATACTCTGATATCAATCTCAATATCATCTTGTTCTACTATAACTCTGCCGTCCTGAGGGACTCTGCTTTCTGCAATATTCATATTGCTCATTAGTTTGATTCTTGAAATAATAGCTGGTTGAACTTTTTTGGATAATCTTTCTATTTCGTGTAAAATTCCGTCAATTCTAAACCTGACTTTAAAATACTCTCTTGTTGGCTCAAAATGAATATCAGAAGCATTAACTTCAAGAGCATAACTAATATAATTATTAACAAGACGTATAATAGGAGCTTCCTGTGCCAGGTCTTTCAGCTGCTCCAAATCTCCAAGCAGGTCGTCAAATTCATCCTGAGGGGTTTCAGCGCCGGAAAGCTGTGCTTCGTACCATTTGTAGAGGAGCCGTTCTATTTCACTTGCATCATATTCCTTGCACAATATATTTTTTTCAATTACTCTTTCCAATATTCCCAAAACAGACTGGTCAGAATCAGGTGAAATAAGAATGTAAAGATTTTCTTCATCTTCTTTAACAGGGAGTATGTTATGCTTTTGAAGGAAATTTTTATTGATTTTATCTACAATAAAAGGTTTATCAGGAATTGCGAAATTTTTATCCATCTATTTTGTCCGTAATGCTTTTATTCCCAACTTACTATATCAGCATTTTCTCCGTTGCCTCCTGCTTGTCCGTCAGCACCGTATGAGAGCAGATCATATTTACCATGTTCACCGGGAGATTTGTAAATGTATTTGTTACCCCAGGGGTCAAGAGGTATTTTGGTTTTTGGCAGATATGGTCCCTTCCATTTGGTTTCTTTAATTGAATCAGGCTTTCTAATTAAAGCGTCTAATCCTTCTTCTGTGGTCGGATATCTGCCAATATCAAGATAAAATGAATCAAGTGCACTGCCAAGAAGCTCTATTTGAGTTTTAGCTGCTTTTATTTTTGATTCTCCGATTTTTCCGAAAAATTTCGGGGCAACTAAAGCTGCAAGAAGGCCTAAAATAATCATAACAACAAGAAGCTCTATTAAAGTAAACCCTTTTTTATTTTTTGTCTCCATATTGACATTATCCTCCTGTTTTGTTTACCGAGTACTTAAATTTAGTGGATAGTTATTGGTTGATAGTACTCAGTGAGTATTGATGAATTACGTATCTATTATAAAATTATAAATTATGCAACTGACTATAAATAATTATCCATTCTTCATTATCAATTATCAATTATCTTTAATTGTGTCAATAAAAAAAAGAGCCCCTAAAAAGGGGCTCTTTTTAATAATCACCTTTGTTTGAAACAAAGGTTTATTTTACGCTTAATGTGTAACCGCTGAATTTGAGACCTTCATAATTTGCACCAGTATCATATCCGAAATAGATATCAAATGACTGGCCTGACAATGAAGAATCTAAAGTAGCTGAATCAACAATAGTAAATGTAGCTACACCGCTGTCTAAAGAAACCAATGATGAATCAACTGGTCCCATTGTGGTGCTCCACTCTGTACCGTTTAAGTAGTAAGCTACACTGTCAATAATTATAGCAGCATAATAATTAGCTGGTGTGTCGCCACTTGCTACAGTGAGCTGAGGCTTAATTGAAACAGTTGTACCAGCTGTAGCTTCAACAGTTTCCAAGCTGGAAGGACCTGAAGCTGAAGCTTCAAGAGCTGAAGATGGAGCTGCTGATGTAGCTGTTTGTTCAGTAGCATTACATGTACTGTTATACCAGTAACCGCCTGCTCCTGTACATGCAGACTCATTGTCACAAGCAGTTAAGCTTGAAGAACTACATGTAGGTGCAGTGTAAGCTGCTGAAATTGTAAAAGTTTTACTATCAGATATTGAGCCGTCTGCTGACTCAAAGCTTATAGTAAATGAGCCTGAGTTAATAGCATTAACAGAGAAGTATTTTCTTTTGCCAAAAGTAGTCCATACATAGTTGTTGTATCTT
>CAZBLP010000070.1:0-4775 GCA_964492825.1 uncultured bacterium
TTCCCTAATTTAATCTACTTATCTCTTTATAAAATAGACACAATGATTTGAAAATTATGGAGCAAAATAGGAAGGAATTTTAAACCTAAAAAAATAAAGAGGGGATTTTCCCCTCTATTTAATATCTATTTCAATTTTTTTAGGTTTAACTTCTTCTTTTTTAGGAATTTCAATGGTAAGTACACCTTTGTCCAGACTTGCCTTTATTTTTTCTGAATCTACTGTTGAAGGCAGTGTGAAAGACCTTTGAAACATACCGTAATATCTTTCTGCTCTGTGGTAATTCTCTTTTTCTTCCTGTTTTTCAAATTTTCTTTCACCTTTTAATGTGAGAACGTTATTTTCAAGATTAATTTGAATATCTTCCCTGTTTATTTCAGGGACTTCAGCTTTGATTACGAATTTATCCTCTTTTTCATAAATATCTACAAGAGGTTCCCAAACTCTGTTTTGAAGATCACTATTTCCAGTAAATCTGTCAACTCTTTCATCAAATAACTTGTTCATTTCTTCTTGGATTGAAAGTAAGTCTCTAATTGGTGACCATTTAATCAAGCTCATTTTGCACCTCCTTTTTGAGTTTTTTTCTAAAATTAAATTAGGAAAGTTTTTATAGATGTCAAGTATTAATCTGAATTTTTATTGTAATTTGGGAAATTATTTGATATTAACTAAAAAATAATCAATACAATATCAATTTTCAAGTAAGAAAATTTTAAGATTGATGTTGAATAAAAAGAGGTGCCAATGAAAGGTATAATATTAGCCGGCGGTTCAGGCACAAGACTTTATCCTGTTACAAAAGTTATCTGTAAGCAACTACTTCCCATTTATGACAAACCTATGATTTATTATCCATTATCAGTTCTTATGCTTGCAAAAATTAGAGATATTTTAATTATTTCCACGCCAACTGATCTACATAGATTTTCCAATCTTTTTGAAGACGGTTCCAAAATAGGATTAAATATTAGGTATAAAGAGCAGAAAGAACCAAGAGGCATTGCCGAAGCTTTCATAATTGCGGAAGATTTCATAAAGAATGATTCTGTTTGTTTGATACTTGGTGATAATATATTCTATGGTCATGGCTTTAACAATGATTTATTGGCAGTTAGAAATGAAATAGAGGAAAAAGGTGGTGCTTATATTTTTGGTTATTATGTTAAAGACCCGGAAAGATACGGTATTGCGGAATTTGATAAAAACGGAAATGTTGTAAGAGTGGTTGAAAAACCTAAAAATCCTAAATCAAATTATGCTATTACAGGATTATATTTTTATGATAACAATGTTGTTAAAATTGCAAAAGACATTAAACCTTCGTGGAGGAATGAATTAGAAATTACAGATGTTAATGCAGAGTATTTGAAATTGAACAAATTAAGGCTAAGGTTATTGAACAGAGGTTTTGCATGGCTTGATACCGGAACTCACGACAGTTTGATAGATGCAGGTAATTTTATTGAAACAATTGAAAAAAGACAAGGATTAAAAATTGCATGTATAGAAGAAATAGCATATTTAAATAAGTGGATTAGCAAAAAACAGTTACTTGAACTTGCAGGAGAATTAGGAAAGAGTGGCTATGGTGAATATCTTGAGAGTTTAATTAAAAATGAATAGACAATGTTATTGAGTTCAGATTATTGATTATTGACTGATACGGCTTTGAAGTAAAAAGAGGGAGGATGTTATGAATGGTAAAATACTTGTAACAGGCGGAGCAGGGTATATTGGTTCGCATGTTGTGAAATTATTAGGTAGAAAAGGTTATGATTTGATTATCCTCGATAATCTTTCAACAGGTCACAAGAAATCAGTCCTTTTCGGAGAATTAATAGAAGGTGACTTAAAAGATTCCAAGTTGCTTGACGCTATTTTTGGAAATAACAAAATAGATGCTGTTATGCATTTTGCAGCATTTATTCAAGTAGGAGAATCTGTTGAACTACCATTAAAGTATTATGAAAACAATACTTGCAATGCCCTGAATCTTTTAAAACATTTAAAAAAGCATGGTGTTAAAAATTTTATTTTCTCTTCAACAGCAGCTGTTTATGGAATCCCTGAAAAGATACCTGTAAAAGAGGATACTCCTCTTTCACCTATTAATCCTTATGGAGAATCAAAAGTTTGCGTTGAAAAATTTTTAAGAGATTTGTCATATGCTGAGAAAGATTTCAATTATGTATCATTAAGGTATTTCAATGTTGCAGGTGCTGATCCTGAAGGTGAATTGGGTCAGATGTATAAAGAAGCTACTCATTTGATTACAAGATGTTTAAAAACCGCCAAAGGTGAGTTTGAAAAATTAGAAATTTATGGTACAGATTATAATACACCAGATGGTACATGTATAAGAGATTACATCCATATTAATGATTTAGGTGCTGCACATATAGATGCTCTTGAATATTTGTTAAATAAAGGTGAAAGCAATATTTTTAATTTAGGTTATGGACACGGATATTCTGTAAGAGAAGTTGTGAATATGTCAAAAAAAGTCACTGGTATTGATTTTCCTGTAAAAGAGGTTGGAAGAAGAGAAGGAGACCCTCCTGCATTAACTGCAGATTCCACTAAAATCAGAAAAACTTTAAATTGGCAGCCTCAATATGATGACCTTGAATTTATTATAAAAACAGCTTGGGATTGGGAGAAAAAATTATAGATTTTGGAGGAGATAATGCCGTTTAGTTTTAGAAAATTGGAAATAGAAGATGTTATTTTAATAGAACCAAAAGTTTTTAGAGATATTAGAGGTTTTTTCATGGAAACGTATAAGTTTTCAGATTTTTCTCAAAATGGTATCCAGGGAAATTTTAATCAGGATAATCATTCATTTTCAACAAAGTACGTTTTAAGAGGATTGCACTACCAGCTTCCACCATTTGAACAGGCAAAACTTATAAGGTGTACTAATGGTGCAATATTTGACGTAGCTGTTGATATTAGAAAAAGTTCTCCTACATTTGGAAAATGGATTGGGGAAGTTTTGTCATCTGAAAACAAGAAAATCATTTATATTCCGCCTGGTTTTGCACATGGTTTTCTAACTCTGTCAGATGTTGCTGAAATACATTATAAAATGACTAATGAATATGCACCTGATTATGAAAGAGGAATTATCTGGAATGATGAGGATATAAATGTAAAATGGCTTATTGATAATTTGACTGATATAATTTTATCAGACAAAGATGAAAAAAATGTCAGATTAAAAGATGCAGAAATATTTAAATAAAAAACCCCTCCAATTGGAGGGGTAAAAAATTTTATATTTTGTAGTAGCGGTATTAATACATACCACCCATACCGCCCATACCACCTGCTGGAGGCATTGGCATATCTTTTTTCTCTTCTGGTTTATCAGTAATTAAACATTCAGTTGTCAACATCAATGATGCAACACTTGAAGCATTTAAAAGAGCAAGTCTTTCAACTTTTGTTGGGTCAATAATACCAGCTTCAAGCATATCTACAAATTCACCTGTAGCTGCATTAAAACCTTCATTTGTTTTGCCAGATTTAACTTTTTCAAGTAATAGTGCTGCTTCAAGACCAGCATTTTCAACAATTTGTCTAAAAGGAGCTTCAAGAGCTTTTTTAACTATATTAACTCCAAGCTGTTGATCTTCATTTTCAACTTTTAAGCCATCAAGAACTGGAATACATCTGATTAATGATACTCCTCCGCCAGGTACAATACCTTCTTCCACAGCAGCTTTTGTAGCATTAAGGGCATCTTCCACTCTTGCTTTTCTCTCTTTCATTTCAGTCTCAGTAGCTGCACCAACACTTATAACAGCAACACCGCCAACTAATTTAGCAAGTCTTTCTTGTAGTTTTTCTCTGTCATAATCTGAAGTTGTTTCGTCAATTTGAGCTCTTATTTGATTAACTCTTGCTTCAATATCTTCTTTGCTTCCTGCACCGTCAACAATAGTAGTATTGTCTTTATCTATTGTTATTCTTTTTGCTTTACCAAGGTCATTTAAAGTTGCATTTTCAAGTTTTAATCCTAATTCTTCAGAAATTACCTGTCCGCCAGTTAATATAGCAATATCTTGCAACATTGCTTTTCTTCTGTCACCAAAGCCAGGAGCTTTAACTGCACAACAATTTAATGTACCTCTGATTTTGTTTACAACGAGAGTTGCAAGAGCTTCACCTTCTATATCTTCTGCTATAAGCAAGAAAGGTTTTCCAGATTTTGCAATTTGTTCAAGAACAGGTAAAAGATCTTTCATATTTGAGATTTTTTTGTCATGGATTAAAATAAACGCATCTTCCAAAACTGCTTCCATTCTTTCAGCATCAGTTACAAAATATGGAGACAAGTAACCTCTGTCAAATTGCATACCTTCAACAACTTCAAGAGTAGTTTCCATTCCTTTTGCTTCTTCTACTGTGATAACACCTTCTTTTCCTACTTTTTCCATAGCTTCGGCAATAATCTCGCCAATTTTAGGATCATTATTTGCTGATATAGTACCAACCTGAGCAATTTCTTTTTTATCTTTTGTGTTTTTGCTGATTTTTTTTAATTCTTCTACAACTTTTTCTACAGATTTATCAATACCTCTTTTGACATCCATTGGATTGGCACCAGCTGCAACCAACTTAATGCCTTCTTTGAATATTGATTGTGCTAAAACAGTTGCTGTTGTTGTTCCGTCACCAGCTTCATCACTTGTTTTGGAAGCAACTTCTTTTACTAATTGAGCTCCCATATTTTGAAATTTATCTTCAAGTTCAATTTCTTTTGCAAC
>CAZBLP010000071.1:0-4774 GCA_964492825.1 uncultured bacterium
AATAAAATGGAATAAGAAAAAAATCAAAATTCCTGCAAAATGGAAAGAAAATTTTTCAGATTCAAAATTTATTTCTTTAACACAGGATAATTTTTTAGATTTTTTATTATAAAATTTTAGTTTAAAATTATACAAAAACAATATTTGTTTCCGTCACTCTGAGGGCTATATCCAGAAAAAATGGATTCTTCAGTTGCTAAAGCTCCTTCAGAATGACAACATTGACAGTGAAACGGTAGTATTATTGAGTCATTCTGAATCATTAGGCGAAGAATCCATTGGAGTTATTATGTTATGATGCTATAGATTCAAATATTATCAATTGGAATTTTAAAAACAAAACCACAAAAAACATAGAAGTCAAAATTAAAAGTCTTTGTCTACCTACCCAAAAATAGTAAAATTTATTTGACAACAACCGTTATTTTAGGTTAAACATAACGGGAAATAAAAATAAAGAGGTAAAAATTGGATGCATTGAAAAAAGCAAAGGATGAATTCTTAAAGATTGTTACAGAAAATAATCTTATAAATGATTCTATAAATATTTTTATGAGGCCTTTATCTCCTGAAGAAGTTGTTGGACTCCCAAAAAGAAATGATTATCCTCTTTTAAATGGCAAAGAGGTAATGATAGAAGCAAATTTTTGTAGTTCCAAAGGACAGGCATTTACAGATGAACCTTCTGATTTTTCCGGTACAATTAAAGATATATTGAATCTTAATTTGAATACCAATAGAGAAAGAGCTCTATTTGTAAGCTCAATTAATGCCATTATGAAAAATCTTAATCTTATAACTGCAACAATACATTGTAAAAATTCGGAATTGGAAGAATGTTCAAAAGAATTAACTGAATTTCTATATAGTAAATTTGGAAATATTACTATTTCACTTGTTGGATTACAGCCTGGTTTTGCATCTGATATAATAGAAAGATTTGGTAAAAATAACATAACCATTCTGGATTTAAATCCTAAGAATATAGGAAAAAAATTCAAAGGAGTGGAGATAAAAGATTCAAAAAAATTTTGTAAGGATTCCATTAGCAAGACTTATCTTACTCTTGCAACAGGCTCTACAATAATTAACAATACAATTGATGAAATATTAAAATATTCAAATAGAGTCTTTTTTTTCGGAGTAACCATTGCTGGAGTGTCAAAATTATTACATTTAGAGAGACTGTGTTTCAAAGCCCACTAAAGATTGTTTTTATAATTTTAATTTTTTCAATTCATTATTAAAAACCAAAATATCTTCTCTAAGTATGGTTTCACCATAATATCCACCTAAATTTTTATGTTTCTGAATTTTATTATTTTAAAGGTGGCACTTTTATTGCTTGAATGTAAAAAATGGTTTTCAGAGGCAGCAGACCTCATGTTCATTTTCAAACGAAATATATGGTAAAAATATAAATCCAATAAAGCTAAAAAAAGAGGCATGGATGAAAAAATTACTGTTTGTTACTTTTTTTTTATTTTTTCTGCTAACCACGCTAAATTCATCTCAATTAATACTTCAGCAAACTGATGTTATTAAAAATTACAAAATAGAGCAAGAATTTTTCGATTATAGTTTAAAAAACTTATATTTCAGCAATTTTAAAAAAGTTATTGTTATAGTTGAAAAAAATATAAATTTTAAAACAACTTTAAGGGGATTGTTTAAAAATATTCCAGGAGATATTCTTTCAAAGGCTGTTGTATTAACTTTTAAATTATCTGATGACAAAATTATTGCAAAGAAAATTATAATACTTGACAGGAAATATGAAATTGTGAATATAAATAATAAAGAATTTTATAAATTTACTTTATATATTAAACATAAAGAAAAAGTTAAAAAAGGATTTTTACATAATATTATTAAATTTTTCAAAATAGCATATGGAAATAAAAATTATTAATGAATTATTAAACAGATTTGAAAAAGCTTACTGTGAACCTAAAATAGAATTGAATTATTCCAATCCGTTTCAATTATTAATTGCTACAATTCTTTCAGCGCAATGTACTGATAAGAGAGTAAATGAAGTTACCAAATACCTTTTTCAAAAATTAGAAAAACCGGAAGATTTTGTTAAAATTCCTTTAGAAAACCTGGAAGATATGATTAAATCAACAGGTTTTTACAAAAATAAAGCCAAAAATATTAAAGCATGTTGTAAAATTTTAAAAGAAAAGTATAATAATCAATTACCTGAAAATGTTGACGAATTATCCAGTCTCCCCGGTGTTGGGAGAAAAACAGCCAATGTAGTATTAGTGGAATGTTTTAATATCCCTGCAATTGTAGTTGATACACATGTTAAAAGATTTGCTCGCAGATTCGGATTAACAAAAGAGACTAATCCAGTAAAAATAGAATTTGACATTATGAAAAAGTTGCCACAGAATTTTTGGAGCTTTTTTTCAAAATCTGCTGTTTTACATGGCCGATATATTTGCAAAGCAAGAAAACCGGATTGTGAAAGATGTGTGGTAAATGATATATGTTTAAAACTAATTGATAAAAAATGATTAATGTTTATATTGAAAGAATTAAAAACATTGGTTATATTGTTTTGTTAACAGAAGATGGGAAATTTATCAGAATTATTTTTAATGGACAAGTTGTTTTCCAAAACTGTTTGCTAATAAACAAGCCTAATAAATTAATGCGGGATTTCTTATATTTGTTTTACAATTATTTAGAGGGTGAAAAAGTGGATTTTGACTTTCCGTTTTATATAGAAACAACCTCTTTTAAAAAAAAAGTTTATAGCCAGCTTAAAACAGTTAAATATGGGAATTTGATTAGTTATAAAGAATTAGCTTGCAGGGCATATAATCCAAATGCTTTTAGAGCTGTTGGTACAGCATGTAAAATGAATCCTTTACCATTAATTATTCCTTGCCATAGGGTTATAAAGAGTAATGGAGAATTAGGTGGCTATACAGGTGGACTGGAGTTGAAGAGGACTTTTATTAATATAGAAAGAAGAGGAGTTAACAATGGAATATAATATAAAAAAAGAGGGAGATATATTTGCAATCTATATTTTAGGTGACCTTGTTGCAGGAAAAATTTTTGGTTTAAAAAAGGAGATAGAAGAGATATTAGAAAAAGAAAGACCTAAAGTTTTATTTAATTTTTCTGATGTAAATTTTATAGATAGCTCCGGTATAGGACTCGTTGTAAACTGTTTAAGAAAGCTCTCTGAAAAAAAAGGCCAGTTGAAATTATGCAATTTAAATAAAACTATAATAAATATTTTTAAACAGATAAGAATACACTCTTTTCTCGAAATATATGATTCATTCTATGAAGCATTAGACTCATTTGAAAAATAGGTTGGATTATTTAAATAAAAATAAAATAGTGGAAAAGAGAAAAAATTAATGGAGCAATTAGGACCTCATATTGTAAAACTTGATAAATGGATATCTCTTGCACCTTTTGAGCGCCTGCTTAATATGAAAATTTTAGAAGCATCAAATGGCAGGTCAATATTGACAATGCCTTTTTATTTTAAATATGCCCAAGGTGCTGGGTTAATGCATGGTGGCGCCTTGATTTCATTGGCGGATACAGCTGTTGCCATGGCAATGAAAAGTATTTTAGAAGAGAATACGCATTTTGCAACTATTAATGTTAAAGTAAAATTTTTATATCCAGTTAAAAAAGGTATGGTTAAAGCTGTTGCTGAAGTGAAAAAGAGTGATAGAGAAAGAATTTTCAATTGTAAGGCAGAGATATTTAATCAAGAAAATATTAAGGTGTTAGAGTTTTACTCAGATTTTAAGATTGCAAAACAGAGCAAAATTAAATTTTAAATTACCCAATGGTAATTGTATTTTTACCTTTTAATTTGCTTTGATACATTAATTCGTCAGCTCTTTTAATTAAGCTATCTATAGTATCTTCTTTTTTAGCCTTTGTTGCACCAATGGAAATAGTAACAGATAACCCTTTTGAAGGAAATTTGAGATTATCCTGAACAAGACTTCTAAGCCTTTCTGCTATACGTTCCAAATTACTATTATCCAGATATGGCAAAACCACTATAAATTCCTCTCCCCCATAACGGCTGCATATATCATATTTACGAAGCATTTTCTGAATTATATCAGACAATTTTTTTAAAACTTTATCACCAAATTTGTGGCCAAAATTATCATTTATATATTTAAAATTATCAATATCAAAAAATAGAAGTCCAAGAGTATAATCTGGAAATCTCATTAATTTGCTCAAACAATTACCGAGAAATATTCTTAGAAATCTTCTGTTAGGAAGGCCTGTTAGCTCGTCAAGCATCGCAAGTTGCTCTAATTGGTCGATTTTTATGGACTGTAATAGTTTGAAAGCATTATCGTCAATATTGAAGCAAACACCTGAAAATTCATTATTAATATGAATGGGAAAAACAGATATTATAACAGGGAATTTTCCGAAGATTTGATTTTTTATGAGACATTCTTTTTTAATTATTTTCTGATGGGTAAAGGCTTCTTCAATAGGGCAATTCTCCCCGCAAAGGAGGTTATTATTTTTATCTCTGCATTGTAAGAATTTGCAAGAGACTGATTTATTTAAAACAGAATTTTTATCTAAACCAGTAATTGTTTCAAAAAAATTGTTAATGTAAATAATATTGCGATTTTGATCAATAAATGCAATACCGCTAATAAAATTATCCAATATTTTTTTTAATATAATGTTATCTATCATTTTTCATCTCTCTGTAATAAAAGTATAGAATTAGAAATAAAAGCAATAATTATTT
>CAZBLP010000072.1:0-4534 GCA_964492825.1 uncultured bacterium
TGTAAACACATTCCACTTCTTTGGAGCCTTTGACTTTTTTCACTGTTTCAAATGTGACTTTATCAACCAGAAAAGCATCAGGAGTGACAAGACCGCTAACAACAGCTTCTCCTAAACCATAACTTACATCAATTGAAATTTTGGATAAGTCACCGTTTAAAGGATTAAGTGTAAATATGACACCTGAAACTCTTGAATTAACCATTTTAGGAATACCAACGCCAATATTAAAGATAATGCCCATGTCTCTATTGAGTCTGTAATGAATGGCTTCCACATTATATGAACTTGCCCAGCACATTTTAACATATTTTATAAGGTCATTATGGCCTCTGATATTTAAATAAGTTTCCATTTGACCAGGCATACTAACTGCCCCACTTGACCTAACTGCAACAGGCAGGTTTGTAACACCTGCTTTTTCACAAAGCTTATCATAATTAGATAAAATATCTTTTTCAAGGTCTTCAGGAATATCCGCTGATTCAATCATTGACATAATGGTTCTACTTATTTCTTTAATATTATCGTCTGTTGGTTTGGGATATTTATCAACATACTCTTTTATTTTATCCCTAATACCGGTTTTGGTAATAAAATAATCGTTTGATTTAATGGTTATTGCAAACCCGGGGCTTATAGGTATACCTGCACTTAACATTTCACCAAGATTGGCATTTTTTTTACCTGTTAATTTATAATTTTCACCTCTTAACTCATCATACCAAATAGTATATCTGTCCTTTAACTCGACCATTTCTGTTCTCCTGCATTTTTATTAATTTTAACTGCTGCGTTATAATTGTCCATCACAATGACTAACAAACAAATTATGCAAATCAGCCACAAAATAGAATGTTATTAATTGAGCAAAACAATAAAATTTATTATGTAAGCGGCAAGCTTTAATTTTTTTGCTTGCCGCTTTTTTATTTACGCTCTTTCTATTATTTTAACAATTCCTTCGTCACCATCTAATTCTATTAAATCACCTGTTTTAATTGCCGTGGTACCTGTACCTGTACCAACAACAGTTGGCAAACTGTATTCTCTACAAACAATAGCAGCATGACACATAGCTCCACCAACATCTGTAACTGCTCCGGCAATTTTGGTAAATGCAGGTGCCCAGCTTGGAGATGTAGTTGGAGCAACAAGAATTTCACCATCCTGAAGTTCATCAAGATCTTCAACTTTTTTAATAATTCTTGCCTTACCTTTAACCACACCAGAAGAGCCTGGACAACCATGAAGCTCTGTAACTTCTCCACCTTCATCTGTATCAAGTGCTTTTAACCAATTTTTCAAACTGTCAGTTGTAACACCCCAGAGAACAATTGAGAAAGGCTCTGTAACAACATCTGGAGGCGTTCCCAGAGCAGGTGGCGGAGTCCACTTGGTAAACTTTTCATAAACTTCTTTTCTCCATTTTATTTCATCAGGCCAATAGCTTCTTCCAGCAGGGACAACTCCTGAGGCCCATGCTGAAGTTAAATCATCAAGAGCAACTTTTATATCAAATCTGTTCATAAACCAGATATCTTCAACATCATTTATAAAACCGTGATTAACAAGAATCTGAGCCAATTCTCTTACTTTGTTCCAGAAAATACTGTGGAACCAGTGCTCAACATAGAAAAGATGATTTTCAACATATGGAAATACAGTTTGTGAAAGTCTTAAAGATTCTTCAAAAGCCTTTCTGTCATTTTCATTCTTAATAAGAGCAAGATACTTTTCTATTAATTCTTCTCTCTCTTTTGCAAGCTTTTCAGTAGGCCTTGAAGGATCATTGCCTTTCTGCAACTCTGCAATATGCATTCTTAGCGACGATAATGGCACATTTAAATCATCATTCCAGGATTTGTGAGTATGATACCATCCAGTACCTGTAGAAACATAAAACCATGGATGTCTTGCTTTTTCCCATTCTTCAAGCCATTTTTTACCATTGTCAGATTGCTCTAATTTGGCTTTGGTAGCTTCAAAGTCAAGATCTTTATCCATAAGGATTTCCGTAAGATTCAGTTCCATTCCAAGTTTTGCAAGCCTTATCAGCTCAGCATCAGGCTTATACATAACAACATCAATTCCTGAAACCATTTTAGTAACAACATGCAGAGGAATATCCGGAAAAATCTGATTGGCAAGATTCATAAACGTCACATAAGCAGCATAACCAAGATTTAACATTTCAAAATGATATTGCCAAACTTTGAAACCAAGATTTATAAGCTCATCATATTTCACTCTCAGCTCATAACCGCTGCTTATTCCTTTATGGTCAAGTACAACACTAATATCTTCCATTTCCGGAAGATCTTTAAACTCTATGGATTCCAATTCTTCTATTAATGCTTCTGTTTTTGGCACCCATTCTTCCCATATTTTATCCCAATTCTGATAATAATGGCCTGCTCTTTCCATAAAATGAGGCACTCTTGCTTCTATTTCTTTAGGATCAGCAATGCCAATAGGCGTAATATATACGTAGCCATTAACCATTCTGTGATCAATACCTTTTGCAGGCGGCACAATAAAAATCCTGTTGTTATACTGGGATAATGCAAGATACCAAGCTTCATCCCAAATTAAATCAAACGGATAATGAGGCTCAGGATAGTGAAGGCCGTCATAATACCATAACTGACTTTTTTCATAATTTTTTTTATCAGGATCTTTGTCTGTAGCCCATCTATAATAGTAGGGATACATTCTTTCCCAACCTTCTGTTCCCGGTATCTGCTCTACTTCGTGTGGATATAAAAATCTTTTTTCAGCCATTTTGCTTTCCCCCTTTTTATAGTTTTAACCATCTCGGTTTTTCAAATCTTTCAGTGGTTCTTAAAATACGTGAAGAATTAAAATCTATAATTTCCTTTTTAATCTTTTTTTCAATATCTCTGAATTCCGTATTGTTCATAAGCCTGCCAATATCGTAAGGGTCCTTGAATGTTAGCTCCAAAATATAGTCTGCTTTGCCTCCATAGATAACTCTCCACTCTTCAGTCAATTCAACAAAATCAAGCTCATTAAAAATAGCAACGGTTTTTTCTATTATCTCTCTGTAATCTTCCTTTTTACCTGGTTTTACATTATAATAAAAATTCCACTTCCATACATTTTCCTGTAAGGAATATTTAGAGTCACTTACTCTGCCTGTTGAAACAGCCAAAGCTGCTTTTCTATTTTTAACATAATTTGCCAATTTGTTTGTAATTTCAACAAATTCTTGATCTGTAATCTTTTGATTAACAACTGATAAATCTTCAAAAGTAAAACAGGCTATGGTATTTGGGCCTTCTCCAACTTCCACATAGTATCCTCCGACAATATTAATACCTAATTTTCTTACAACAGGATTATATTCTTCAAGTATAAATTTAGAATACTCAGCCTCCTTTTCCCTGATTATATTCCAGTACTGCGTGTATAACACTGACATAACAACCTCCTTTTAAAAAAATGTTTTGACTATGTATAAAACCTGTGTTAATCTGTATATCTATATTATATTCAAACACAATAAAACAATGTTTATATTACTATATAAGTTATTTCTGATTAATAAGTCAATTTAATTAAATTTATAAACATATAAATTTTTCTTATGGCATATTTATGATTTTCGAAGAAAATTTAAGACAGCTTTATTATTTTTATATTGTTGCTGAAACACAAAGTTTTTCAGATGCAGCTAATAAACTTTTCATTAGCCAGCCAGCTATTTCCATGCAAATAAAAAATCTTGAAAAAGCCCTTGGTATTCAGTTGATTACAAGAGGTTCTTCTTTTGGATTAACTGATAAAGGTGGGGTTCTTTTCCAAGATTTAAAAAAAATTTTCAAAGCACTTTGTGAAGCTGAGCAGAAATTTCTTGCATATTCTTTGAAGGACATTAAAAAAATTACCATTGGCATGTCAGAAGCATATTCTCATCATTTTATTGTTAATATTCTTTTAAAATTTCAGGAAAATTTTCCTGATATAGGATTAAAATTTTTTACTGAAACATCAAAAAATCTTATAACAAAATTAATCAATAATAAAATTGACATTGCTATAACCGGAGAGCACGATATCCCTCTGGATAAAACCAGGTTTATTGAAAAAATAGTCAGAAAAGAAGAGATTATACTTGTTGCACCTTACGGACACAGATTAATGGATAAAAAGAGAGTCTTGCTTAATGACATTTTAAATGAGAAAATTATCTTAAAAGATGAAAATTCAGCCACAAGAATATTTATTGAAAAAACTTTTAAAAATAAAAAGCTGCCTGTTTTTATTGAATGTGAAAGTTCTCAGGTTTTAAAAAGACTGGTTAGAGAATATAATGCTGTTACTTTTTTAACCAGAATAGGTGTTCAACACGAACTTAAAAATCAAAAATTTTCAGAACTCAATTTTTACAAGCAGTTATTTATGCCTATAAAAATAGCATATCCTAAAAAATTCTCAGAGCATAGCTCTTTTAATTTTTTGTTAAAAACAATTTCTTCTGTTTTGTAATAAATAACACTCCGAACATTTG
>CAZBLP010000073.1:0-4436 GCA_964492825.1 uncultured bacterium
ATATTGCATCAACAAAAAGATTAGAGTAATTTTATTTGAAATTTTTTTAATTCAAAGAAAAGAAAGAGTTTTTATAATAATACTTCAAAAGACCGATTTATGTATATAAAAATTTTCTTGATTTTTTCTAAACTGCGAATTATATTTTATAAAACGAGATGAATTTATACTTAAGAGCTTTTCTATTTGTTTAAGCCTTCAACAGTTATATCTACAAAAACTTTAATACTGTGTTCATCTCTTGAAAATAAATTTTTTTAAGTTATGGCAGGAGGGAGAGAAAATGAAAAGGATGATTTTTATTTTATTTTTTCTATATTTAATTGTTGCAGCAGGATTTTGTAAAGAGATTTTTGCTGCTGAAGATACTGTTACAATAAGTGGTGAAGTTTCTGAAATAGACAATGATTCTATTACTATAACCATGGGTGATGTTCCTATAAAAATAGAAATGGATACTGATGTTGAGAATGATGTGGATTCAGATGATCTAATTGAAGACAGCTATCTTGAGACAGATAATTCTTCTGGTTCTGAAATTTCTGCTAATATAGAAACCGGAGAGATTGTAGAAGCTGAAATATTAATAAAAGATGACAAAATTTATGCTAAAAGAATCAGGAGAGCTTACAGAAATGATATAATATGCAGAGGAGCTGTTGTTTATGATAACAACTCAATAACATGTAACAGCATTACAGGGGAATTATTAAGCAAAGCGAATGGAGATGTTATTGATACTCAGGTAATAGGAGAAAACGGGGAAAGAGGAGTTTCCATAGAATCGATTAATCTTTCGGATGTATTGGTAAAATTTGGTTACAACATTTCAGAAAGCACATATTTTGTTAAAATTATTATTCAATGCCCAATTTCTGTAATCAGAGGAAAAATTTCTGAAGTTTCCGATACTTATATAAAAGTTAATGGAATAAATATTATAATAAATGAAAATACGATAATCAAGAAATTCAGATCACTATTTTTAAGAGAAAAAATAGATGAATCAGAATTGACAGTTGGTTCTCCAGTGAGAGTTGATTGCCAGTATAATAAGAATACCGGTCAATATAATGCAATAGACATTACTATATATAGAACGAGATTAGTAAAATTTTCTGCTATTATTGAAAAATTTGAAAACGGTACTGCTACAATACAATCTCCCGGAGGTGTTTTGAATCTGCCTGTGAGTCTTAACAATGGTAATTATAAGGTTGGAGACTGGCTTAATTTTGAAGGACAGCTTTCAAACACAGGAATTATTCCAAGTAGAATCAATAAGCTTGGAGAAAAATCTTCTTATCCTTTAGTGAAGGAAATAAGTTACAAAAGGTAGGTTATAACATGAAAAGAATTGTTACTTTAATTTTTTTTATAATGATTTCTATGTGTTGTTCGGATATTTATGCAGAAGAAGATTTTGCAATAACTACTGAAGATGGATTTGAAATTGATTTATCATCAGATGGAAATATTTCAGCATTAAAAATAGATAATCATTCTTTAACAGTAGTTTCGGGTCCTGTTTTGTGGATTAGAGATATGAGTAACGCAGGTACAATAACATCTCCGAATCTTATAGAAAATTATAGTTTTGAAAGCAGTTTTTCAGGATGGCAAATTTTGAAACAGTCAAATAGCCAAATAGAGGTAAATGACAATAAAACACATACTGGAACTTATTCTCTTCAGTTTTACGGAACAAGCAGCAGTGATTATGCAACTCCTGCTGTAGTTTCAGATACCATATCAGTAACCCCTGGCAAATTTTACAGGATATCAGGTTATTTTTTGTCGAGTAATGGATATGTGCAAAATCCTGACGGAACTTCTCCTGTAAGACAGGATGAAATATGGAGGAGCAATCCATCTGTAACAGGAATATATGTAAAATGGTATGATAAAAATAACGATGCTCTTGATGAAGCTACTGTTTTGGTTGCTCCGCTACACTGGAATGCCAAAAATTGGAGAAAGGTAAGCGGAGAAGTATTTGCTCCTCATGATGCATATGGCATGAAAGTCGTTATAGGAGGAAAACTATTAAACGAATATTTGTGGATTGATGATGTTGTTGTGGTTGAAAGTCCTGAAAATGAATCATCTGTGGTAACTACTGTTACTGAGAAAGACGGCAACATTGTTCAGACAGGAGTTACAGATAGTGGAATTAGAATTGAAACAGTGTATACATCTCATTCTGATTATATTGGGATTGATATTACGATTACAGATAATCAGCAACAAGATAATAAAAGCTTCGAACTTGTTTGGAGATTACCGGTAAATTTAGGCTCTGACTGGTATTGGTTAGATGATATTCACAATAAAAGAGTTATAAACCATGAGGATGTTGCAGAGGAAAAAACAGATTATAATTTTCATGAAAGCTTATCTCATATTTATGAAAACATTGTAAGCGGAATATGGGATGGATGGCTGCCTGTGTCAATTTATCCTTTTGCAGGAGTGGAAAATGGCTCATATGGTATTGCTATGGCAGTATCTCTTGAACAACCATATTTTGTAAAACTGGCTTATGACCAGACGAAACCAGCTTTTGAAGCACGTGCATATTTAGCTATTTCACCTTTGGCAACAAAATTGAATAATAGTGCAAAAGTATCTTTTGAAATTTATAAATTTAATCCAGAATGGGGTTTCCGGGATGTTGCCGACAAATTTGCCAAGAGACACTCAGATTGGTTTTCAACCAAACGAGCAGGAATATGTTATACGGATTTTAATAGAGGATATTTAAATTCAGCTGGAGGAGCACAGAAGATAAAAGAAGATGACAGTAATAATATTTTAAGTGCTCAATATATAGTTGCAGAACCTGAGATAGATTTAGGTTCTACCAGGTCAGAGATTCCCGATTATGATGCGGCTGTTGAAGTAGTGAACTTACTGAACAATGAAACAGAAGACGCATTTAAAAACAGTGTTGCTTATAGTGCAAATGGTGACTGGCAAATAAAGCATATTGGAGAGTTTGAATGGAACAGAGGTCAATGGGGAGCGGTCTGGTTTACAAGCATAGATCCTGATATTGAAAATGGGTGGGCTGAATTTTTGTACGATAATCTTATTCTTCCTGCTATTAGTTTTTCAGAATCTGCTGGTGCTGTTATTGACGGAGTAATGATGGACAATTATTTGAATAGTGCAGGGATTGATTTGAGAGAAGATCATATAAAGTTGGCTGATTATAATTTGGCTTATGATATATCCACATATTTGCCGGGAGTTCCTGCTGCTGACAACATGTTTGAATTTTTTACATGGATAAGGAATAACTTTAAAGAAATTAACAGAGATGACATTGCTATTACTGTAAATTTCTGGGCATTTGGAGGTTCTGCAAATGGGACAGTGCCATTAATAGATGTATTTGGCAGTGAAGGGGAAACCGATACAGAAAACAATACTGGATGGAATACGAGGTTGCTTGATTATAGAAGAACAATAGCCTTTCATAAGAAAATATCTTTCAGCAACGGTGCAAGCAATCTTTCATTGCAACAGATTAAAGATTTTTTAAATTTAGCATTGTTTTACGGAATATTTCCGCATAAAAAAGAGGAAGCAATAAATTGGGAGTCAGGTTATGAAACATATTGGAATAATACTTTAGATTTATTGTTTAAATTTTATACAAAAAAATGGCAACCTTTAACCTATGCTTCTTCAGATAATTCAAATGTCTGGATTGAACGTTATGGCACTCATTTATACTCTTGTGACGATGTTTATTTTACTTTTCACAATATATCTGAAAATAACGTAACTGCCAATATTTCCTTTTATTTGGACAAACTTGGCTTTTCAACATCAAATATTGCAATAGAAAATTTAAGTGATAATAAGATTTCAGCTTTTACCATTCAGGATAATAGAGCAATTATACAACTTCAACTTGAAAGAAAAGAAACCGTTGTTTTTAAGATTTCTCAAGAAAAGTTATCCTTTAATGAAACTGCTCCAATTGTAACAATATCACCAAAATCCGATAATTTTTCAAATTCGGATATTATTGATTTCTCTTTTTCTCTATCAGATATTAATGGATTATCGGATATTAACGATTTTAAATTCTTTTTTTGCAATGAGGATATTACAGAAGATATTTTAGAATTTTTTGTTTCTTACATTGTTGAAAGTGCAGATTCAGCTGTTACTGTTAGCATTCCAGGTCTTATTTTTCCTCCAGGTCAATGGGAAATTGAAATTGTAGCAGGTGATTCAGAAGGAAACAGTGCATGTGACAAGGTTGTATACTCATTCCCTGTGAATTAAAAAAAGTTTTTGTTAAAAGGGTAACTTAAACAACAGTTACCCTTTTTATAATTTGAGACCTTTGCACGGTATTTCTATTAATATGGTGAATTTTTCATTTAATATTAATAATTTATGGATTCTTCAGTCGCTAC
>CAZBLP010000074.1:0-3928 GCA_964492825.1 uncultured bacterium
ATATTCTATTTCATTTTCATTAATATACCTATATTTGACATTGTTATGAAGCGGCTTTTCAAAAAAATGGGCTATAATTACTCATAGTGCATTAAAATGTATGTTGCTTAAAAGGGAGGATGGGTAAATAGTCTACCGCCACAAGCGACGGAAAAGCTATTTTTGTCCTGAAGAGTATTCGCATCCGGAAGATGCTCAACTGAAAAATAGGGAAATTTTATATCAATGGATGAAACTTTTGAGAAAATTGTAAAATTAATTCAAAGTTTTTTAAAAAGTCCGCCATTGATAGTGTGGGGATCAGGGGCTACTATTCCTTATGGACTACCAAGTATGTGGGATTTAAATAAAGCTTTAAAGTCTTCCATAGATGGCTTTGATGCAGAAAATAATAATCTTGAAATTGAACTTGGTAAGGATAAGTATTCTGAACTTATGCCACAAATAAAACAGATTATATGGAAAGTTGTTCATGATGCAGATATTTCTGTTTTAGATAGAATTGTTTCAAATCGTGATACGGAGTTTGAAGGTATCAAGCTGCTTTATCAAAAATTCTTAGATGCTCATCCAAAGGTTATTAACATTGTAACTACAAATTATGATAGAGTTTTAGAACATATACTTTCATATAATGATATTCCTTTTAGTGATGGTTTCAACGGTAAAGTACTTTCAAATTTTGATGAAACACAATTTTTGGATAAAGAACAAGTGAATATCTTCAAAGTTCATGGGTCTTTAAATTGGTTCCAGGTAGGTACAGAAATTAGGTATTTGCTAAATTTAGAAAGCGAATATGAACCTTTAATAATTACACCAGGGAAAAGTAAATATCGTGAAGCTTTTGAAAGACCTTATAGGGAATTAATACAAAAATCTGATAGTCTCATCAATAAAGCGTCAAGCTTTCTCGTTATTGGATTTGGGTTCAATGATGAACATTTGACGCCTAAAATAAGGTCAAAGGTTAATAGAGGTACCCCTATTATTCTAATAACCAAAGAGATAACAACAAGTGCATTTTCAGAATTGGAAAATGCACAAAAATATGTTTTACTTGAAGAATTCGAAGGAGGTAAAACAAAGATTATCTACAAAGAAAATCAATCAAGTGAGCCTCAAAGTATTGTAACAGACGGTAATTTTTGGCAATTAAAAGACTTTATGGAGATATTATAATGAACGCAGAATCATTAATTGGTAAAGTACAAAGCGTAGATACAGGCAATGTATCTGTAAAAGTGGATAGAGAAGAGTTATTAAATAGTGTTCAGGTCAATCAAATAGTCCAAATACGATCCACGAGAACAGGAGAAAAAATCATCGGACTAATATCTAAAATTGTGCGTAAAGCTGTTGCAGAAAAAGTTGATGATACTGATGAACCAGACTCAGTTATTGAAAATATAATCAAAATAAAATTAATTGGAACCCTGCTCGATAAAGACGGTGTAGAAAACAATGTATTTAAAAGAACTCTCAATACTATACCAAGTATTGATGCAGAGTGTTTTTTACTGAGAGAAGATAAATTATCCATGTTTATGAATACTGTTTCATTAAAAAGTGAAAATCCTCTTAAAATTGGAAAATATACAATATCCGAAGATTCAGATGCCAATTTAGATGGCAACAAGTTTTTTCAAAGACATGCTGTTATCGTTGGAGGTACAGGAAGTGGAAAGTCATGGACTGTTGCCAATATCTTAGAAAAGGCAAGTAAGCTACAATCAATTAATACTGTAGTTTTTGATCTGCATGGAGAATATAAACCGTTAAAAGAGTTAGAAAATACTGTACTACTTAAAATTGCAGGTCCTTCTGATCAACCTACGGATGAAAATATTATATTTTTACCTTATTGGCTTTTGTCATATGACGAGATTGAATCTTTGTTACTAGATAGAAGTGACAGTAATGCGCCAAATCAATCAAGAACACTTTTTGATTTAATAATTCAATATAAAAAAGAAAAACTTGAAGCTGAAGGCAAGCAAGATGTTCTTAATAACTTTACAGTAGAGAGTCCTATCCCTTATAAAATTTCTGATGTATTAATTGCCTTAGAGGAGAAAGACACCGAAATGGTTCCAGGGGCTAGAGGAGGTGAAAAACAAGGTCCACTTCATGGAAAATTAACTCGATTTATACAGAGATTAAAAAGCAAAAAAGATGATAAAAGATTAAATTTTATTTTTAATGATAACCATCAACTTTTGGAATATGATTGGTTTAATATATTGGCTAATAATTTACTTGATTTTGGGAATAGAAAAGGTATAAAGATTATTGATTTTTCAGAGGTTCCATCTGATATCTTGCCTCTCATAACGGGGCTAATCGGGCGATTGATTTTTTCTATTCAACAGTGGATGGAAGAGAAAAATAGACATCCTATTGCTTTGTTTTGCGATGAGGCACATTTGTATTTGCCTGCAAATGTTAAAGGCGGGTTGGAAGAAAAAGGATTGCAAAGTTTTGAGAGAATTGCAAAGGAAGGGCGCAAATATGGAGTTTCACTTGTAGTTATAAGTCAAAGACCTTCAGATGTCAATAAAACAATTTTAAGTCAGTGTGGCAACTTCATAGCCATGAGGCTAACAAATCCTGATGATCAAAATGTTATTAAGAGATTATTTCCAGATAACTTAGGAGATTTTTCAGAGTTGCTACCAATATTAGATATTGGAGAAAGCTTAATTGTTGGAGATGCTTCGTTATTACCAAGTAGAGTAAAAATTGATAAACCGGAAATAAAACCTAGTAGCGCAACAATTGATTTTTGGGATGTTTGGAATGGAGAAAAAACAGAAAAAGGTATAGATGATGCTGTTGTGGCATTAAGAAAGCAGCAAAAATAAGGAGTAAAAATATGAAAATAACATTCGAAGAAAAACAATATGAAAGTCAAATGAATATCGAATTGGCTTGTGAACTTAACTTGCATAAAAATCTTTTTTCACCAGGCCAAGTTTTAGAAAATAGTTTAGGTATTGATGCGGCACTATTTTCTTGCAATAGAAAATTTTGGAAATACTTCTATCGAGATTGGAACTATTTGTTTTATCATTGGCGTGAATATTGGCGACACGGAGTGGATATTAGTGATCTCAGAGAAATAAATAAAGTTTTTGAAGAAATTTATAACCATATGCCGAATATTAGATACAATCTTTTTATCCAATATAAACGACCTAAATATATTAAAAAGAAAACATCTGCAGAATATTGGAAGTGGGGAAGACCTTATTTCCGTTATAAAGTTAACGAAAATCAACAAAAACTACTTGAAAATTTGCATAGTAAAGTTGGAGATTATGGACTGGTTACTTATGCATCACCTGCTTTTATTACGCAGGATGAATTTTGGCAAAATGTTAATAATAAAACATTGATTGAGAACTCAAATTTCTGTAAATCGATAGATTTAAGTGGACATTATCGATATACTTACACGAGTGGTGGTAGATTTGGGTTTGCTTTTTCAGAACCAGAAGAAATACAAAATATTGATTTAAAAAAAGAAATTAATTCTTTAAAAGAGAGATCAAAAAAAACCGAAGGCAATAATATTGATCATATTGTTTCATTGGCAAATAATCTTGAAAACATTGTTGGAGAGAGTAATTTTTATGAATTTTACAAAATGAGATTAAATATTTTAAGAGAAAGTGAATTTTATTCAAAATTGGATTATAAATTACTTGTTTCATTATATAAAATTAAATCATTTGAAGAAGTTACTGGAGTGAAGGTAATGTATGGTTATTAATCGTAGAAATTATTTCATAGTGTGACATTATTTTAGTGTGCCTCATCTGCGTCGGCAATATTCGACGATAGTTCATATTCAACTCTTGGTTCAATAATTTTACCCTCTTCATCAGGGAGTGTTCAAATTTCTGTGTCACCTGAAGTAGAATAA
>CAZBLP010000075.1:0-3737 GCA_964492825.1 uncultured bacterium
ATTTGTAAAAAATAAATTTAATTATCTTATTGATTCTGTTAAAAATATAAACAATTTCAAATTTAAAGTTCTTCCGGTTTTACTAAAATATGGACTGGATAGTATAGATTTTTTAATTATCCCATACCAATGTAGAAATACAATTGAAAATATTAATAAATTAAGTCAGTTTTTGAAAATTAGAAATATTGTTTCAAATGATCAAAGAGTATGTAGCAATATAAAGGATAAATCAATTAAATGTTTTTCTGCAAAAGAGAACAATACAATCGGAAATATGGTTGTGTTGTATCCGCCTAATGATAAATATTACCTTTTGAATTATAAAAATTCTTCATTAATGTTAAAGTTTGATAAAATTTCTTTTTGCTATTATTTTACAAAAGATATATGGAAGTATATTATTTACAAAAAATATTCTTTAGGTAAAATATTAATTTCATATAAAAGTGAAATAAATAAAATAACAGATAATGATATAATTATGACAAAAAAGAAAAAAAGAGGCTTTTTAGAAATTTCATTAGAAAATTACAAAATAAAAAATTTTGCAGAAAAGTATAAAAAATATTCACTCTTGAGGTTATTGCTTAAAGAAAATGAAGGTATTACAGCTTATTAGCATTCATCAATGGACAGGCCCTGCTGAATATGTTGTTAAGATTTCAAAATATTTAAAGACTAACCATGAATCTGTTATTGTTGGATTCAGAAGTTTTTATAAAGGAGAGTTTAAAAATAGATTAATAAAAGAAGATGTAGATTTTACTGAAAAATTGAAATTCCCAAGAGGTTTTAAAATAAAATATTTAATAGAAGATTTTAGGAGATTGAGTAAATTAATAGACGATTACTCACCGGATATTGTCCATTGTCATAATTCTATTGAAAATATTTTAACTGCTTTGATAAAAAAAAGAAATAAAAATTTCTTACTTGTAAGGAGTATACATAACAGTAAATATTTAAAGAAAAAACCTTTTGCAGAGGCTCTTTTTAAGTCTAACGATTTTATAATTACCAATTGTAATTATTTTAAAGAAAATTTAATTCACAGATTTGATTTGAACAATAACAATGTTGAAGTTATCAGAGGATTTGTTGATTTGGAAAAATTCAATTCTGGAAGGTCTAAACATTTCTTAAAAGAACAGTATGGTTTAAATAATACAGTAAATATAGGTATGGTAGCAAGGTTCCAGCCCCACAGAGGGCATAAATTTCTAATAGATGCTTTTTGTAAACTTTTAAAGGAATATGACAATATTAGATTGATTTTAACAGGTAGGGGAGAAATTTTGCCAGAGCTAAAAAAATATGTTAATATATTAAATATATCGGATAAAGTAATTTTTACAGGGTATATCAATAAAAAATTACCTGAGCTTTTAAATTCTCTTGACATTTTTGTCTTATTACAGGAAGGAAGTGATGGAACATGCAGGGCAGTTTTGGAAGCTATGGCAACTGGGCTGCCAATAGTGACTGTGAAAAAGGGAGCTTTAAAAGAGACTATTGTTGATAATAAAAATGGTTTTTTCATTGATGATAAAAATAATATAGAGATGCTTTCAGAAAAATTAAAAATATTGATAAATAATAGGGAACTAAGGTATAATACAGGACAATACAGCAGACAATTGGTTGAAGAAAATTTTTCAGAAAATATACAATTGGAAAAGTATTATAGATTTTATAAAAAAATTTTAAATGAGAGAAATAATTAAGAAAATATCACCTGAAGTTATATTATTATTAAGTTTTTTATCGGCGATTTTCATTGGTGCTATTTTGCTGAAATTGCCTTTTTGTACACCACATGGTATAGAATTTATTGATGCTTTATTTACCTCTACATCTGCTGTGTGTGTAACAGGGCTTGTTGTGCTTGATACAGGTAAAGATTTTACTTTATGGGGGCAGATGATAATATTATTTTTAATTCAAATAGGCGGTCTGGGCATAATGACTTTCTCTGTATTTTTCTTACTTTTTTTAAAAGAGAAAATTCCTCTAAATGCAAAGGTGGCCATAGCATCCACTTTATCCAAAAGTTCTTTTAACTTAAAAAAATTGATTATAAATATTTTCTGTGTAACGTTATTAATTGAGCTGTCAGGTGCTGTGTTGCTGTTCTTATATTTTTATAATAAACAGTTTGGTTTAAGTAATTCAATATATTATGCTTTGTTTCATTCTATATCTGCTTTTTGTAATGCCGGTTTTTCATTATTTTCGAACAGTCTTATTGATTATCAAAGCAGTTGGTATATGAATCTTATAATGATTTCATTAATTATAGCAGGTGGTATAGGTTTTACAGTTTATCTTGATATTAAAAATAAGAAATTGTCTTTGCATTCGAAAATTGTTCTTTTTGCATCAGGTTTTTTGATTTTTATAGGCACAATTTCTATTTTTTTCCTTGAATATGGCAATTCTCTGAAAGGGCTACCTTTAGACAGTAAGATATTGGTATCATTATTCCAATCTATCACACCAAGAACTGCCGGATTTAATACAATAGATTTGTCAACTTTTAAAGATGGAAGTTTATTAATAATTATGCTTTTAATGTTTATAGGTGCATCTCCAGGTTCCTGTGGAGGTGGAGTAAAAACTACAACATTTATAATTTTTATTATGACTATTTTTTCTACAGCAAAAGGAAGGGACTATATTTCAATTTTTAAAAGAACTATTTCCAAAGAAGTGATTTTTAAAAGTTTTGCCATTATTTTAATAGCAATTACATTTTTATTATTAGGTATAGTGGGGTTAAGCTTATGCGATAACAATCCTATGAACAGAGGTGATTTTTTTTCATATACATTTGAAGCTTTTTCAGCTATGGGTACGGTAGGTTTATCCATTGGTTATACAAAGAAACTTACAATAATAGGTAAAATTATAATTATTTTGTTAATGTTTTTAGGCCGGATAGGACCACTTACACTTGTTTTGGCTTTAAGGGGTAAAAAAAGAGTTAATTTAAAATTTGCTGAAGAAAATATAATGATAGGGTGATAAAATGAGACAATTCGCAGTAATAGGATTGGGGAATTTCGGGTTTTTTTTAGCTAAGAAATTGCATGAACTTGGGAAAGAAGTTATTGCCATTGATATTGATAAAGATAAAATTCAAGCTGTTAAAGATTTTTCTTCTCAGGCAATTATTGCAGATGCAACTGAAAAAGAAGTTTTGGAATCAATAGGTTTAAATGATGTTGATGTGGTTTTTGTTTCCATGGGCGGAAGAATGGACAGAAGTATTTTAACAACTTTTTATCTCAAGGAGTTAGGAGTTGAAAAAGTAATTGTAAAGGCAATATCAGCAGAGCATGCGGTTATTCTGGAGAAATTAGGTGCTGATAAAGTAATATTCCCGGAACGTGACATGGCATACAATCTTGCAACTTCTGTTACTCAAACCAATGTTGTTGAGTCGTTTTTTTTAGGTGAAGATTTTAGCATAGTTGAATTGGAGACTCCCGATATATTTGTTGGAAAAGAGTTAAAAGAGCTGGATCTGATTAATAAGTATAAAATTCAGATTATAGCAATTAAAGATCAGCTTTCAGGTAGAATCAATTTGGTTCCCGGAGCTAAATATAAAATTTGTAAAACTGATTTGCTTATAATTGTAGGTAAAAACGATAACTTGAAAACTTTTGAAAAAAATGTTAATAAAAAGTAAAAAAAGTTATTGACAAAGGTCGATAAAGGTGATAATCGTC
>CAZBLP010000076.1:0-3646 GCA_964492825.1 uncultured bacterium
TAAAATGTTTTTGTGCATTTTTTCTACTATCAAATTAAAGAAATTTAACTAAAAAAATACTTGTCAAATTAAGTTTAGTGGTTATATTGTATATTGCGTTTTAATTATAAAATGGAGGCGATAATGATAGAAGTTAAAAATCTCTCAAAACTTTATGGTGACATTGCTGCTATTGATGACATTTCTTTTAATATCAACAAAGGAGAAATAATCGGTTTTCTTGGCCCTAATGGTGCAGGAAAAACAACTACCATGAAAATACTTACCTGTTTTATGAGACCTTCCAAAGGAGAAGTAAAAATATCAGATTATGATATTTATGAAAATCCAATTGAAATAAAAAAGCTTATAGGATATCTACCTGAAAGCAATCCTCTCTATTATGATATGACAGTGAGAGATTACTTGATTTATATCGGTAAGTTAAAAAATTTATCAGTAGCTGACACAAATGAAAGATTGAAAGATGTTATAGAAAAATGTGGTTTAGATACGGTCATTGACAGAAAAATCGGGAATTTATCAAAAGGTTACAAACAGAGAGTTGGAATTGCTCAAGCTATTATTAATAATCCGCCTATTCTTATTCTTGATGAGCCTACATCAGGGCTTGACCCTAATCAGATTATTGAAATAAGAGAGTTAATTAAAAAGTTAGGCAAAGAGAAAACGGTTATTTTAAGTACACATATTTTACAGGAAGTTGAATACACCTGCAACAGGCTTATCATAATTAACAGAGGCAAAGTAGTTGCTGACGGTACAAAGGAAGAATTGAGCAGAAGAAATGAAAATAACTGGGAATTCTTACTAACAGTAAAAACATCAGATTATGAAAATCTGGATAAAAATATAAAAACCATAGAAGGTATTTTAAGTGTTTCCAACCCCAAAAAAATTGATGAAAATATTTATTCAATTATAATTAACACTCTATCAGATAATCAAATTAGGGAAAAAATATATAATTTTTGCGTTAATAAAAACTTAATAATTTATGAATTTAAAAAAATAGAATATACTCTTGAAGATATTTTTAAAAATCTTACTGTTTAGGAGTTTAAATATGAAAAGTTTAACTATTGCGAACAAAGAACTGAAAAGCTACTTCAATTCTCCGTCAGCTTATATAGTGGGTTTTGTTTTCCTACTGATTGCAGGCTGGTTTTTTGTATCAAATCTTTTTCTTGTTGGTCTTGCAAATTTAAGAACGGTTATTGAATTAATGCCTTTTTTATTTTTATTCTTTATTCCTGCCATTACTATGGGGTCTTTTGCAGAAGAGAAAAAGCAGGGTACAATAGAATTGTTATTTACAATGCCTTTAACAGATTGGGAGCTTATTTTAGGAAAATTTTTCTCAGCTCTGTTTTTAACATTAATAATTCTTTTATTTACTATAAGTTATCCTATTACTCTTATTTTTCTCGGCAATCCTGATATAGGGCAAATCATAGCACAATATATTGGAGTAATGTTACTTGCAGCTTCTTATATTTCAATTGGAGTTGCAATCTCTTCATTTACTTCAAGCCAGGTGATTTCTTTTATTATTACATTTTTAATCCTTTTTTTCTTTTTTATTGTTGATAAATTTTTGATTTTTCTTCCTGACACACTGGCAAATATACTCCATCAAATAGCAGTTATGCCTCATTTCAACAATATTATAAAAGGTGTTATCGACTCATCTGATATAGTATACTTTTTCTCAATAATAGTTGCTTTTCTGTTTTTCACATTATACTCATTGGAAAGGAGACACTGGAATGGATAAGAAAAAACTTGGCGCTCTTAATTCATTAATTTCATTGGTAGTTGTTATTGTCCTGCTTATTATGATTAATATTTTAGGCAATAAGTATCATTTTAAAATAGACCTTACTCAAAATAAAATATATTCCTTAAGTAAAGCAAGTATTAATCTTGTAAAGAAAATCAATGACAATTTAATAGTAAAATGTTTTTTCAGCAGTAACTTACCTGAAAATTACGAAATTAACAGAAAGTACTTAAAAGATTTACTTGAAGAATACAATTCATACTCTAATGGAAAAATTAAATTCGAATTTATTGACCCTGACACTTCATCTGAATGGAAAAATAAATTGCAGGCACTTGGAATACCAAAAGTGCAGATAACAGGTATAAGCCAGGATAAATTTGAAGTAAAAAATATATATATGGGTGTTGTTTTCTATTATCAGGACAAAAAAGAAGTTTTACCTGTTCTTAAAAATATTAAAAATTTGGAATACAATATTTCTAAAATCATCAAAAAACTTACTTCTAAAAAAATACCTATTATCGGCTTGTTAGGTGCTGGTGGCACAGCTGTTCCAGAAGTAGAACTTACAAAGATTTCTCAAAGTTTAAGAAGCTACATGGATGTTGAAACTGTGAGACTTGTAAAATATCTTGATATCCAAGATGCTGTTGATGCACTTGTGATTGTTGACCCGAGAATTGAAATACCTGAATGGACACTTTACCAAATAGATCAATTTATAATGAAAGGTAAACCTGTAATTTTCCTCATAGATATGACAAATACAAATTTCACCTTAATGAGAGCCTCCAAAAACACTACTAATATTAATAAACTTCTTGAGAAATATGGAGTTAAAGTTTCAGCAGCGCTAATTGCGGATATTAAAAATCAACGAATAGCAATTGAGAGAAAAGTAAACAATTTTTTAATAACTAACACCATAAATTACCCTTTTTATCCAGTTTTCACAGATATCAACAAAAAATATCCATTTTTAACAGATTTTGACGCTCTCTATTTTCCATTAATTAACAAAATAGATATAATTTCAAAAGACAACAAAACTCCTGTAAATATTGACTATTTATTTAAAAGCAGCACAAAAAGCTATCTGGAGAAAGAACCATATTTAATAGACCCATATCAACAGTTTAAATTAACTCAATTTAATTCAGGTCAGCAATATATTGGCGGAGTTTTAATAAAAGGGAAATTAAACAGTGCATATCAAGGTTTGGATTTAAATATTTTAAAAGATAAAACTTTAGAAAAAAAAGAGAAAAAAGAAAAATATGAAATATTTAATTTGGAGAAAATCAGGAAAAAATTTAAACCTCAAACAAATAACGCTAAAGTGATTGTAATTGGTGACTCAGATTTTATAAAGAATCCACTAATAGACAAGACAATGGAGTCATTTTTTATGAATATGCTTGACTGGTGCACAGATAACAGCGGATTAATAAATATTAGAAGCAAAGGCATAAAACTCAGGCTTTTAAAAGATACAACCGAATCAAAAAAATTATTTGTGAAAATTTTTAATATTATTTTAATCCCTGTATTACTTGTTCTTTTAGGGATATTTATTAGAAAAATAAGAAGAAAGAATAGTTAAAGTTAAAAGCAATAATAAGAATTAATAGAAAAACAGAGCAACTAACATTCACTGACTCGCACTGGTTTTGATTTTTTGATAATACAAAGGAGGTTTTTATGAATAAGCGTAATATAATAATTTTGCTAATTTTTATTATTGTCGCCGGATTACTCTATTTTACCAATAAAAAGGAAGAAAAAAGAAACCAATATCATAATTATGTTTTTAAAAATCTAAATTTTAAAGATATAAACTCTATAACTTTAAAAACATAT
>CAZBLP010000077.1:0-3641 GCA_964492825.1 uncultured bacterium
GATGGACAAACTGAGCAGGGAAATGGGAAATCTGAGGAATTGATGCCCACATGGCGTGACATACCCAACAATTACCGACAATGGTTGCATTATTTAATAAGTTTTCTCTTGGAAGTTCCGGCTTGAACCATTCTGTTTTTAACTTAGGAGTACTTTTAATAGGATTTGACACTGAGCTGCCATTTATAAGGAAAATAACAAATAAAATTAAACAAAGAGGAATACCTATAATTAACCATAAATTTTTCTCATTCATTTTTTATCCTTGTTAAAATTTTTAAAACCTTGTTATAACTTTGCATAAAAAGTACTGATTTGCTATACCGTAAATCTGGTATTTTCTATTTTTAAATGGATTTTTTTAAAAAATTAGGTTAGTTAATCAAACAAAAAAATAATAAATAACAAACAAGGAGAAAGATATGAAAAAAATCAAATTATTCTTTATTGTAATAATGTTTTCATTTTCCACTGCTTTATTTGCCGCAAATGTTACAGAAACATTAAAAGTCAAAGGGTTAACCTGACCTGGTAAAGCATATCAGGTGCGTAGCGCTCTGAAAAAGACTAAAGGAGTTGGTAAAGTAACAACTGACATTCATAAACATACAGTAAAAATTACCTTTGATAATGAAAAAATAAATATTGTAAAAATAAAAAAAACCATAGAAAATGCAGGATTTAAAATCATAAAATAATGTTTAAAAGTATAAAGACAAAATTAATTTTTGCTTTTATTTTTATTAATATTGCAGCAGTTATTTTAACAGCATTTTTTGCACGTTACATTCAAAAAAAATTTGTAATTGAAAGAGCTAAAAAAATTGCAATCAGTAAGGTAAATCACATATCAGATGAAATTAAAAAAAAGTTTAACCTTGCCATAACAGATCTTCTTATTTTAAGGGATCTACCTGATATACACGAATTCACATGCAATAATAACGTTAAACTTAAATCACGTATTGAAAAAATCTTTTATTCATTTGCCATACATCACAAAATTTTTTACCAAATAAGATTGCTTAACAAATCGGGAAGAGAAATTGTCAGAATCAACTATAAAGAGGTTCCGAAAATTGTTCCAGAAAAAGAACTTCAAGTTAAATATCACAGATACTATTTTCAGGAACTACTAAAGCTGAAAAAAGGAGAAGTGTATATATCTCCTTTTGATCTTAATATTGAACATCATAAAATAGAAATTCCTTACAGACCTGTTGTAAGAATCGGAATTCCTATTTTTAATAAAAGCCACAAAGCAATGTATTTTCTGATATTTAATATGGATGGAAATATAATTTTAAACCTTTTCAAAAATAAAAATAAAACTTTTGGAACATTTTATTTTATAAATAGTAAAGGCTATTTTCTATACCATCCTAAAGAATCCAAAAGATTCTGTTTTATGTTTAACAAAAATGAAACCATTTTTACATGTGCGCCTCATTTGAGAAAATTTTTATTAAGCTCAAATCAAGGAGTTAATTACTTTTCAGAGGGGATCAAACATTTTTCAATTGTTGCTTTTAAAAGATTCAAACCTCTTCTCAATGGAAAATGTCCTGAATTTACAATTATTTATTCCATATTTGACCCTGAACTGCTGGTTGGATTAAACAAATATTTTAAAAATTTTCTTATTCTTACCCTGATTATTCTTTTGTTCTGTCTTTTTATTTCAACGCTAATTGCATACACCATATCCAAGCCAATTGCCATACTTGCACAAACAACAAAAAGAATTAAAAACGGAGACTTTTCAGCACGAGTTAAAATTTCTTCCAATGATGAATTAGGTATTTTATCGGAAAACTTCAATAAAATGACAGAAAAGTTAGAAAATACAATAGTACAATTAAAACAATCAGAAGAAAAATATAGAAATCTTTTTGAAAATACTCAAGATGCAGTTTTTTTGATTGATTTTAAAGGAAACATTATGGAACTCAATAAAGCAGGATATACTCTTTTTGGCATAGACAAAATTTATAGTGATACAAATATAATGATGTTTATAAAAAATAATTTTATTGAAGAATTAAAAGAAAAAAATGTTATTCAGGAAAAAGAGATAGAAATTGCAAGAAAAAACAAGGAAAAAAGATATGGTTCTATTAAAGTACAAATAAGGAATAATAAGTATATTCAAGGAATCATAAGAGATATAACTGATTTAAAGAAAAGGCACGAGGAGAGACTAAAAACCAAAAGACTAATTGAAGAGCAAATTATTCTTGCTGAAGAGAGAGAGAGGAGAAATATCGGACAGTTAATCCACGAACAGTTGGCTCAGGATATTGCATTTTTACATTTAAAAACAGAAGAGCTTTATGAAAAAGAAAAGAGCAACTCAGTGTTGCAAATGTTAAACACAACAGATAAAATGCTTAAACAGATTAGGGGAACTATCTTTGATTTATGCCCTGTTATTCTCGATGAACATGGATTAATATCTGCAATTAGATGTTTTGTTGAAAATTATCAGGAAAAAACAGATATAAAAGTAACATTTTATTATAATGTTAAAGAAGAAAAAATACCTATAAATCAAACACAAAAATTTTATTTATTCAGAATTGTTAAAGAATTGTTAAACAATATTTTAAAATATGCGGAAGCAACTGAAGTGGTAATTTCTCTACTTATAGTCGAGGATAAATTTAAATTGATAGTTGACGATAATGGTAAAGGATTCGATTTTAAAAAATACTTAAGAAAGTCCCAATCAATTGAAGGAATAGGCTTGTTTACAATAAAAAAATGGGTTGAACATTTTAACGGGAATCTTTATGTTGAATCCCAGATTGGTGAAGGCACACGTATAATTGTAGAATTAGGGAGTCATAATGATAAAAGTATTTCTTGTTGATGATCACCAGATGTTCAGAGACGGATTAAAACATTTAATTCAAAAAAACAATAATATGAAAGTTGTCGGAGAAGCCGACGACGGAATAATTGGTTTACATGATATTATAAAACTTAAACCTCATGTAGCTGTTGTTGATATTTCCATTCCAGGGTTAAATGGAATTGAACTTACCAAACAGATAAAAAAAAGGGCACCTGAAGTTGAGGTATTAATTTTATCAATGCATGCAGATACATATTTTGTAACAAACGCAATTAAAAGCGGAGCAAAAGGATATATATTGAAAGAAGACAGTTTTAAACTATTAATTGAAGCTGTTATGTATGTTGCTCGAGGCAAAATAATGGTTTCTCCAGCTTTTTATCCAATAAATTTAAATAAAATATTTCAGAACGAAAGAAAAGAAGATAATAACTCAATAGAAAATCTCCTCACTGAAAGGGAAATCCAAATATTACAGATGATAGCCGAAGGTTATACTAATACTCAGATTGCTGAAAAGCTTTTCATTAGCACAGGTACTGTTGACACTCACAGAAAAAATATAATGAAAAAACTTAATATTCATAATGTTTCAGGTTTGGTGAAATATGCAATAAAACATAAAATTATTGTAATATAATTTCTGTAAAAAGTTTAGAAAAGCGTGTAAAAAATTTCTCACTTTTAAAATAAAATTCTTCATTATCTTTTAAAAAATATCTTAAAATAGTATTAGTGTCTATTATTGTTAAACTTTTCTTTTCTTGCATTTTCAATTGCCTCT
>CAZBLP010000078.1:0-3443 GCA_964492825.1 uncultured bacterium
ACCCACGGCCACTGGAGCCACAATCCAGTGCTCTACCAACTGAGCTACACTCACCTCAAAGAGAAATTGGTATTATATTAACTTTTTAATTTTGTCAACTTAAAAAAAACATTTATTGACATAACAAAAAGAATGCTACCAATGCTACCTTTGGTACTTACGGTGAGTTTTCAAACATAGGTCTTATTGAGATAAAATAATACATATGAATTACTAATTTATTTTTGTTAATTACAACTAAATTTTAACATTAAATATTATTCCATCCTATAATTAGGAGCTTCTTTAGTTATTATAACATCATGAACATGGCTCTCTCTTAATCCTGCATTTGTAATTCTAACAAATTTTGCTTTAGTTTTAAGCTCCTCTATATTTTTACATCCAGTATAACCCATACCAGCTCTTAAGCCCCCAATTAATTGATATATACTTTCTGAAAGTTCTCCTTTGTACGGAACTTTTCCTTCAATACCTTCTGGCACAAATTTTACTTCAGTATCAATATCATCTTGAAAATACCTGTCACTGCTACCTGCTTTCATTGCCCCAAGAGAGCCCATTCCTCTATAAATTTTATAGCTCCTTCCCTGATAAAGTATCTTTTCTCCTGGAGCTTCCTCAGTCCCTGCAAATAAACTTCCAATCATCACAGTATCAGCACCCGCTGCTATTGCTTTAACAATGTCACCTGAGTATTTTATCCCACCGTCAGCTATAACAGGTATCCCAAACTCCTTGGCTACTTTAACACAATCTATAATTGCAGTTATCTGAGGTACACCAACACCGGCAACTATTCTTGTAGTACAAATAGAGCCTGGTCCTATTCCTATTTTAACTGCATCAACCCCAGCTTTAGCAAGCTTTCTGACAGCTTCTCCTGTAGCAATATTGCCAGCAATTAACTGAATATTAGGAAAATTTTTTCTTGTATCAATAATTGCCTCAATAACATTTTTTGAATTCCCGTGAGCTGTATCAATTACTATTACATCTGCATGATTATCAACAAGTGCCTGAATCCTTTCCTCTCTCTCTTTTGATATGCCAACAGCAGCACCAACTATAAGTCTACCTATTTCATCTTTTGCTGAATATGGATATTTTCTTGTTTTCTCAATATCTTTAATGGTAATCAAACCTTTAAGTTCATACTGGTCATTAACTACAAGAAGTTTTTCAATTCTATGTTTATGCAGAAGCTTTATTGCTTCATCCATAGTAGTACCAACAGGCACAGTAACAAGATTTTTTTTAGTCATAACATCTTCTATTTTTCTGTAAAAATTATCTTCAAATCTTAAATCTCTGTTAGTTAAAATACCAACCAGTCTTTTATTTTTTACAACAGGAACACCTGAAATTTTATATCTGCTCATAATTTCAAGAGCATCTGAAATTTTCTGCTCCGGCTCAACTGTTTTAGGCTCAACTATCATACCGCTTTCAGATTTCTTTACTTTTTCCACTTCAAGAGCCTGCCGCTCTACAGACATATTCTTGTGTATTATTCCTATACCACCCTCTCTTGCCATGGTAATGGCAGTTTTAGCCTCTGTAACCGTATCCATTGCTGCACTTAAAAGAGGAATATTCAGCTTGATTTTAGATGTTAAATATGTTGATACATCAACCTCTGCAGGTATAACTTCAGAATAATCAGGTAACAGTAAAACATCATCAAAAGTTACTGCTAATTTTGAAATTTTTTCATTCATTATTAAACATTTTCTCCTTTTATAAATTTTTCAGCAAGTAATACTTCTTCTTTTGAACCAATATACACAGGCTCTCTCTGGTCTATTTTCTCAGGTTTAATATCTAAAATAGGCATATTGCCATTTGAGGCAAAACCTCCGGCATTTTCAATTAAAAATGCCATAGGATTTAGTTCAAATAAAAGCCTTAATTTACCTGAAGGACTTTTAACTGTCGCTGGATAAGTAAATAATCCACCGCCTTTTAAAAGAATTTGATTAATATCAGGCACAAAGCCACCTGAATATCTTAATTTATAACCGTTACTTTCAAGATAATTAATAAATTCAGCATGACTACCTGTATACTCATCCCTTTTAGAACCAGGACTGTAAATTTTATTTGATAATTTTAGATGGATATTATCTCTTGTTAACACATATTCACCTAATGAGTTTAAAGTAAACTCATAAACTCCTTTACCTACGGAATAAACAAGAGTCGTCCTGGGGCCGTAAACAACGTACATTGCTCCAACCAAATTTCTTCCACTCTGCAACAGATTCTCCCCCTTGTAAATTCCAACAATGGTACCAACAGCTAAATTAACATCAACAAGTGAAGAACCGTCAAGGGGATCAACAACAACGCTGTATTGTTTCGGTCCTTTTCTCTCAAAAATCAGTATGTTATCCATTTCCTCAGATGCAAAAGATTTTACCTGACCTGTATGATCCAATCTATCTTTAATAATTTCATCAGCAAGCACATCAAGTGCAAGCTGCTGCTCACCATAAAGATTACTTGTGCCCGCCAATCCTAAATCTCCTGTCTTCATTGCATGCACAATATATTTGGATGCAACACCTATTTCATATATTATACTTGAAAGTCCCATATCTATGGAATTATTCATAAGATGGTTCCATAACCCCTTTGCAACATGTCTCTTAGGCATATTAAACCTCCTTTGAAAGAATGTTTAAATTTACCAGAAAAACATATATGGGTCAAGGTTTTAATTTATACAACAATCTGAAGTATCGGTTATTCAAGTGTAAAATTGTGTTAGAATTAAAAAAGAAAACCAAAGCATCCTTACTAACTTCCAAACAATTTTTTTATACTCCGAAATTTTCACTCTCCTATTATTTTAACCAAAACTCTTTTTTTTCTCTGTCCGTCAAATTCTCCGTAAAAAATCTGCTCCCATGGGCCAAAATCAAGATTGCCGCCTGTAACAGCAACAACAACTTCTCTTCCCATAATCTGTCTTTTTATATGAGCATCACCATTGGTCTCTCCAGTAAGATTATGTTTATACAATGACACTGGTTCTGAAGGCACATACTTTTCCAGCCATTCTTTAAAATCAGATATTAAGCCTCTTTCATTATCATTGATAAATACAGATGCTGTAATATGCATTGCATTTACAAGGCAAAGCCCCTCTTTTATGCCGCTTTCATATAAACATTGTTCCACATCTCTGGTAATATTTATAAAATCCACTTTATTCTCTGTTTCATACCAAAGTTCTTTTCTATAGGTTTTCATGGTTTCCTCCTTAACAAAATTTTTCTATTTATTTAAAATTAATTGACTTATTCTAACAAGTCAAGATATATTAATAAAATAAATCATTGAATATTTAAAATATTTCTGTTAATTAAAAATTATGAAATTAAGATCAAAGATTGTATTAATTAATTCCATTCTTTTAATCATCCTTACTTATACAA
>CAZBLP010000079.1:0-485 GCA_964492825.1 uncultured bacterium
ATACTATCGGATCTAGGGGGGATATTCGTACTTTTCGTCAAAATATCGCCTCATACCCGAATAGTATAGCAAAAATTATTCTGAAAAATCGATAGCCAATCAGAAAAGAAGGTTGCTATGGTGGAGAAAAAGAGCTCCAAACTCAGAGGCATGTTCAGCAACGAAAAGTTCGTCGCCAACGCTCCAGAACATATCGTTGAAGAAAACTGCAAAGCGCTTGCCGAAGCGTAAGAAAAATTTGCCATAGTCAAAAACGAGCTTACCGCCATCGGCGGGTAGGCTTACTCATCGGGGGAGAGTCAAGGATTCTCTCTTTTTTATAATTGTTTCCAAACTTTTTTAGCACCTATTAAATTAGGATGATCTGGTGGCAATACTTTCTCCCAAATATCAATAGCTTTCTTCATAAAACCGTAGGCCTCTTCAAAATTTCTTTGACCGAAATAAAAAATTGCCAAATTATGATAAGAAACAGCCGTATCGGG
>CAZBLP010000079.1:585-3308 GCA_964492825.1 uncultured bacterium
ATGCTCGGTGCCCAATACCTTTTCACGAATCTCCAGCGCTTTTAAATAATACTCCAACGCCTTTTCATACTTCCCCTTCGACTAATAATGTCTGGCGAGGTTGTTGTAAGTGGTGGCCGTATCAGGATGCTCGGTGCCCAATACCTTTTCACGAATCTCCAGCGCTTTTAAATAATACTCCTGCGCCTTTTTATATTCGCCCAAATAATATTGAATGTTTCCGGAATGATGAAAAAAAGTACCCACTTCAAGATTTCCCCACTCCAATCTCTCAAGTAAATTTGCCAAACTCTCAAAATAGACTATATTTTCTCGATTGTTGACAGCCACTTGCACATCGCTACTATTTTCCATAAGCTTGCCAAGTTGCTCTAATACTATTTTTAAATCCTCAAAACTTGGTGTGTGATTTGCAATGATATACTCTTTAATGATTTGATGAAGCTTATAGCCACCCTCCAGTTTGCCAAGCCACCCTTTTTCACAAAGATAATCAAGTAGATTTTCAAACTCTACATCTTTTTGTCTTTGAAAAATATATTGCAGCTTTTCTAAACCTATCTCGATAGACGGTAGGGAGCTCAAGCATTTGAGTGTAAGCGCCTCTTCATCATCCAAACTACCAAAGCTAAATAATTCATTTAAAAGATTGTTAAAATTTTCTTTATATCTAACACAAACTCTCGGAAACTCACCACTTTCAAATTTATTTAGTATATCCTGAAGTGATTGACTCCTTTTTACACTATATGCCGTCTTTTCTACAAAAAATGCATGATTATCCAAATAGCCTAAAATTTTTTCTAAGAGCTCTTCATCTTCTTCCGTTTTTGTTGGATAGATAGATTTAAATAATTTTTTAGTATCTTCCAAACTTAAAACATCCAAAGGATAATCGTTGACATTATCTATTGTCTCTCTTGAAGTAAATAGTACCTTGTATCCGCTATTTGTAAGCGCCAATATTCTTTCAAGTTGCCATCTGTTTGTATCGGAGATCTTGAGATCGTCAAAAACCAAAAGTTTTTTGCCTTCTAATGTTCTGAGTTTTGTTAAAGCCTCTAAAAATGCCTCTTCAGATTTTTCAGACTTGATACCCAAACTGCTCCTAAGCTCCGGAACAAATCCATCCAACCCGTCAAAAAATCCATAATAATCAAATTGCTCTTTTTGAATATATAGATAATAGCTGGCAATCGTTGATTTACCAATACCACCGATACCATTTATAAGAAGTAAAGCATTTGGATCTTTTAGCTTATCATCTATATCATTTAGCTCTTTTTCTCTACCTATGATTTTCTCTTTTCCCCCCAACTTGGAACTAAGCTGTTTAGGAACTTTATGCTTTTCATAAAAATTCACTTCACCATCATTCATAATTTGATCAATTTTAACCATGATAATTCCTAACTAAAATTGACAACCCCGCCTTCATCGACATTTATAATTTCAATATGGTATTTAGCATTAATGTATCCTATGCTATCCTTTTTTGTAAAATATTCCACAAATTTATCTTTGTTCGACAATACATCATCATCTGCCTTAACTATCTCTATTTCTATCAACTTTTTATCCTCGGATGACATCTTAATCCTTTCGAAAAAATCTTTCAATTTAGTTTTTATAACTTCCTTAGTCTTGTCACCATACTCTTTTTTGATACTATCGACTATCGGTTTTACAACAAATTCCCATAATGATACAGCAAAAGCACTATTAATCGGTTCGGCCATCTTATTCTCCTTCGCTATAAGGTTTTCACTTGAAAACATTTGCTTCTAATTAAGATTAAATCTTAATTAGTCAGAATTTAAGTCATGGTGCAATTTCAGCTTTAAAAAACCCACCCTAATTCTTTTAAGAAGCTCATTCATTATCCAAAGCTTTATAAGGACGATATATAGCTTCATTAAACCATTCAACAATTTCTTTCTCATGATAATTATTAATATCATCAATAGTTGCATTATTGTTTATTGTTTCATTGATGAGTTTTATCCAACCATTATATTTTTTTTCAAATTCATGCAATTTTTCAACTATCTGATTTATATTGTCCCTTTTTGCAATATTATACAATTTTTCAATTTTTTCTCCTGCTTCATTAAATGAAAAATGTGTTTCACCTGCATCTGCAGCTTCCTGTAGTCTTCCCGGCATTTGCTTTAATGCAAACATTGCTTCTTCCAATGCAAGAGATAGATCTTTTTTTGGATGTTTTTCTTTTACCTGTATATTATTAATAATATTAATATTGTAATCTCCGGTACTGTGAATTCCATTAGATATTATGTGAGGCCATATACCTTCTTTTAAAGAAGTAATTTGTTTTTTTAATTCTTCATTCTCATCAAGTATTGTTTCCAATGCTCCTATAAATTTTTCATTTTCATTATTTTTCAAATATTTAAAAAGTCTATCAAACTTATCACCAAATAAATTTTTTAATGCTTCAAATGTTGCATTTCCAACAGTACCACTAAGCATAGACTCTGATATAAATTTTATTAAGTCTTCCATTATCTTGATTCCTCCTAACTGCTTATTCAAGGAGCATTATAGATACATTCCCCCTTAATATCCATGATTAGCAGTATACCAAAAAGTCCATTAGAAAATAAGAAAGCAAAGAAAGCAAAAACCAAAAGGTGATAACTGATAGCTCGAAATGCCTCGGGAACTCTCGAGTAATTTCCTCTTCGAGGAGTGTATCGGCG
>CAZBLP010000080.1:0-3088 GCA_964492825.1 uncultured bacterium
TATTCCTTTTTCTTCAACAAAACTTAAAATTTCTTCAAAATCAACCAAAACCTCTAAACTCCCATGTGAAAGCTCTTTTATAATTTCTAACACAATATCTAATTTTTTCCTTTCACTCTTATGAACTCCCATGATTTTATCTACATCAAATCTCCCAGTTTCTGGGTCGTATGCAACTTCTTTCAAGCATGCATCAATTATACTTATTGCCTCCTCTGCATCCTCAACATCAACAGTTTCCTTTAGTTTTGCCTTTGCAATAGCCTCTGCTAACCTTGCAACTGCTTCTAACTGTCTTGCAGTTATAGGTATTAGGCTGTTACCCTCCCCTAACTTCCTCATTTCTAAATAGTATTTTATAATTGTTTTCTTAGCCTTTTCTGAAAGAATCGCCTTTTTCTGCCTTGCATACATAATATACTTGACAATAAATTCAAAATCTATCTTAATACCATCTATTACCTTGTAATCGTAACCTTCTATTTCTTTATCACTACTTGCATAACTAAAACGATTTAAAATGTGTTCTGCTATCTTTTCATCATTTTCTCTGTTTGGCTTGTCCATCAGTGGAAATATTAAATCAAATCTACTCAAAAGTTGTGGAGAAATATCTATCTGCTCAGCTACAGAAATATCTGGATTAAATCTCCCCCATCTTGGATTGCAAGCAGCTAAAATTGCACATTCAGAAAGAAGCTTAGCGTTAATACCCCCTTTACTGACATGAATTGTCTGGCTCTCCATCGCCTCCAAGAGATTGTTATGAGCATTTTTTTGTACGCTGAACTCATCTATACACGCTGTCCCTCCATTAGCCCTAACTAAAACTCCTGGTTTTATTACCCAAGTTTCTGTTCCTAAGAGAGTCTTTTCCCTAACTACAGCAGCAGTTAAACCCACTCCCGTAGCTGAAGTAAGTGAAGAGTACTCATTACCAGGAATTTGTGCGATTTTTCTAAGCATAACAGATTTTCCAACACCAGGGTCAGTAATTAATAAAATGTGAATATTGTGCCTTGTGTTGTCTCTTTTTTTAGTTCCTTTGATTTGTTGTAGAAATATTGCTTTTTTTATTGCTGAATGCCCTCTAATCTCTGGAATTAACATATCTGCTAACAAATCAACAACATCCCTTCTTTTTCCTATTTTTTCGATTTTTTCAATGTCTTCAGGGGATAAATTAATATTAACATCATTATCAATAAGTTCTACATGTATTGCTTTGACATAAATATCAAAACCCAAAGAATTTTTCTTTTTTCTAATATTAAAAGGAATTCCTACAACTCTTACTCTCCCAGAATATATTCCTGGGCTATTTTCGTAAATTACGGTAATATACCTTGGAGGCTCTTCTGGTTTTTCCATCAAATCTAAAGGTTGCTGTAATTTAAACTCCTGAACATCAATGTATTTACTCTCATTTTCTAAAAGTATGCATTCTGTTTCACAACATTTAGGGTATGAAAACGGTTCAAATATGTTATCATATTCCCTCACAATTTTTTTACCACATTTTGGGCATAAAAAAACGGCTTTTTTTAACATAGGTATTATTTTACTCGCTATCGTAATGATACCCTCAAACTCTACAAGTTTTCCTATGTATCTACTCTTAATGTCTTCAATTGTAAAATCTCTCTCACCAAATTTCGTTTTTACAGTTTTGTATATCTTTGGCAAATTTTTGAACTCCAAAATAAATTCTTTAGGTCTTTCTGAGTTTAGTTTGTAATATGCATCTTCGTAACATTCTCTAAATAATTTTAATGCCTCTTCTGGATTATTAATAATCCACTCAATAAATTCAAAATCCAAACCAATAAGCGAGCAATAATTATAAAATTCCGTTAAATCTACTTCTATCCTCTCAATATCATTTATAATATCTTCTTTATGCATTTCAGAGAAGAACCTAACGATATAATCATAATAATCATATACTAACTTATCATCAAATACTTTAAAATTGTTAGATACTTTTAACTGGACATATTTAACTCCATTCTGGACGAATTCTTCTAAAACTCCTTCTTCAACAAGTTTTGATTTTGCCCATGATAGTGTTTTTATGTTATACCCTGATTCTGTTAATAAGTTTTTTATATTGTCCCAACTACATTTAGTATTAGGCATAGTCCGTAACACATCCATTATTGCATCCTTTGCTGTTTTTTCATATCTCATTTTTTACCCAACCCCCAAACATATTTTTCAACATTTCATTTTTTTGAATTTAATATTTATATATCTTTTCAAAATTCTGAAATTTAAATTTTTTGAATATTCAAAAAGTATATAAATCATATTAATTATAATATAAAATTGGTGAATTAAGGAGGTGAATATATGAAAAATATCCGTTTAGATTTAGCACTAACAAAAGAGCTATTGGAATATATTAAAAATGAACCTAAAACACGTGACAACATCATCAAATACTTGCAAGATAAAGGATTTTGTAAGACAACTGTGTATTATTACCTAATAAAATTAGAAAACTTAAAACTCATCGAAACTGTCGAAGAACATGGAAAAGTCAAATACCAAGCAAGTAATATAGGAGCAGAATTTTCCACAGTCCTCAATAAGATGATGGCTATTGCATAAGAGATGTCATAGTCACCAGCTATTTTCCAGACAAGATATACACAATACATCATATTACCAGACAATTTTATTTTACAAAAATTCAGACAATTCTTTTTTATTTTTAACAAATCTCTTCTGGTTATGTTTATTTATATAATCTTTTTTAAAAATCCTTATCTGGTGGGTAAAAAGCTTAATTCATCCTTATTTTTTGAAACAATCCATAACCAGAAAAGATTTAAAAAACCTTCTGGTTGCGGATTGTTTTAAAAAATCTCACCAGAAAAGTTAGATAACCCACCAGATAAGCATAATTAATTCTTTTTTAATAACAATTGTTATTTTTTAAAACAATCCATGATTTTTTCTTTATTTTTAAAAATCTCAATAATTTAGTTTTTTCTGGTTGATGCTTGTATATCTTATACACATTTTAATATGGTTGTGCATACAATAAACACAACCATTGTTAAAATCTCAAAAATCCTCGTTA
>CAZBLP010000081.1:0-3009 GCA_964492825.1 uncultured bacterium
TTAGGTAATTTTTGATAAATATTAATTATCTAACATATTAGATATTATAATCTATTTTATTTCAATAAAGATGTTAAAGTTAAATTTTAATTATTTTATTTAAAGTTTTATATTGACTAATGAAATGTTAAAATATTTAAAGCAAATAATTAAATTGAAAAACTGGAGTAATTATGAAAAAAGCTGCAATCAAGTTTAGTAAAAAATGGAAAGATGCAAAATATGAAAAAGGTGAATCTCAAACTTTTTGGAATGAGTTTTTTACAATTTTTAAAGTTGAAAGAACTAGAGTAGCTTCTTTTGAAGAGCCTATAAAAAAGTTAGGAGATAAACAGGGATTTATCGATTTATTTTGGAAAGGCAAACTTTTAATTGAGCATAAATCTTTGGGTCGAGATTTGGGAAAAGCAAAAACTCAAGCTTTTGATTATTTTCCAAATATAAAAGATGAGGAACTTCCTAAATATATTTTGGTTTGTGATTTTCAAAATTTTGAACTTTTAGATTTAGAAAACGGAAAAGAGTATAAATTTAAACTTTCTGAATTGTCTGAAAATTTACATCTTTTTGAATTTTTTAATAGTGAGCAAAATAGAGTTTTTGATGAAAAAATTGATTTAAATGTTCAAGCTGGTTCTTTGATAGGTGGATTTCACGAAGAGTTAAAGAAAAGTGGATATGAAGGAAAAGAGCTTGAAATTTTTTTAATTCGACATCTTTTTCTACTTTTTGCGGATAATACAGATATTTGGAGTAGAAATCTTTTTGGTGAATTTATCGATACAATTACAGAAAGTCGATATATTGGCTCTGAAATCGCACATCTTTTTCAGGTTTTGGATACTCCAAATAATCAAAGAAGCTTAAATCTTAGTGAGAGTTTAAGAAAATTCCCTTATATAAATGGTTCTCTTTTTAAAGAGTATATAAAAATATCTGCTTTTGATGATAAATTAAAAGAGAGTTTTTTAAAAACTTTTAAATTTGATTGGTCTAAAATAAATCCTGTAATTTTTGGTTCAATTTTTCAAGCAAGTATGAATGAAAATACCAGAGGTGAATTAGGTTCTCATTTTACAAGTGAAAAGAATATCTTAAAACTTTTAAAACCACTATTTTTAGATGAACTGAAAAATGAGTTTGAGAAAAATAGAGGAAATAGAAAAGAGTTAGAAAAACTTCATACTAAAATTGGAAATCTTAAATTTTTTGACCCAGCTTGTGGAAGTGGAAATTTTCTGATTATCACATATCGAGAACTTAAACTTTTGGAATTTGAGATTATGAAAGAGTTGAATTCACTTATTCAATATGTTTCGATTAAGCAATTTTACGGAATTGAGATTGATGAATTAGCTGCAAAAATTACGGAAGTTGCGATGCTTTTAATTGACCATCAAATGAGTTTGAAGTTTGAAAAAATGTTTGAAAAACAGGAATTTAATATTCCAATTAAAAAAGTAGCAAATATTTTTCACCAAAATTCGCTTACAACAAATTGGGAAGAGGTTTTTGATGTTGAGATAGATTATATTTTTGGAAATCCTCCATTTTTAGGAGCAAAAATGCAAAACTCAAATCAGAAAAAAGATATGGCATTAGTATTTGAAAATATTAAAAGTGGCAAAAATCTTGATTTAGTTGCAGCTTGGTTTTTGAAAGCTTCCGAATATATGGAAAATCACGAAAAGACACAAACAGCTTTTGTCTCAACAAACTCAATTACTCAAGGCGAACAGGTTGCAACTCTTTGGTATCAGATTTTAGAAAATTATAAACATACGATAAATTTTGCACATCAAACTTTTAAATGGAAAAACGAGGCTAAAAATAATGCTCAAGTTCATTGTGTAATTATTGGATTTGGAAAAGATAATGGAAAAGAGAAAAAACTTTTTGAGTATGAAACTGTTAAATCTGAACCAAAAATGAAATTAGTAAAAGAGATAAATCCTTATTTGATTTCTGGTAAAACAACTTATATTTTTAATCGAAGCAAACATATTCAGAATGGAAATTTGGAGATGAGTTTAGGCAGTTTGCCAAATGATGGTGGGAATTTTCTTTTTACTGAAAGTGAGAAAAAAGAGTTTTTAGAAAAAGAGCCAAAAGCAGAAAAGTTTTTTAAGCCTCTTATTTCAGGTAGAGAATTTCTAAATAGAGAATCAAGATATTGTTTATGGCTTGAAGATGCAACCCCAAAAGAGATAAATTCGATGAGGTTTGTAAAAGAGAGAATTTCAAATATAAAACTTCTTAGAAGTAAGAGTCCAAAAAAAGCAACAAGAGAAAAAGCTGAATATTCTATGACTTTTGCTGAAATTAGAAAACCAAAAGAAGATTTTCTTGTTATTCCACTTACTTCATCAGAATATAGAAAATATATTCCAATCGGATTTTTTAAAAAGGGCTATATTCCAAATAACTCTATTTCTTTCCTCCCCTCCGCAACTCTATACCATTTTGGAATTTTAACCTCATCAATTCATATGGCATTTATGAGAAATGTCGCAGGTCGTTTAGAAAGTCGTTACCGTTATTCAATCGGAGTTGTTTATAACAATTTTCCATTTCCAACAAATGTAACAAAAGCTCAAGAAAATAGAATAATCAAACTTTCACAAGCAATTTTAGATATTCGAGAAGAATTTTCAGATAGCTCTTTATCAGATTTGTATAATCAAAATTCAATGCCTGAAAAACTTCTAAAAGCTCATAAAAAACTGGATTCTGCGGTTGATAAACTTTATGGACTTTCTGGAAAAATTACAGATGAAAAACGAGTTATTAAGATTTTTGAGTTTCATAAAAGTTTAAGTTTGGAACTTGATGAACCAAAACCAAAACGAAAAACTCAAGTTAAGAAAAAGGTTAAAATAAATACTGTTGAAGAAGAAAAAAAACATAGTCAAGGATCTTTAGATTTCTAATTTTTGGTGAAGATATTTATCAAGAACACATAAGTTACATCTTGGTCTTTAAAGGGAAAATCAACGGTTTTTACTCATT
>CAZBLP010000082.1:0-2809 GCA_964492825.1 uncultured bacterium
AGTTTGGCAGACATGAAGAAGAACTTGGTGAAGATACAAGTAAAACAACAATTAATGATATAAAAGAACATTATCAAAATCTAAATAAAAGTTTAATTAATTGCAAAAAATTATATAATTGGTATGCAGTTAGTGACTCAAGGGGTTTAGCTCCACAAGGTTGGTCTATTCCAACAAAAAGTGACTTTGAACAACTTAAAAAATATTATGGTAACCCGAATCGTAAAAATTTTACTTTAGAATTTTTAAGTAAATATTGGGGTGGAATAAATAAAGATGGTTATGATGCATGTCCTTGTGGTAATCGTACTAATAATGGGAAGTTCGAAGACTTATTAAAAGTATCTATGTTTTGGACATCAACTTCAAAGAATGATAGTGAAGCATTTGCTTTGTCTATATATCCTGTTGGAGGAGGAGGAATTGCAGGGGAAGATTTTACAGATGGAGTAATTACGGATTATTATTGCAATAAAGGATTTGGACTTTCTGTAAGATGTATTAAAACGGAACTTCCTAATAAAAAACGCTAAAGAAATCCCTGTATTGCAGTGTATATGCCATTTGTGGAGCAAAATGCTTATGATTTATCCTTAGCTACTTTTAGTTTTACACCTATTGCATCAAGTATTCTGGTTTGTTCTTCTGACAATATTTTCGGAACGGTTTTTATTACTTGTCCTTTAAACTCGTGTTCTACATAGTGAATTTTATCCAAAGTTTCTAATACGAATTTGCGACTAAATCCCAATTCTTTTGTTTTATCCGTAATATATTTACTTATCATATAAGCTAACATTACCACAAAAACATGTCCTCTGGTTTGTTTTTCTTTCCAAACATATATCGGGCGAAGTTCTTCCAATGTTGTTTTCATTGTTCTGAATGCAAACTCAACCATTGATAAATCTTTGTATCTGTCGTGTGCTTCTTGCGTTGATAATTCTTTTTTCGATACTTGTGTTTTTACAACATAACAACCGTCTAATTCTCCGGCTTCATCCTTTTTTTGTTCGTCTGTTTTAATAATAAACTCCCTGTCGTTTTGCTCTATTGTTAAAAACGAAGCCATTCTCAAATCCGATATTATTTCCTCTATCTTATTTTTAGCTTTATCTACATTTGCCTTTTTATGTTCGGTTAAATACTTGTTTTTTTCTAATACTATTTCTTTTATGTATTGAATTTTAGATTCACGATTTTTATTTATTTCTTCTGCCCTGTAATTGTTCTTGCGTAAAATATATCTGACATCATTTTCTCCTTCAATCTCAATTATTTCGTCCTCAAACAACGATAATTGCAATACTCCCTGATTTATCAAACTCTTTATTTGTTCTTTTGTTATGGTTGTCAAATATCCCCATTTATATTGTTTTGATATTATCTCGTCTATTTGTGCCGACTTTATCATTCCTTTGTCTCCTACAAATATTACTTGCTCTACTCCAAAGTTATTTCTAAGTTTCTTTAATTGAGATGATACTGTTTTGGTATCCGATGTATTTCCTTTAAACACCTCAACGCTCAATGGATAACCGTAAGAATCCAACATTAAACCAACAACTATTTGTTTTTTGCCTTTTTTCTTGTCGCGATTATAACCGTATTCTGCCAATTCATTCTTCTCGCCTTCAAGGTACGATGAGGTTACATCATATAAAAAAATACTTTTTATCTTTTCATTCTTATACCTGTGGCTAAATATCTTTTTTTCTATTTTTTCTTGATTCTCGCTTAACCATATCAAATTCCTATACAATTGGTCTTCATTTAGGTTATCAATACCAAATACTTTGTTAATGTCTTGATTCTTAACCCACTCATTTGCTATGTAATTCCTTGAACCTTGCGAGATGATTCTTCCCGCTATTTGCAATAATGCTAATTTTGCTCGCTTATCTGTTCCTAATGCTTGTGTTATTCCAATCTTACCTGCAATCTCTTTAACAGACTGAATAGCCCCAAATGATTTTCCTACAGATAAGTTTAAATCCTCAATGTCTATAACCGATTCACCTTTAAGTAACTTCCCCAAATCATTGACAATTTTTTCCGGCCATTTGGTTAAAGAAGCAATGGTTCTGTGTCTAACCTTGCCGTTATCCCTGTAATTTTCTATCAAAGCGACTGACTTATAAACCTTTCCGTTTGACTTTCTTTGTGTTCGTTGAATAAACATAGCATTAACATTACAACTTGACTACAAATATAAACATTAAATGTCTAACTAAACAAACATATAGACATGTTTTAAAACACAAAACCCTTAGCCACATGAAAATTAACAAATTTTCCTAAATCCCTGTAACAATAAGTATCGTAGCGGTTTTTTAGCAGTTTTTCTTACGGAAGTTCCGTTATATACTAACTTTTCTCGTCCTCGTTGCAAACGAGGACTATTAGGAAATGCCCGGGAAATGGAATGTAAATATTAAAAAAGTTTAGAAAAAATCAGAAACTTATTCTGTCTCCGTCCCGTAAAAAATCCATTAACTGCTTTGTTAATGTATCCAGATTATCCGGCAGGTAAACCGTATCGCTAATAACATTATTATTTTTTATGAGTGTTAATCTCGGAGACGACATATTATTAAAAGGAAAATAATTAAAGTATTCGTTTGCAGTATCGACCAATAATCGCTTGTATGTAATTAGATTATATTTACCGATGATTGCATCGGCCTTTATTTTACCGGGTGATGACAAAAGCAGGTAACAAGGATAATTATTGAGAATATTTTTTTCCTTTTGAAAGAAGCTCAAGATATTTTCTACACATCCGGGACAGCCTTCACTCCAAAGGCTA
>CAZBLP010000083.1:0-2747 GCA_964492825.1 uncultured bacterium
ATGGAAAAATTGTTTTTTTGTAAATTGAAACTCTGCTATTTGAATAATTTCACCACTTTCATTTGTTTCAAAAGGAATTTCAATAGAGTTTGCATATTTTACAATAATTTTTTCAATAATTTCTCTATTCTTATAACCATCAGGCTTTTGTTTAAAATCTTTCATATCTTTTGGAAATGGAAAAATTTTGTAAACTTCTCCTATGAAACCTGTGAAACTGATGCCATGAATAGCACCCATTAAATTGCCTATTTTATTTTTATCGTTAATTATGTAACCTTGGATATTATGAAAAAATTTTTCAGCAGTGGAAGATTTAAAAAATTTTATAATACAATTGCAAAATTCAGGAGCAAAAAAGAAATAGTTTTCAAGTAAAAGCATGTCAGTATCAATATTGAAAAAACCAAAAGCAATTTCTCCACTGTTAAGAGATTCGAATAATAGCGGAATGGAATGTCTCCTTTAATTTTTTTTACTCATAAACCCATAATAAAAAATTTTTAAATTATGGATACTTGATGTTTGTAATATGTAACTTTTAACTCTATTACACGATTAATGTTTTACACATCAATGTTTTAACAATTTTGATAAAAAAATCTTCTGGTTATCTAAAATATCAGAAATCTCTTTTTCATCTAAAAGATCAACAACAAGAGAAAATGTATAATTTGATTTAGGCTTTAATTTTTTTATAAGCTCAATATATTTTTTACGAAAAACAATATACCACCCTTTTTTATATAGTTCTGCAACTATATCTCTTATTTCAGGAAGCTTTAAAAAATCCAGACACTTTGTTTCATTATCAGTTTTAATAAAAAATTTATTGTCAAAATCTGATATTCCTGTTTTTATACCTTTTAACAAACCTAATTTTTTTGATATTTTTGATACTTTTCCTCTTTTGCTTATGTTTAATTGAAAAGGAGGTATTATAAAAAAAGTTATTCTTACATCAGGCGGTGAGTATTGACTTCCTGAAATTACAATAATTTCATAAGGTACATCTGAGCAATATCCTTTTATTTTAGGTGATGTAAAAAGAGGAATACGGGAATTTATAACTTTAGCATTAATATATTCAGCAATTTTTTCAAATTTTGATTTTAATTCTGTTTGAAAACTTGAGGAAATAAGCCAACCTATTATGCATCCGCCAATAACAATAAATGCCACTAAAATATAAATCCAGAGATAATTCATAAAAACCTCCTCCTCATTCCAGTTAATATTTATTTTAAATACTTTTTATTTAAAAAAAAGTCAAAAAATGATGTTACAATTAATTTAATGAGAGCATGGTAAATAATACCATTTTAGGATTTAGGGATTAGGATGTGGGATTTAGCAGTCATTAGCCAGTAAGACAATAGTCGTTAGACTTAAAATGAAAATGGATTAAAATAAAAAATTATAAAAGAAATTAACTCTCTTACTGAATATTATCTCATTTGAATAACCAGATTTTAGTTGATACAAATATTTTGATATATGCTCTTGATGAAGATTCTCAGCTCCTTAAAAGTGCATTAAATTTGCTTTCAAATCCGGAATTTTCTCTATATACTACATCAAAAAATATTTCTGAATATATTGCAAAAATTATTATTGCCAGCCATGAAATTTATAATAATCTTTTAACATTTTTTCAAAATCATCTCTTTTTAACACATCTTTTCCATCATTAATTGGCTCATTAAAAAATCTTACAGGAATTGAGTCATCTACTTTAGTCAACCCGCATTTATTATTAAAAAATTTTGTTAAATCCAAGACATTTAAGGCAAGTTTTATCAAACCCTCTTTATCTAACTTCATCCCTGAGGTAATATAAATTATTTCTCCAAGTTCATCCCACATATACAAATCTCTGTAAAACCTACAAACAATCAAACAATCATGAATTGTTAATCTCTGTTCAAAATCTAAAAAAAGCTCTGCCTTTCCTTCAACCTGATCTTTGTCAATCAATCCTGAAAGCTCAGCTTTATAAAATGTAGCTCTCAAATGACACGCTCCTCTTGGAGAGGTAGCATATGCCAAGCCCATCCCTTTTAAAACTCTTGGCTCATATCCTGCAGGCTCAAGTCCTTTAACATGAATGGCTATATCTTCCATATCCCATTTTTTTGCGGCAAATTTTATACCCTCTGCAAGAATGTCACCTATACCCTTCCTGAATACTATCATTTCTATAAGTTCAGCAGCTTTATTCGCATCTCCATAAGAAATTTTGTAATCTATTTTTCCAAGTTCACTTGCTTCCATTGTAAAAGCAACAAGATTTCCAGCTGTTATTGTATCTATTCCGTAATTATCACATAAATCATTTAAATAAGCTATTTCTCTTAAATCATCAATTAAACATAATCCACCAAATGCATAAATAGTCTCATATTCTGGCCCTTCAATTTTCAAACCTTTATGTTTTCCATCTTTAACTTCAGAAAGTTTTCCACAAGCCATAAAGCATTTTGGACATGCTTTGGGCTTTGGATTTAAAATATCCTTCATAGCGTCTGCTGATATTTTTTCCCACCTGTCAAATGTTCCCTGATGCCAATACTTTGAAGGAAAACCTTTAATAGAGTTGTTAATTGCAACAAGCATCGGGGTGCCAAGCTCTTTATAAGCCTTCACTCCTGCATCATCTTTTGCTCTTTCAAGAATTTTTTTTGTAAATTCTTTTACTCCCTCTTCTGAAAAAACTTCTCTTTTTTTATTACCTTTAAATGCTATTG
>CAZBLP010000084.1:0-2604 GCA_964492825.1 uncultured bacterium
ATAAGCTTGAAAAAAATAAAGAATATCTTAGCTATGTAATAGAAATCATAGAATACTTAGAAAAGAATCCAGATGGCTACAATAATATTGAAATTCAAGAGAAATATGATAAAATTTTGGAAAATTTTTCTGATTTAAGCGAATTTATTTTAAAATTCCTTTTTGAATTTCAACAATCATTAATTGAAATAATCGAAGTTTTTCCTGAAATAAAAAAATATATGACATCAGATGAAATAAAAAAAATAGAAGAAGAAATTGATAGTTTTGCTGAAATGATTGATTTTTTTAACGAATTTATTAAAACAAATTCCAATAATATAGAAGGCCATAAAATAATATTCTTATATATGTCCATTAAATCATTACTCTCTGAATTTGTATTATTTGGAAACATATTCACTATTTATGATAAATATTTTGATAAACTTCCACTTGAAAAAATGCCTAAAATTTTTTCTGACAGTAAACAGGGTGAAGAATATAATATAGTTGATGATCTTTTATTTATAGATGATTTGGATAATTAAAATTTACTCCACTCCAAGAGCTTTAAATACTGCATCAATGGGAGAAGAGTAGACGATAAAGCTAAACTTGCCCATTAAATCTGTTGGAACACTTCCTAATTTTGCCATATCTCCTGCTGGAAGTATCACTTTTTTAGCACCGCTGTCACTTGCAACCTGCAATGCATCCGGCAGATTATCAGTTGCTATAATAGTTCCGCCAATGCTCATTGAACCTAAAACTACAGATTGAGGGATTATTGATTTTTCCATTAGCCCTGATACAAGAGATATGAAAATTGCAAGCTCTATTCCGTAAATATTACCTATACCTGATAAATCAGTGCCTTTTATATGAAAATCGTATTCAGAATATTTTGCCATTTCAGTTATTTGTGATAAATTGGCTTTAAAAATATTTATTGCCTCTTTTAGCTCATCCCTGATTTTATTTCCTCCGCCAAAACCTGTAAAATTAAATTTGCCATTGCCTGCCATTTTCTGTAAATCAATTTTAAAAAGAGTTTTATGTCCTGACTCACCAGAAGCTATTGTAAACACTGTGCCAGCAGGAAGCTCTCCTTCAGGAATTATACTGCTTCCACCAAGCTCAGGGACTCCAACAAAAGTTTCTTCATTGTCTTCAATATCTATATAACTAAAATGAACATTGTAAAATTCCATACCGCCTATTTTTTTCAACTGCTCTTTTACTCTCCTTCTGCCTACCAAAGCATATTCAAGAACTTTTTTAACATCTTCTTTGCTAAATTCACCATTGGGAAATAATATTTTCAACAGCCCGCTAACAGTATGTTTAACTGCTATAACATCTCTTTGGTTTAATTCTTTTCCAAGTTTAAAATATTTAAAAATCGCATCTGAAAAACTTCTTTTTCGCATTTCTCTAAGCCATTCAGCAAGGTAATCACTGATAAAGCCATATTGATCAGTAAAAAACTCAGGTTTCATCTTTGGTATTTCCCAGCCCGGTATATAATAATGAAATCTGTCAAAAAATGCAGAATCAATCATTTCTTTTGGAAATGGCGCAAGCAAGTGAGAAGTTTTTACAAGAGTATCTATTGCAGTGTTAATATTTCCAAGAAAAACCATTGACGCAAGAGCATTGAAATGTTCTTTGCCCCTTGCAAACGAACCATTTGCCATATATCCTTTCATTATCTGAATACCGTCTTTGTCTTTGAATTTGATCCCTGCAACCTCGTCAAAAGCTACCACATCCCATAAACCTACAAGCCCTACCTGTCTTGTGCTCATATTGTAAAAAAGGTTGGCAACTGTGGTCTGTCCTCCTGATATGAGGATGGAATTAGGTGAAATTTCATCATAAACATAAGATTTGCCTGTGCCTCTTGGTCCAAGTTCACATAAATTATAATTATTCTCTGCAAAAGGGACCAATCTTTCTATTAAATGCCATTTTACATTTTCCGGTAAATTAACAGGCTCCATCCCAACACTTCTGACCAATACATCTATCCATTCATCCACACTAAATTGTTTTCTTGCTTCAAATAGCTCTTCAATATCCATATTTGGCATTTGAATAGGTTTTAGATCTTCTATTATAAAAGGTGAACCTTTAACTTCATTTTCATCATAGAAATATTGAAGTGTTACAATACACCAAATCCCTCCAACAAGAAGCTTTTCATACTTTTTTATGTATGTTTCATTTATTTCAAGAGCTTTTAATCCAAGACTTGAGAAACTTGCTTCATATCTGTCAAATCTTTCATTTAACTTAACTGTGACTTTATCTATAACCTTATATCTTCCTTTTTCCCTTATTCTTGCTTTTATTTTTTCTGCTTCATCTGGCCTTACAAAATTTTTTGCAAGAATTTCTTTAACTTGTTGTATACCTTCATTTATGGATTCTTCGTTGTCTGTGGCACAATACATACCAAGCAGATATTCAAGAACATAAACAGGAACATTAATCCCTTCTCTTAATTTTTTTGTCAGGTCTTTTCTAACAACTTTACCGGGAAAATATTGGTTTAATTTTTCATTTAAATCCATTTTTACTTTCTCCAATTTTTTTAACTTTTTCTGGACTCTTCGGCTA
>CAZBLP010000085.1:0-2541 GCA_964492825.1 uncultured bacterium
ATCGGTGACATTTTTAGGTTTCACGACTAACTGCATAAAACCGGATAATTCTTTTAAATCATATATTAATTCAGGATATTCTATAAACCAATTATTTATCCTACGAAATCCTGTTCCGTATTTTTCTATATCACCTGTTAAATAAAATGCTTCTGTCAAAAGTTTATTTCTATGAACAGACACATAGTTTCCTGTTTTTATTTTTTCCACACTTAACCCTCCCATTAATTTGCCCGGATTTGTAAACGATAATTTAAACTCAACCCTTTGGTTTTCGCCTTGTTCAATAATATGTTTAAAATCTTTTTGGTCATTTAGTATAATTCTTATACACCAAATTTATACCTTCTTCTAGATCAACTTTTTCTTTCCAACCCAATTTATTTAATTTAGAAACATCGAGTTGTTTTTTATAGGTACCATCGGGTTTGGTTGTGTCCCAAATAATATCACCTGTAAATCCGACTATGGTTTTTACCATCTCTGCCAATTCTTTAATCGGCAAATCTTTACCTGTACCAATATTTATATGAGTATTTCTAACTTCATCGAAACTGCCTCTTACATCATCGAAATCTATATTTTCGAGCAGATACACACATGCGTTTGCCAAATCGTCAACATATAAAAATTCGCGAAGCGGTTTTCCTGTTCCCCATAATTTAATAGCTACATTGTTTGCTTCAGCAAAAATGCCGTATTTGTTTAATATATCTAAAATCTCTTTTTCGGTATTTTTTCCCGATACACTTTCGACAGGATTTTTATCTAAATCTCGCCGTAAGGCTTTCCAGTTATTTTCCGCCAAACATTTACCCAAATGCATTTTGCGGATAAGTGCCGGTAATACATGCGATTTTTCTAAATCGTAGTTATCATTTTTGCCATATAAATTAGTCGGCATTACCGAAATAAAATTTGTACCGTATTGCAGGTTATAGCTTTCGCACATCTTTATTCCTGCAATTTTGGCAATGGCATACGGTTCGTTTGTATATTCTAACTCACTGGTTAAAAGATAATTTTCTTTTAAAGGTTGTGGTGCATTTTTAGGGTAAATACATGAGCTCCCCAAAAACAACAGTTTTTTTACTCCGTTTAAATACGATTGATGTATTACATTGTTTTGTATTTGTATATTTTCGTAAATAAATTGTGCTCTGTAAGTATTATTGGCAACTATGCCTCCAACTTTTGCCGCTGCAAGAATCACATATTCCGGTTTTTCTTTCTCAAAAAAATCGGCTACCATTTGTTGATTTGTCAAATCCAACTCTGTTCTGGTTCGCAAAACAAAATTAACATACCCCTTAGCTATTAATTCTCTATGAATTGCAGAACCTACCATTCCATCATGCCCTGCAATATATATTTTTGCATCTTTTTTCATTTTTTTAATTTTTATTTTTTAATTTTTCGAAATCGGCTTTTATCATAAGTTTAACCAAATCTTTAAATTTTGTTTTTGGTTCCCAATCTAAATCTTTTTTTGCTTTTGAATAATCGCCTATTAGTAAATCAACTTCGGTTGGTCTAAAATAACGCGGATTAATTTCCACAACTGTTTTATTTGTTGATTTAAGAATCCCTTTTTCATCAGCTTCTTTTCCTTGCCAAATAATTTCTTCATTAAAATAAGCAAATGATTCTTCAATAAATTCGCGAACGGTATGAGTTTCGTTTGTAGCAAGAACATAATCATTGGGTTTGTCGGCTTGTAATATCCGCCACATGCCTTCGGCATATTCGGGAGCATATCCCCAGTCGCGTTTGGCATCGAGATTTCCCAACGATAAAACATTTTGTTTTCCTAATATTATTTTTGCTACTGCTACTGTAATTTTGCGAGTAACAAAAGTTTTTCCCCGTCGTTCGCTTTCGTGATTAAATAATATTCCGTTTGATGCAAAAAGATTGTATGCTTCACGATAATTTCTTACTATCCAATAAGCATAAACTTTTGCAGCACCATACGGCGAACGAGGATAGAACGGTGTTTCTTCGGTTTGCGGTATCTCGCGAACTTTTCCGAACATTTCGGATGTTGAAGCTTGGTAGAATTTAGTATTAATTCCGGTTTCTTTTATGGCATCGAGAAATCGCAATGTTCCTATACCGTCAACTTCGGCGGTGTATTCGGGAACTTCAAAAGAAACTTGCACATGCGATTGAGCTCCAAGATTATATATTTCGTCGGGTTTTATTTTTTCGAGTAAGCGGTTTAGATTACTGGAATCGGTTAAATCGCCGTAATGAAGAAAAAACTTTTTGTTCAGTAATTCAGGATTGTTGTACAAATGGTCTATTCTAAAAGTATTAAACGAGCTACTTCGTCGGATAATTCCATGAACCTCATATCCTTTCTTCAATAAAAATTCGGCAAGATAACTTCCATCTTGACCTGTTATTCCTGTTATTAATGCTATTTTCATTGACTTAATATTTTCTTGTTACAAAACTATCATTTTTTTCGATTCCATTTATCTTCTTCTCCACCAACTGCACCATACCTCGAAGAAAATATGTAGTTTTGCAACCATT
>CAZBLP010000086.1:0-2514 GCA_964492825.1 uncultured bacterium
CCTATATGGTAACATAAAAAGATTTAAAACACATATCAAAATTTAATATAGAAAATGAAAAATAAAAAGGCTATTGATAAACTCTAAATTTTTGACATTATATGGTATTATTATTCCAATAATTATTTTAAACAGGAAGTAAAATTATAGAATTGTTTATTACATAAATAGATTTTACAGAAATTAATTTTAAGGAAATAAGATTTTGGAAAAAGCAAAATATATTTTTATGGACGGCGAATTTGTTGATTGGGACAAAGCAACAACTCATATTTTAACTCATACTTTACATTATGGAAATGGGGTTTTTGAAGGAACTCGAGCTTATCAAACTGAAAAGGGTTTAGCTATTTTTAGACTGCGAGAACATACTCAACGACTTTTAAATTCTGCAAAGATTACAATGATTAAACCTAATTTTTCATTGGAAGAATTAGAACAAGCTCAAATCGAACTTTTAAGAAAAAACAACTTTTCTAAAAATGTTTATATCCGACCAATCATTTATTTAGGTTACGGAATTATGGGACTTTACCATGTAAATGCTCCTGTTAAAACTTCTATCGCAGCTTGGGAATGGGGAAGCTATCTCGGTGATGAAGGTTTAGAAAAAGGTATTCGAGTTAAAATTTCGTCTTTTACAAGAAATTCTGTTCAATCAACAATGGGAAAAGCAAAAGCGGTTGCAAATTATTTAAATTCTCAAATGGCAAAGTTTGAAGCTGTTGAATCTGGTTATGAAGAAGGTTTATTGCTTGACACCGAAGGTTTTATTGCTGAAGGTAGCGGTGAGATATTTTTTATGGTTAAAGATGGTGTTTTAATTACTCCTCCAAATGATAATGCCCTCGAAAGTATTACCCAAGACACAGTTTTAAAATTAGCTAATGATTTAAATATTCCAATAGAACGACGGAGAATTACTCGCGATGAGGTTTATACTGCCGACGAAGCTTTTTTCACAGGAACTGCTGCCGAAGTTACTCCAATTCGAGATGTTGATGCAAGAATTATTGGTAATGGCAAAAGAGGAGAAATTACGGAAAAACTTCAATCTGCATATTTCGATGTTGTTTATGGTAGAAATCCAAAATATGAAAATATGTTAAGCTACATTTAAGTTTAATCCTGATTTAATTATCCTGCTTTTTTTAAGGCAGGAAATTTTTATTATTATATTTTGGAGATAAAAATGATTTTAGATGTTGTAAAATATCCTGATAAAAGATTAATGCAAAAATCACAGGAATTAATAAATTTTGACGAAAATCTTCATCAACTTTTAGATGATATGCTGGAAATAATGCTTGAAAACAATGGTGTTGGGTTAGCAGCAATTCAAGTAGGAATACCTAAACGACTTTTTATTGCTTCAATGATTCCAGAAGATGAAACAGAAGTAGATGATGAGGTTATTAAAAAATATTTAATTGAATTTATTAATCCAGAAATATTGGAAGCTGAAGGTTCTATTTCTTACGAAGAGGGCTGTTTGAGTATTCCTGGTTTTTTCGCAAAAGTAAAACGAGCTAATAAAATTCTAATTAGATTCCAAGACCGTTTTGGGAATAAACATCAAAAAGAATTTCATAATGTTTCTGCTGTAGCTTGTCAGCATGAATATGACCATTTAGAAGGTAAAGTTTTTATTGAGCGACTTTCATATTTACAGCGAAAAAAGTTTGAAAAAGAGTGGTTAAAAAAGAAAAAAAACAAATAAAATTTATCGGAGACGGAAAGTAGAGTGTCAAATCCAAAAAAAACAATATCTATTATTCAAACAAATTTGACAAAGTTTATGCAGAATCCTAAAGAATTATTTCAAAAACTAATGATGGATTCTGTTGGACGAGCTAATATTGATATTGGCGAAAAGCGATTTTATTTGATGACTCGTGAAAGATTTGATTTTTTTGTTAAATATGAATTAAAAAAAGAAAAACTTTTATTTGAAAATAAATTAGCTGATTGTCAAGAAAGTAATCCTAATAAACAAAAAAAATTCTCCTTTGACCAACTAACTCAAGCTCAAAAATCTCTTTTAAAAATTAAAGATAGATTTGAAATGCTTAAAAACCTTAGTGATGATGAAATTTTAACAATTATGAACGATATTGTTATCACTCAATATAATAAAGGTGAAAAAGTTTTTACTGCTGGAACTACTGGCAAGGAGATTTATTTTATTGTTCGAGGAGCAGTTAGTGTTCATGTGGGACCTCAAAATAAACAAGTTGCAGTTTTACAACAGGGGCATTTTTTTGGAGAAATGGCATATATTTTGAGAGAACCAAGAACAGCAACTATTATTGCAGCAACTTCACCATGTTTATTATTAAGTTTTAAAGTTAATGAAAAAAATAATAAAAGAGGCTCTGAAAAATCTTTTATGAAATTTTACAAAAATGTTAATAACATGTTAGCTAAGAAAATAAAAATCGATAACCAAAAACATTAAAAAACATGAAATCTTATTATGAAAAAGAGTTGAACCTCATCGGCAAAAAAGGTCTT
>CAZBLP010000087.1:0-2122 GCA_964492825.1 uncultured bacterium
TTGGTTCAGTTGGCGGAATATTTAGGGATTGCAAATAAATCCTCTTTAAATACTATATATAAGTATGAAGAGAAACTGAAAAGTAAAGGCGAGTTAATTTTTGTTAAAGAAGGTAAGAAGAAAAATTATCTTTTAAACGAGGCTCAATTTTTATTCTTTGTAACTTTGTCAAGAAATACTGATGTTGTTATTGAGTTAAAATCTGAAATTGTTGATAGATTTATGAAAATGAAAAAAGAATTAGAGAAGATTTCTTCTTTAAACGACACAGAACAAAAGGCAGTGGGGGAAATTGGTTTTTTTTTCAAAAGAGTCTCGAAAGGTAGAGGCTGGGTATTTAGAGTGATATGGGCAACTTTTAGAGTTATGAAAAACGAAATTCCAGAAGGTTTTTCTCTTTGGAATTATTATTATATGGCAAAAGCTATTGAATTTGAGACAGAATTTTTGCTTGAACAATTTAAAGCGAAAAACAATCAATTAAGTTTATTTTAGAAAGGTAAAAAAATGAAACAAAAAATTACACCTGTGTTATTGGAAAATTTGGGTAAATTTAAAGCGGCAATGTCGAATAAAAAAATCAAGAAAGGACAAAAAAATCCTTTTGGCAATTATTCATATTCTTCTTTGGAAGATATTCTCGATGTTATTGAGAAACCTTTGTTGGAGGCGAATTTAGTTATTTCTTGCGATATAAAAGATAAAGTGGTTGATGGAGTTTTGTATGTAGTTGTGAAAACTATGATTATGGCAATTAATGATCCTGATCAAGGAGTTTTGGTTGCAAAATTTAAAGAGACAGTTATTGAGAATAAAATGATGAACAGAATACAAGCGATAGGTTCAACAATATCTTATTTAAGAAGATATGAGATTGTCTCATTACTTAATTTGGCAAGTTATGATAACGATGGAGATAAGAATTTTGCACCTGGTTTTAATAATCAAGGTTATAATCAAAATAATGAAAGTGTGCAAGGGAATCGAAATACTACAAACAATTCCCCTGCTGTAAATCATGTTAGTTCTCGAGAGAGTAGCAGTGTAAAAAAAAGTGATTTATTGCATAATCAACATTATAGCAAAAGCAATGCTGTAAATCAAGTTTCGAAAGAAACAAATCAAAGTTCTCTTTCTAATGAGAAAGTTTTAAAAGTTAGACAAACTTTGGAAATTATAAAAAGGGAGGAATTGAATGTTTTTGACTATTTGAAAGAATTGTCGCCAGAAGTTCAGTTTGGAATTTTTGAAAAATATAGATTTGATATTGGGAAAATAATTGCTGCTGGTTTAGAATATTTGGCAAAAAACAACAAGGGAGAAATTTCTCATAAAAAAAAAGTGATTTCTGATGAAGAGAAAAGCCAAATTAAACAGGTTTTAATGAAGATAAATAATGAGCAAGTTTTTGCTTATTTGAGTTCTTTCCCTGTTGAAGTTCAGTTATCACTGTTTAAGAAGTATGAGTTTAATACAAAGCGAATTGTTGAAGCAACTCTTAGACATTTATATCATAACGATAATAAAAGAGGGGCAATAAAAAAAATTTTTAGAAGAAAGATAGGAGTTTAAAATGGCAAAAATTGAGAAAGTAACGAATGTTGCGAAACGAGGTTTTCGAGCTTATAGAGTTGAAAGAGAGGGTTTTAAACCGTCTTTTGACTTTAATTTTGATGAGGTAAAAAAATGTTTTATCTTTGAAGCTAAATTTGAAGATAATTTTAAAAAAGAGTATGAAGAGTTTGATCACGAGGAAGCAAAAAAAGAATTTAAAGTTTTAAGAGAAAAACGAAAGATGATTAAGACTGCTGAGGTAAATGCACCTCAGCGAAGTAAAGAATGGTTTTCTTCACGATTGGGGTTAATTACTGGCTCTGATACTCCTTTTACGACAAAAGGGTTGCCAGTTCCTAATTTTGGAAAATATGTTGATAAAAAGGTTGCTGAGAAATTTTTCCCACCAAGAAAATCGGACTTTTTTCAAAACAATGAAATGAGAAAGGGAGTGGAGTTTGAAGAACTCGCAATAAGAAAATATGAAAAGCAAACTGGGAAGAGAGTTTTAAGAAAATCTTTTGTTTATACAGATTTTATTGGAGCATCAACTGATGGAATTAGAGAA
>CAZBLP010000088.1:0-2090 GCA_964492825.1 uncultured bacterium
GCTACATATGCACTTGTTCCAAGAGATATTTCTGCAGGAGAATTTACAAAAGTAGCACAAAGAATTTTAATTAGAGTTGATATTACCAAAGGAGACAAATCTCTGCTAATTCCCGGTATGGGCGGGAAAATTAAAATAGTGCGGAGTAAATTAAAATAACAATTAATTTATCTATTAATTTAGGTTAAAAATGTCTAATGAGAAAAATCTTCCAATTTACCATCAGATTGATAATATAACGAGAATTATAATCACGTTCATTGTAATGACAGGGACTTTTATGGCTATTCTCGACACTACTATAGTTGATGTAGTGGTGCCTAAGATGATGGCTCCTTTAAAAACTGATATTTACGGAGTTCAATGGGTTATTACAGCTTACATGGCTGCTGCTGCAACAGGGCTGTTATTAATAGAATCATTAGTTAGGGTGGTTGGTTTAAAAAACCTCTTTCTTATTGGCATAGCTGTTTTCACAGCAGCAAGCATTGCCTGCGGAACAGCTCAAAGCCTTGCTCAAATGATTGTTTTCAGATGCCTTCAGGGGCTTGGAGAAGCTTTTATAGTTGCAACTGCCCAGACTATTGTTTTTTCAATATTTCCTCCTGAAAAAAAAGGTATTGCTATGGGAATTTACGGAATGGGAGTGAGTTTTGCTCCTGCACTTGGCCCTACAATAGGTGGATACTTAACAGAGTATTTTAACTGGCGATATGTGTTCTTTGTTAATTTGCCTTTTGGAATTTTGGTGGTATTTATTGGCTCACTTATTTTGCCTACTATTTTACAGAAAAAGGAGAAATGGTCATTTAATTTTATAAGTTATATTTTATTTGCCGGTTTTACAATTCCGCTTCTGATTTTACTTTCAAAAGGACAGGAAAAAGGCTGGTTTCAATCATCATACATTATTACATTGCTGTTTATTTCCATAGGTTCTCTTATTTTATACATTTTCAGTGAAACTGTTTCCAAAGTAAAGTTAATAGACAGCTCTATTTTCAAAATCAAAGAATACACAGTGGCAATTATAGTGTATTTTTTTACTTTAGGTTTATCAATATATCAGATTTTTTATCTTCTGCCGCTTTATTATGAAAATTTAAAAGGTTATACAACTTTGCAAACAGGTCTTCACATGCTTGCTTTTGCAATATTTATAGGATTTACTTCCATTTTTGCAGGATTGCTTTCTGATAGGTATGGTGAAAAAAACATTCTTGTTATAAATGCTTTTTTATACATTACAACTTCGGTATTTCTGATTCCTCAGTTAAATTATTATACCCCGTCAATTAGAACAATACTGCTTACAATTCCTCTCGGATTTGCACTTGGAAGTTTTTTTGCTCCTATTACCACTCTTGCCATGCGTCATCTTGGAGACAAAACCCAGCTTGGTGTTGGAGTATTGCAATATATAAGATTTATGGGAGGTTCTTTTGGAACTGCCATTGCTACCAATACTCTTCAATCAAAAATAGCACTTCACCAGGAAGGCATAGCATCTCTGCAAAATTACAAGCATATAAATCACTATTTAAAGTTAACAAAAGAACAATTATCTGTTTTTATGAATTCTGATTTGGCAGAAATAAAAGCTAAAATTTTATTAGGTAAAATTCAATATCTAATAAGCGGCTCTTATGCTTTTCAAGATACTTTCAGACATTCCGGATATTTTGGTATAATCGGACTTTCATTTTTAATATTTTTATTTATTTTTAAAGGTAAAAAAGAGTAAGTAATAATTTTATTTTTAATCCATTTCAATAAAATTATTATTCTTTTGCTCAAGAAAATGTTCATCTTTGTCAGTTTTTCCCTCTCATTTTCTACTCAAATCAGACAGTTTGATAATTCTTGACATTTGTGGAAAACATTGATAATAGAGCACCTCTTTAATGGAGAGGTGTCCGAGTATGGCTGAAGGAGCACGATTGGAAATCGTGTGTAGGGGGATAACCTCTACCGTGGGTTCAAATCCCACCCTCTCCGTTTTTCTTAAATCATGTCTCACACAATCCTAAACTTGAAATCAAACAAAAAACATTGATATTAGATTAAAATTATATCCTTATTAACCTTGA
>CAZBLP010000089.1:0-2060 GCA_964492825.1 uncultured bacterium
CAATCCGAGTCAATCCATGCCCATAAGCATCCCCTTTAATCATAAAAATAATTTCTATGATTATTTATAGGTTTTGTCGAAGGAGGAAAATTCATGACAGATTTTGAACCAACTTTAGAAACAATTGAAGATTATAATAACAAACCAAATTATGAAAAACAAAAAACTATTAAAAGTGTAATTTTTGGATTAATTGCACTTTCTGTAATTTACACTGCTTGTTTTTACATTTTTAATTCTGTAAGCGACCAAATCCCAGGTGCGAAAGATTTGGTAAAAGTTTTTTAGTAAAATACTAAACTATAATTTCTTGAAAGGAAAATTTCAATGACAAAAAAAAATATACTTGTTTTAGGTGGAGGTTTTGCAGGTTTAGAAGCTGCGATTGCCTTGGCAAAAGAAAGATTTTTTAATGTAACCTTAATTTCTAATCGTGAGTATTTTTATATTTATCCTACTTCAATTTGGATTCCAACTCGCGAAAATAGTTTTTCAGATGTTACTGTTCCTCTTCCAAAATTGGCTAAACGACGAAACTTTAATTTAATTATCGATGAGGTTGTTGAAATTATTGGCAAAGAAAATAAAGTTGTTTTAAAAAACAATGGTCAAAAAGATTTTGATTATTTAATTATTGCAATTGGTGCTGATAAAATGAAACCAAAAGGAGTCGAATTCACCTCATCGATTTGTGGAAATCCTGAAGAATCTTTAGAAATTCAAAAACAACTTGACCTTTTAATCGCAAGAGGTCATGGAAAAATTGCAATGGGATTTGGTGGAAATCCAAAAGATACTTCTGCCGTTCGTGGTGGACCAGCTTTTGAACTATTCTTTAATGTTCATCATAAATTAAAAAAACTTGGAATTAGAAATAACTTTGAAATGACCTTTTTTGCTCCAATGGAAAACCCTGGTGCAAGAATGGGAAAAAATGCTGTTTCTAAAATGAAAATGATTTTTAACATGATGGAATTAAAATCTCATTATGGTAAAAAAATTAAAGAGTTTCAAAATAAAAAAGTCGTTTTTGAAGATAATTCAACTTTAGAAGCTGATTTAATTGTTTTTGTTCCCGCAAATCAAGGTCATAAAAATATGGTCAATTCTGATTTACCTTTAAGTGATGCTGGTTTCATTAAAATTAATGAATTTTGTCAAGTCAATGGCTTTGAAAATATTTTTGCAGTTGGAGATGTTGCTAAGCTTGAAGGTGCAGATTGGAGAGCGAAACAAGGACATATCGCAGAAGTTATGGCAAGAAATTCAGCTGAAAATATTATCATCAAAGAAAACGATTTGCCAAAAGAGATGCAAAGTTATCTCGAACATATTAATATTTTATGTGTTATGGATACTGGCAATGGTGCAGCTTTTGTTTATCGAGATGATAAATCGCAAATAATGTTTCCTCTTCCTTGGATTGGGCATTGGCTTAAAAAAGGTTGGGGCTATTATGCAAAATGGTCTAAACTTGGATATATTCCAAGATTGCCAGGAATGTAATATTTCACAATTTAAAACCTGAAATTTTTAGAAGAGTTAAAATTTCGAATTTATATTCAACACTCTTCTAAAAATAGTTTAACACTTTTAAATATAAATTTAAATTTTCTTTATCAAAAAGAGTTATTTTGTAACTCTTTATCTTTTATTTTTTCCATTTTATCCCCTTTTTCAATTTAGAACCATTTCTATTTGTTATAATTACCAAAATTTTTATCAAAACCTTTCCAAAACTTCTATTTTTTATTAATGGGGGTAAATTGGAAATATTTGAGATTTAAAATTAAACAATTAATTCAATGGTGTTTGGGAAAGAACTATCCTTTGACCTCTCTTAAAAAGAGTTAAACTCAAAAGCCTTTTGAACAGAATCTATTTGATTTTGTAAATTAGGAATTTATCATCGTTTTATTTTAGATGATTTTAGTTAATAAATTGAACTTTATGAAAGGAGGTTGGCATTTTCTTAATTTTAAATTAAGATGTCAAAAAAAAATGTCTATATTAAAAGCTCCAGAAAATACTTCTGTTTGGGTTGATGAAACTAAATGTAA
>CAZBLP010000090.1:0-2038 GCA_964492825.1 uncultured bacterium
TATGATTCTCCATAAATTCTTCTGGAGAGTAACCTGTAATATCTTTTACAGAAGGTGAAATATATTTTATATTGAAATTCTTATCTGTAAACATAGTCCAGATAGGAACATTATCAAGGATCGTTTTAAATATATTCTCCTTCATAATTTAATCCTCCTTCAAAATCTTAATTATTTCTTTTTTTAATTGCTCAATTGTAAATGGCTTTATCACCACTCCTTTAAATCCATATTTAAAATAATTTGATATGACATCACCTTCAGAGTACCCGCTTGCGACTATAACTTTAGCACTACTGTCTATTTTTAGAACTTCCTTTATTGCTTCTTTGCCTCCAATACCACCTCTAATTGTCAAATCCATAACAACAAAATCAAATTTTTCTCCTTTTTCAAAACATTCTCTATATATTTCCACTGCCTCCTTTCCATCAGATACTGTTTTTACAGTAAAACCAATGGAGCTCAACATATCTTTTATAGTTTCTCTCACTATATCTTCATCATCCATTACAAGAACTTTCCCTGATAAATCTTTTTTAACACTATCTTCTAAAACCTCTTTTTTATGAATAATGGTTTCAATATTACCGGCAGGCAAATATATTGTAAAAGTAGTGCCTATCCCCTCAGAAGATTCCACTTCAATATGCCCATTGTGATTTTTAACAATATTATAAACAATTGAAAGCCCAAGACCGCTTCCATTCTCTTTTGTTGTAAAATATGGTTCAAAAATTTTATCAAGAAAGTTCTCAGGGATCCCTGCTCCTTCATCTTTGATTTGCAATTTTACATATTTTCCTTTTAAAAACACATTATTACAATTAATATTTTCACATGAAATATAGAGCGTACCTTCGTTTTTCATAGCCTGGGCTCCATTTATAACAAGATTAGATATTAGGTGACTTATCTGGCCTTTGTCAGCTTTAACTGGCCACAAATTACTTTCAATATTGATTGCATGTTTAACACCTGTTCCGCTTAAATTAAATTTAACCGTATCTTCAATTAATGTTTTTAAATCCACTATACCAAGAGTTGGTTCATTACCTCTTGAAAAAAGCAATAGTTGTTGAGTTATATGCCTAGCTCTTTCAAGTGATTTAAAAGATTTCTCTAAAAACGAATATGACAAATGGTCTGGTGACATTTCCTTTTTTGCAAGTTCAAGATTGCCAAAAACACCTGTCAAAATATTGTTGAAATCATGAGCAAGACCTCCTGCAAGAACTCCGAGAGATTTTAATTTTTCAACTTTCAAAAATTCTTTTTCCATTTTTAATTTCTCGGTAATATCTCTGAAAACTAGTATAACTCCCAAAATCTTGCTGTTTTCATCTCTAATGGGAGCTGCACTATCCGAGATGTTATATTCCATTTTATTTTTAGAAATAAGAACTGTATGATTTGCAAGCCCTATAATTTTACCGTATTTTAGAACTTTATCAACAGGATTGCTTATAGTTTTTCTCGTTGTTTCATTTATTATTTTAAAAACTTGTTCAAGAGGTTTTCCAACAGCTTCATTAAGCTGCCAGCCTGTTAAATATTCGGCTATAGGATTCATTAATTCTATTTTCCTGCTTGTATCTGTTACAATAACAGCATCTCCTATGGAATTTAATGTAACAAAGAGTTTTTCCTTTTCCTTAATAAGTTTGCTATCTGCTTTCTTTTTATTTTCAAGCATTATATTGGCACTTTCAGCCATTTCAGAAAATTCCGAGAATTTGATTTTCTCCAATTCAATAGGTTTTTCTTCTTTAGTAATGTGTTTAAAAAATTCAAAAAACATTAAAAAATCATTCTTTAACTTAATTGAAAATATATTAACTAAAAAAATAAAAATTATTACAATAACACATATAACAAAAATGCTTATAATCATCTTTTTCTTGAGTTCATTGTGTAATGACTTTTTCATCAATGCCACTTCTTTTTCAATATCATCAAGATAAAGACCTGCTCCAATCATCCACTGCCAGTCTTTATAATATTTTATGTAAGTTATTTTTTTTGAAATTTTATTAGA
>CAZBLP010000091.1:0-1933 GCA_964492825.1 uncultured bacterium
TCGTAATAATACGTGTCTCCTCTATAACTCTGAACTTTCGGCCTCTTATAATCCAATGGCATTTCAACTACAGGCAACTCTCCGCTCAAATGCTTATGCCAGTACTTCCTTGACTCTTCCAACAAACCTTCTTTTAACTCTTTGTTCTGCCAGTATGCATAATCCTTGTATTGAATCCTTAACTCTCCAAGAGCAGGCTCCTCTCCTCTCTCATAACTATTATAACTATCCAGTATCTCCCTTACCATTACTCCCATTGACCAACCGTCTCCTATTATGTGATGCATACTGAATAACAGTAAATATTCTTCCATTACTTTTACAACTTTCACCCTTATCAATAAATCATTCTCCAAATCAAAACTTCTTGAGCTCTCTTCTTCTATTATCTTTTCAGCTTCTTCTCTGCTGTGTGACTCTTTAATATCAATTTTGAATTCAACTCTGTCCCTTATTACCTGCTTTGGCTCTCCTTCCACCACTACTATGTTTGTCCTTAATATCTCATGCCTTTTTATTACATAATTAAACGCTTTCTCAAACGAAGATAAATTAAACTTACCCTTTATCCTGTTAACTCCAAAGATATTATAAGCAGTAAATTCTTCCTCCATCTGACTTAAAATCCAGAGTCTCCTCTGTGCATGAGATAATTCATAATACTTTGATTCAGGAGATCTGGGGATTTCTAAAAATTCTGTTTTCTTTTTATTTTCAAGATAGGAACATAGACTCCATATTTCTGGATAAAGATATAAATCTCTCATATTTATATGAAAATAATTAAATAACTTTGCTGTAAGATGCATAGCTTTTATACTGTGTCCACCTATTTCAAAAAAGTTGTCATTCATGCTAACTTTACTTCTTTCAGTCACTTCTTCAATAGCTTTAATAACAAGCTTCTCAGTTTCTGTTGAAGGTGGAATGTATTCATTTTTTCTTTTGCCAAAACCAAAGTGTTCAAATAATAATTTTTTATTTACTTTTCCATGCTCTGTTAAAGGAAATTCAGTAACTTTTACAAAAAACCCCGGAATCATGTAGGATGGTAAAAAAGATATATCATTAAAATCAATTTTCTTATCATTCTTTGAAGTATAATAAGCTATTAAAACAGTTTCATTGTTTTTCTGGAACGGATAAACTGCACAATCTATGATATAGTCAATATTCTTAATGTTTCTCTCTATTTCAGCTATCTCAATTCTGTAGCCTCTGACTTTTATCTGTTCATCAATTCTACCTTTAAAAACTATATTGCCGTCCTGTTTTAAAATACCATAATCACCTGTTTTATAGAGTCTCTCTCCCTGTTCAAATGGTGATTCTATAAAACTATTCCCCTGTTCTGATACATAGCCCCTTGCAACTCCTGAGCCCCCTATTACTATTTCTCCTTTTACTCCATAGGGCACAGGATTCAGATTTTTATCAACAATATATGTTTTAACATTATATATTGGTTTACCTATTGGAATATCATCGTTATATTTAAAATTCTCATAAATAACAAAATTTGTCGCACATACAGTTGTTTCCGTGGGACCGTAACTATTTACATATTTTGAAAATTTAACAAACTCTCTAACATCATTTAAAATAGGCTTTTCACCACCTGACATAATAATACGTACATTTTTTAATTTTGATTTATCAAGAAAAGATAAATGCTGCGGTGTCATTGAAATAATTGATACTTTATGTTCATAAATAAAATGACTAAGTTTAACAGGGTCTTTCTTTTCGTTTTCATCTGGAATGTATAGAGCAGCACCTGAAAGCAGAGTGCTATAAATATCAATCCCTGATGCATCAAAAGTAATGGGTATTACCTGAATAATTCTGTCATCATCAGTTATTTCAAATTGAAATTTATGAGCCAGAGCCAGATTAACAATTCCTTTATGCTCAATTAACACACCCTTTGGTC
>CAZBLP010000092.1:0-1905 GCA_964492825.1 uncultured bacterium
TGCTTGCTTGTCCATTTTGTAGTTTTTAAATATTTTTTACCGTGCAAAGCTTTCGTTTCGGATTTCGATATTCGGTTTTAATTAGCATTATTCCCAATTATGAAGGGAATAATAATCTGAAAGCATTTTCTCAAATTCTTCTCTTTTTAAAACATTTTCTCCGTTATTTATAGGTTCATTAAAAAATCTTGCTGGTATTGAATCATCTTTTTTTGTTAACCCACATTTATTATTGAAAAATTTTGTTAAATCCAAAACATTTAAAGCAAGCTTTTTCAACTCTTCTTTATTCAATTTCAATCCTGAAGTAATATATATAATTTCACTAAGTTCATCCCACATATATAAATCTCTGTAAAATCTGCATACAATAAGGCAGTCATGTATGGTTAATCTTTCCTCAAAATCAAGAAAAAGCTCTGCTTTGCCATCAATCTGGTTTTTGTCTATAAGCCCTGCAAGTTCAGCCTTGTAAAAAGTAGCTCTCAAATGACATGCTCCCCTTGGTGAAGTTGCATAAGCAAGCCCCATCCCTTTTAAGACTCTTGGCTCATATCCTGCTGGTTCAAGTCCTTTTACATGGATTGCCATACCTTCCATATCCCATTTTTTTGCTGCAAATTTAATCCCTTCAGCAAGAATATCACCTATACCTTTTCTAAAAACTATCATCTCTATTAATTCAGCAGCTTTTTCAGAATCACCATAAGAGATTTTATAATCTATTTTTCCAAGTTCACTTGCTTCCATGGTAAATGCAACAAGATTTCCTGCTGTTATTGTATCTATTCCGTAATTGTCGCATAAATCATTCAGATAAGCGATTTCTCTCAAATCATCAATTAAACATAATCCACCAAAAGCATATATAGTCTCATATTCCGGACCTTCTATTTTCAATCCTTTATGTTTGCCATCTTTTACTTCAGAAAGTTTTCCACATGCCATAAAGCATTTGGGGCATGCTTTGGGTCTGGGATTAAGAATATCTTTCATTGCATCTGCTGATATTTTCTCCCACCTGTCAAATGTCCCCTGATGCCAATACTTGGAAGGAAAACCTTTAATAGAGTTGTTAATAGCAACAAGCATCGGGGTGCCAAGCTCTTTATAAGCTTTTACTCCTGCGTCATCTTTGGCTCTTTCAAGAATTTTTTTTGTAAATTCCTTTACTCCCTCTTCTGAAAAAACTTCTCTTTTTTTATTACCTTTAAATGCTATTGCTTTTACCTTTTTATAACCAAGTACTGTTCCTACACCAGTACGACCGGCACTACGCCAGTAATTATTTTCTATAACAGCAAATTTAACAAGGTTTTCAGCAGCCTGGCCTATGGTAATAATGCCACTATCCTTTCCAATTCTATCTCTAATAATGTCTTCTGTTTCATAGGTGCCTTTGCCCCAGATATCATTTGCATTGTGAAAAACAACCTGATTTTCAGAAATTTCAAGAAAAACAGGAGCTTCCGACTTATCTTCAATAATAATTGCATCATAACCGGTTCTTGATATATATTGGGCAACATCTCCACCTGAATACGATTCAGAGTAAATTCCAGTAAGAGGAGACTTTGTGAAAACCCCATACCTGCTTGAACCATGAATAGCAGTATCAGTAATTGAACCAATGCTAAATATAATTTTATTTTTATCTGACAATGGCTCAACATTAAAAATTTCATCTTTAATAAGTAGATAAGTTGCTAATCCCTTGCCTCCGTAATATTTAGTATAAATTTCATCTTCAATTAACTCAACTTTAAATGTCTGCTCTTTTAAGTTAATTCTTAAAAGTTTTCCGTAAAAACCTTTCATTTTTTACTCCTTCACACAAAACAGCAATACTTTTGTCTTCTGTTTTTATTTTTTATGATTATCATTGGAACAACAAATGGTGATTCC
>CAZBLP010000093.1:0-1783 GCA_964492825.1 uncultured bacterium
ATCTGCCAAAAAGCTATTTTAAACAGGATACGGTTTTATACGGATAACTGAAATTTATCGATATTTTATTTAGACAAAAAAACAGATATCGTTTTTCTAATTCTGTTTTTTTCTTCATTTGTCAAGTTAGAACCCGATGGTAAGCACAATCCTTTCTTAAACAGACTTTCGGAGACTCCATTAAGATAAGCAGGATAACTTTTAAAAACAGGTTGCAGATGCATTGGTTTCCACAACGGACGAGTTTCGATATTTTCTTTTTCGAATGCTAATCGCAAATCGGTATTTGTAAATCCTGTTTTTTTATCGTCAATCAAAATAGTAGTAAGCCAGAAATTCGAAAAATAATCGTCGCTTGGCTCTTCCAACAAAGTTATTCCATCAGCATTTTTAAAAATATTTTTATAAAATAAATGATTTGCTCTACGCTGCTCTACGCGATTGTCAACAACCATCATTTGCCCTCGCCCGATACCAGCCAAAATATTGCTCATACGATAATTATAACCAATATGCGAATGTTGATAATGTGGTGCATTATCTCTTGCCTGAGTAGCTAAAAATCGTGCTTTTTGTATTGCTTCTTCATCATCGGAAATCAAAGCTCCGCCTCCTGATGTTGTAATTATCTTATTGCCGTTAAACGATAAAATCCCGAATTTACCGAAAGTTCCTAAGGCTTTGTTTTTGTATTTACTTCCCAACGCTTCGGCAGCATCTTCGATTACAGGAATTTCGTATTTTCGTGAAATATCCATAATTTCGTCAATCTTGGCAGGCATTCCATAAAGATGCACCAAAATTATAGCTTTCGGTTTCTTGCCCTTTGCAATACGGTCGGTTATGGCCTCTTCAAGTAATTCGGGCGACATATTCCATGTATCTGTCTCGCTATCAATCAGTATAGGTGTTGCTCCAACATAAGTTATCGGGTTTACGGTAGCCGAGAAAGTAAAACTCGATGCCAAAACCTCATCTCCTGCGTTTACCCCCAATAATACTAATGCTAAATGTATTGCTCCCGTACCTGAGCTTAATGCTGCAACATGCGATATATCTAAATATTTTTGCAAATCTTGCTCAAAACCGTCAACATTAGGTCCTAAGGGTGCTATCCAATTAGTCTCGTATGCTTCGTTTACAAATTTCATTTCGTTACCGCTCATATGAGGCGAAGACAACCATATTTTTTCTTTCATCATTATCTAAAAATAGTTTTTAAAATAATTTTAACATCTTTCAATATATTGTTGTTGTAATAATAATCTAAATTCATTTTTACTTTATCGGGGAAAATAACTTCATCGTTATATTTTACGGGATTTTCTTGTTTAGCCAAAATTTCTTCTTCGTTAGCATATTTTAAAGACGCTTCGCAGGTAATCCCGGGTTTTAATTTTAAAATATTACGGTCTTCGTCTTTTAAATTATCGGCATATCCGGGAACATCGGGGCGAGGACCGACAAAACTCATATCTCCGATTAAAACATTCCAAAGTTCCGGCAATTCGTCTATTTTGTATTTTCTGAGTTTTGCTCCTAAGGGCGTTATTCGAGCTTCGCCTTTCACCGACACTGAAGAACCCGAATGATTTATCGTCATTGTTCGAAATTTAAAAATAGTGAATAATCTTCCGTTTTGGCCCACCCTTTTTTGTGTAAAAATAACCGGACCATCGGGCATTTTTATTTTTATTAAGATTGCCACAATGATAAATACCGGAATAAAAAACACCAATCCTATTATCGAAAAAAATATGTCAAAAATTCGTTTCGCTATCAT
>CAZBLP010000094.1:0-1583 GCA_964492825.1 uncultured bacterium
TCCGATGCACTCCAAAACAAACCACACTAAGCCTATTCGCTCAATGAAATTGCATCCCTAATCAAACAAGAAGTAAACAATACCTAACATCAATTTCATACAAGCTTCTCTTTTAACTGTGCTATATTATTATAGGCTGTAATTAATTCTTCGAAAATATCTCTTACGGATTGTAATTTATCCGTCAAATAAGCATTTGTTCCGGCAAATGCAAATCCCTCTTCCATCTTTCCTTGAGCAGCATTAAATAAGGCTTGTGCAATACAGAATGACACTTCTTTATAATTACAAGTTTTAAGACATTTCCATGGGCATTTAACCGGTTTTTTTATTCCGTTTAAAATATCATTTACAAAATCATTTTTTATAACTCGTGCAGGTAATCCAACAGGACTATCAATAATAGCAATATCTTCTTCTTTTGCCGAAATATATGACTTTTTAAACTCTTCATCTGCATCGCATTCATAGGTTGGAACAAAACGGGTTCCCATTCCCACTCCTTTTGCTCCATATTGCATAACATTATAGATATCTATACCGGTATATATTCCACCTGCTGCAATAACCGGAATTTCTTTCTCAAATTGTTCCTCAAAAGGTTTTAAAACTTTAACCGTTTCTTCTATTAAATCCGATAATTTTATTTTTGGATTTTCCAATTCTTCTTTTTTATATCCTTGATGTCCTCCCGATAAAGGACCTTCAATCACAATTCCGTCAGGAACGCGATTATAATTATTGCTCCAATATTTAAAAATAAGATTTGCCGCTCTTGCCGAAGAAACTTTTGGAATAATTTTAACTTTTGAATTTTCCAATATCTCTATCGGAAAATTCAATGGTAATCCGGCACTAATAAATACAACATCTATTTTTTCATCTATTGCAACTTTCAGTAAATCATTAAAATCTGATGCCGCTACCATTAAATTTACACCTATTACACCTTTGGGCGATAGTTCTCTTGCTTTTTGAATTTCTTTCTTTAATGCTCGTTTATTAGCATTTCTAAAATTCTTGATATAATCCGGTTCTATCATACCAATACCTACAGCAGATATAACACCTATGCCTCCTTCATTTGCTACAGCTGATGCTAATCCGGAAAGAGAGATAGCAACTCCCATACCTCCTTGTATTATGGGAACTCTTACTGTTACATCTCCTATTTTTAATGGTTTCATTTTTAAATTTATTTCTCTTGAAGGTTATCATTATTATTTTAGGCAAGTTATAGCAATTTGCCGACCTTCTTTTGCAAATTCTGTTACGACTTGTTTGATTGGGATTTTTTTTCGTTGGATATCTTATCCCCTCAGTGTTATATGCTTCGTTTCTTTTTTTGATGAATGATAGTAATTTATGACCTTTTCTTCATCAAACTTTAGATTTTCAGCTTTTCTCGATACAAAGGTATTGCTTTTAATTTTAAAAAGTTTAATTATTTTTACTTTCTATTTTCATTTTAGTAGTAACTAAATAGATTTCAAACTTTATTTTTCACTTTTTCGACAAAAAACAAACTAATGAAATTGCATTCCTAAAATACTGATATCATCAAAATATTGCATGGTATTGGT
>CAZBLP010000095.1:0-1576 GCA_964492825.1 uncultured bacterium
CTGAAGAATAGCCCAAAGAAACCATTAACGCTGTAATTGCCCCTGCGGAAGTTCCTCCAACTCTAACGATGTGCTTAATAATATTATTTTTTTCTAATTCACTTAACACCCCGGAATAAGCAATCCCCCTTATTCCGGCACCTTCGAAAACAAGATTCTCGTATTTAATATTCTGAGAATATCCAATATTTACAAGTATCCCTAATAATAAGACTGTAACTATCTTCTTCATTTATAATTTTTTTTAAGTTGTATGTGATAACGGTTAAAATAAATACCAGTGCACGATATGTTAGAAATAAACTTCACACAACGAAAATAGCAAAAATTTATCGGTTTTTATTGTTTGATTGACTGATAAAAAGGCGTTGTGCAACGGTTACTAGTGTTGTGCTTTCGTGCTTTTTATTCATCGGTTTTCATATAACTCCAAATTGCCTTTTTACCATTCAGCTTACATTTTAGTTTAATTTTTAATATTTGTTCCAATTGGGTTCTTGAGTAATCAAAGTAATCAGGTTTGATTGATTTCTCATTAAGTTTTTCAATTAGTCTTTCAATAATGTAATTTCTATAATCGTCATGTACTGTTTTAACATGAAGCATATACCAAGGATATTGATTATTTATTAGTTGAAATGGTTTTGCGAAATTTTGATATTCCCCTTTTTCATTAACATCAAGTCCTTCATCAGTAGGGTCAAACTCTCTATGGTTATATAAAAACTTTTCTTCAGTTTTGTTTTTTTGACGGTTGATACAAATTCCACCACCTTCTCCTAATATTTCAAAAACTTTTTCTGTTATCATGAAATTATTTTTATTAAAGCCATACATATCAATAATTTTTGCTTTCGGATAATTTATTTTCGTCTTTTTGCCAGATAAAAAGTCAGTTGTGAATGTACTGTTAGATAAATTGTCAATTGATGATTTATTCTCCTGATAAAAATTCTGAATAAAACTTAACGAAACTTTATTTACTCGTCTAAATCCGCACTGTCCTTTAAAAATATTTCGGAATGTTTCGCAGAAGTAGTTGTCAAATGCAGGGATAAAACCAAAAACACCAAGCAAAACCTTTGTTACTAAAGTCAAGTCTGCATTGCCATTTGGAATAAGTAGCTTTTTAATTTCCTTGTAAATATCAGTAATTAGTTCTATATTTTTATCATCGTATTTATCTACATCTATGTCCCAAACAGATTTATCTAATGAATTAATATACTGAATGGTCGGCTTGAAGTAATTAACACTGTGCTGTAACAAAAAACTTGAACCTCTTAACATTCCCCAACTTGCCAAATAAAATCCAAGAGCTAAGCAACTTTTTTCGATATCAACAGTCAAGTCATTTGTCGTACGAAAATAATTATAGCAATAATCAAATGAAGTATACCTATCATTAGGTTCTGATTTGTCTTTGAAATCTTTAATTACTATATCGATATCAGTTTGCTTAATCATTTTTCATAATTGTATATTGTTGACACTGTCTTTTTTAGCATGAAGCACAACTTATTATATCCAAATAAATCATCTCATTATTATCGTTACATAGTGGTCGGATAAGTGC
>CAZBLP010000096.1:0-1560 GCA_964492825.1 uncultured bacterium
CATAGTCAAATCGCAGATTTGGCGGGGTTTACCATAAGCTATGTCGCTGAAATATTTTAAGAAATCGCTATTTTTCATATGCATTGTTAGCCAATGTATTTATTTCACTTGTTTCAATATCCAATTTGTTATTTCTAATAGTGCTATAGGTGAAAATGTTTGTTCAATTGTAGCGTATTCACTTGGTAAACCGGTTTTACATTCTTGAAATAAATGATTTAATTTCGGTAGTTCTTTTATAGTAAAATTTTTATTTCCACCTTTTTCCAAAGCTTTTTTAATTGCTTCTAAATTTACTTTTGCGGGTACTTGTAAATCTTTCTCTCCGGTAATAGCCAATACAGGACATTTAACTTTTTCCAGTATAAGCGCAGGGTTATATTTTATAAAATAGATCATCCAAGGACTTGTTAATTGGTTTACTTGCAATTTTACATAATCGTCTTCACTCATTCCTTTCGGTTTTTCAGATTTTTCTTTTATCATTTGCTTAAGATATCTTGTTAATTCTATTTTTAACGAGGTAGTATTATTGGATTCTTTTACAATTTCAAAAGCACCTTTATTAATTGCTTTGGCTTTTTGTAAATCCGTATTACTAATTCCAGACGCTTTCCCTATTAGCTCTTGTTGCAATAATAACAATTTATCGCCACTTATTCCGGGTCCTGCCAATAAAACGATAAAATTTACATCTTTGGACCGCGAAGCGACAATAGGTGCAATAATTCCTCCTTCACTATGACCAATTAACCCAATATGATTTTTATTTATTTCTTTTCTGGTTTGTAAATATTTTAGTGCAAATTCAACATCTGTAGCAAAGTCCATTGTGGTTGCTGTTTTAAAATTCCCTGTAGATTCTGCTGTTCCGCGGTCATCAAATCTTAATACTGCAATACCGTTTTTGGTTAAATAGTCTGCTAAAACAAGGAAAGGTTTATGACCAAACAATTCTTCATTTCTATTCTGTGGTCCACTTCCACTTATTAAAATGACAGCAGGGAAATATCCATCCTTTTGGGGTAAAGTAAGTGTTCCTGCCAATATAATTTTATCTTTTGAGTTTTCAAATTTAACATCTTCCGAATAATAAGGATATGGTTTAGTCGGTTCTTGAGGTCTAATCACTTCTTCTTTTTCAACTTTTTCTTTTGTTAAATTCAATGGAAAGGATTGTCCCGCTTGTTTAAAAGTTCCAACAAAAACATTCTCTTTATCCAAAGTTCCATCGTATTGAATACCAGCAGATGATATTTCAAGTTTTAAAACCGAATTTTCAAAGTTTGTAGAAGTTACGGGAATTCCTTTTACTCCCTGATCGGGGCTGTCCATCGTTGAGATATAACCAGAGTCTGTCTGGGATATATTGAAAATTAATCTTAATTGAATTTCTTGAACTTTCAATATTCCATTCCATTTACCTGAAATATCCTGTGCATAAATTGATAAACTTGTCAAAATTGCAAATACTATTAACACTGTTTTTCTCATTTTTTATATATTGGCTAACGGTCGGCATATGAAAAGTAGCGAAAAAGAGCGATTTCAGACCGATAA
>CAZBLP010000097.1:0-1520 GCA_964492825.1 uncultured bacterium
GAATTCCAGCCTAAAATTTTAAACCCATCTAAATCAAATTTTGCCTCTAAAAATATAAAATGTTATCAACACAATCTTTAAAACTATTTTAAGACATTAGCTTATAGTAAAAATTGACATATTAATACTTATTTGTTAACAATTCAAAAAACGTTAGAAAATTGATGAAAAAACTTCAAATGTTTATAGACTGGTAAAATTAGTTCTTGAATCTACAGATTAATTTAAGGATAAAAATGAAAAAATTTTTAGTTATTATTTTAATTCTAATGTTTTCAAATTTATGGGGGAAAACCTTGAATACCAAAATCAAAGAAGCTATTTTTGCAGGAGGTTGTTTCTGGTGTATGGAATATGAGTTTGAAAAATTACCTGGTGTTATTGATGCTGTTTCAGGTTATACTGGAGGAAATGTAGAAAATCCTACTTATAAAGAAGTTTGTTCTGGAAAAACAGGTTATTATGAAGCTGTTCTAATTAAATATAATTCAACAAAAATCTCTTTTGAAAGATTACTTGAATATTTCTGGAAACATATTGACCCCACAGATGAAAGAGGACAATTTTTTGATAAAGGTTCCCAGTATCACACAGCAATTTTTTATAAAGATGAATATCAGAAGAATTTAGCAGCAGAATCAAAAAGAAGGATAGAAATATCTAAAATTTTTACCAAACCTATTGTAACAAAAATTTTACCAGCAAAAGCATTTTATAAAGCTGAAGATTATCATCAAAATTATTACAAAACCTGTCCTGTTAGATTTAGGTTTTATCATAATTCATCAGGAAGAGATAAATTTTTGTATTCAATCTGGTCAAATCATAAAAAATTCAGACTATTTCCTGAAAGAAAAAGGTATTGGATAGGATATAAAAAACCTGATATATCAAAATTAAAAGAGCTCTTAACTCCTCTTCAATTTATGATAACTCAAAAAAACGGCACAGAACCACCATTTAACAATAAATACTGGAATAATCATAAAAAAGGTATCTATGTGGATATTGTCTCAGGTGAACCACTTTTTTCTTCAAAAGCTAAATTCGATTCAGGTACAGGCTGGATAAGTTTTACAAAACCTATTGATGAATATTTTATTGTAAAAAAAGATGATAATTCTTTTTTTATGAAAAGAACTGAAGTTAGAAGTAGATTTGCTAATTCTCATCTTGGGCATGTTTTTAATGATGGACCAAAACCAACTGGATTAAGATATTGTATTAATTCAGGTGCATTATTTTTTATTCCATACGAAAAACTTGATGAATTTGGATATTCATTTTACAAGGATAAGTTATAAAAATTATTAAATCCCGTCTAAATTTATTCATTATCATTATATTGCATGGACAAGTATTGAAGCAAGAAAGAGATTGTTGAAAGGTATTTATGAAAATATAAGAAACTTTATTGCAACAGAAAAGGAGGCTCTATGAAAATATTAGGTATTTCAGGAAGTCCGAGAGATGAAAAAACTTCAAATGTTTACAGACTGGTAAAATTGGTTCTTGAATCT
>CAZBLP010000098.1:0-1508 GCA_964492825.1 uncultured bacterium
CAAGAATTATCAAAACTTTCATTTTTTGCAAGTTTTGATAATTTTAATGTATATTTACATTATGATTGAAAAAATTAGAAGAAAATATTACCTCGATAAGTTACTGTCGTATAAGGATAAAGATATAATAAAAGTTGTAACCGGATTGCGTCGTTCCGGCAAATCCACTCTTCTGCAAATTTTTAAAGATGATTTAAGAAAAGAAAAAATACCCGCCTCGCAAATACAATTTTACAATTTTGAGTTGCCCGAGAATTTTCTTAACAAATCGTGGGACAAACTTTACTTTGAAATAAAATCCAAGTTAAAGCCAAATAAAATGAACTATATCTTCCTTGACGAGATACAAAATATTGATAGCTTTGAAAAACTTGTTGACGGACTTTACGCCACGGAAAATACGGATATTTATATTACCGGCTCTAATGCGAATTTATTGTCAAGTGAGTTAGCAACATTATTGAGCGGAAGATACATTGAAATCTCGTTATTACCATTCTCGTTTTCAGAATACTTGCAAGGAAGAAAAGTAGATATAAGCAACAAATACTTAAACTATGAAGCCTTGTTTTATGATTATGTAAACGAAACTTCTCTGCCAAAAGGAATTGATTTAAGAGAAGAAGGGTATGATAAAATATATGAGTATTTGGATGCGCTATATACAACAATCATTGAAAAGGATATTGCCCAACGCCATAAAATTTATGAAAAAAGGGCGTTTGGTAACCTTGTCAGATTTTTAGCGAGCAATATTGGTAGTATTGTTTCTCCCAATAGTATTTCTAAGGCACTAAGGGCGGATAATCAAATTATTCATCATCGAACAGTTGAAAAATTCATTGAATATCTTGTGGAAAGTTTTGTGTTCTATAGAGTTCATCGCTTTGATATTAAAGGGAAAAAACAACTTGCGACATTGGAAAAATATTACATTGTAGATGTCGGATTGCTAAATATTCTACTCGGCAGAGAAAGAACAGCGGACAAAGGACATATTCTTGAAAACGTTGTTTATCTTGAATTATTAAGAAGAGGATATAAAGTTTGGACCGGACGATTACGCAACGCGGAAATTGATTTTACAGTCAAAAATCCAAACGGAGAGATTGAATATTATCAAGTTTCTTGGGAAATATCGAACGAGGAAACTCGGGAACGAGAATTTGCAACGTTGGAAGCAACAAAAGATAATTATCCTAAATTCTTATTAACAACCGATAATTTCACTCAAAGCAGAAATGGAATAGTTCACAAAAATGTATTTGAATGGTTGTTGGAGAAATAGTAAAAATAAAGCAGTAAGGGAAAGTAAGCTCCGTTACATACATACATCCCACAAAGCAAAATAAATCTATCACTCAATCGACAACATAAACCCGCTAATTATCGGCAAAATATTCGCTTTACTGCCGTTATTTAGTCAAAGTAAAAAAAGAATTATCTCATTTCTCCTTCCGCCCCAAGAATTATCAAAACTTTCATTTTTTGCAAGTTTTGATAATTTT